>UQFM01000042.1 GCA_900540295.1 uncultured Oscillospiraceae bacterium
GTCTCGTGGGCTCGGAGATGTGTATAAGAGACAGTTGCTATTCTTGGAATGGTCGTTAATAAGTATAATGCACTGGGGGTTATTCATGGAACTGCTCAGAACATCGCAAATATGTTTCCCGTTATAATTGGTGCATTTATTTTGGTTGGACTTGTTACTACTTCCATTATGCGACTGAAAGAAGGAAATCTTACAGTTATTCATAGAAATATATTTGTTTTAGGGTTAGTGGGGTTTTTCTCGGTATATTTCTGTTTTTAATTGGATGGTTTTGTTTATAACAAAGACATAGCACAAGGGACGGTACGAAAGCACCATTTTTCAGTGGTTTCGTACCATCTCCTGTGCTACATCATAGAAAGGGAGTGCAATATGAGAAGAACATTAGTAGTACTTGTAATTGTTGTTTTAAGCATGATATCCTACTCGGCATGTGGGAACAGTAAAAAGGAGAATGCCATGATAAAATATGAATCGGGAGATTTCTATGATAAAAATTGGAGTGAAACTATTGGAACTTATAGAGGGGACGCGGTAATACCCGATGAAGAAACTGCACTCAAAATAGCAAAAGCCATTTTTGATGGAATGGAAAAAAGTGAAGATGCGCAGCAATATGTGCCACAATCAGTCTTTTACGATAATCAAGATGAAATATGGATAGTATCTTTTGGAAAAAATTCGAACCAAAATACTCTTGGAGGAGATTGCAATATAGCAATGCAGAAGAAAGATGGAAAAGTATTGCGGATATGGTTTGGCGAGTAAAATATAGCACAGAGGACGGTACTGTGTGTGATTAAATAATGCAACCAACACAGAGAACCGCCTCTTATGTTTCAAAGGTATTTATGGGAATTTTATTTGTTCCAAATTTAAAAGTGAAATAGGAAAGATTATAATCTATGGATATTTTAGAAGTTTACAATTATCAAGAGCTAAAGAAGTCAGGTTTTACCTATAAATATTATGAGAACCCAGCTCATTACGAAAAAGGAATGGCGTTTTTATACAAAGGTAAAGAGTGGGTTTATGGCGGAAAAGTGATTGAAAAAAACAAACAGTTCCCTGTTGAGGTTCAAGAAGGAATTTGGTTGCCTGACGAATCTTATTTATTGCGATGGCTTGAAGAAAATGATTTTACTTTTTTCATTAAATATGATTCCTTATATCGCGTGGAAGCAACAGATGAAATAACGCAAGCGCAGTATCGTGCAAACGGTGCAAACCTTTCTCAGGCTCTTGCATATTTAATCACTAAAATTTATAAAAAGGGTTTAAGATTATATGATACCAAACAGATTGAAAGATTTGAAATAATGGAAGATGAAGATTAAAAGAGCAGAAAAGAGTAGCACAGAGGACGGTACTGTGTGTGATTAAATAATGCAACCAACACAGAGCCCCGTTCCTTGTGTTTTCACGCATTCGCACAATTTCAATTTATCCGCAGAATTTTTAAATTATAAACGGCAGATTGCCAAGAGTTTGATATTGTAATTTATATACAGGTTTTTGCAGACGCGCTTTCTTCTGTGTGAGATTCTTCGCTGTCGCTCAGAATGACAATTCTGCACAATCCCGTAGGGGGCGGGTCTCTGTGCTCGCCCGAGCGGGGGTGGATTCTGCACAAAACGAACGGACAGCCGCAAGAGTTGCCCATACAGTATGTGAAAATACACACAAACCCATAGGGGCGAACTGCGTTCGCCCGCGGACGGACAAGGATGTCCGTCCCTACGCGCTTATCAAATTGATTTCGTGCCGTGGAAGCGATATGAAGTTTATAAATTTAAAACTTCGCTGTCGTTCAGAATGACAAATTATAGGTATATCGGTTGTGGGCGGGCATATCATTTCAAATCTTTCCGAAAATACACCATATCCCGCAGCTGTATACCGCATTCAAAAATCGGGTGGTCATAATTTTCAGTAAAAAAATTCGGTATGCGGTGTGAATAGCGGAAACCGCAGGCTTCATAAAACGGCACGGTTAAGGGGCTTTCTCCCGTGCCGACCTGTAAAACCGTTCCGCCGCACGCGCGGCAGGCGTTTTCAGCGGCAATAAGCAGCCGTCTGCCGTAGCCGCACCGTTGATGTGCAGGGGAGACCGCTATATTCTTGATTTCAAAAACGCCGTCTCCTTCACCCGTGCATACACATACGCCGACAGGTTCGGTATCGGTTTGCAGTAAAAGCATTTTTCCATGTGCAAGATAATGGTCAATCATGCTCTCCTGTTCATCGCCGAGAAGCAGAAGCGGGAGATATTCCTTTTTATTTTCCGTAATTTCCGTGATTTTTAGAACCATTTTATATCCTCGTGAAACGAAAGTTATGCGTAAGGGCGCACTGCATAAAATCCGTACATTCCAATGGCGGTGTACTGTCCCTTGTAGGGGCGGCGTCCGCGACGACCCGAGCGAGGGGGGATTTTGTACAAAACGATGGTGAGCAACCCGTAGGGGCGTGCATTGTGCGCCCGCTAAAATCTAATGAATCCTCAGGGAACAACACAGAGATTGTTCCCTACGCGTAAAACAGATTTACCTTGTGTTATGTGAGATTCTTCGCTGTCGTTCAGAATGACAAGTTTTGAACGCCTTTACAATAACTCCCGCATATCCTTGGGCATCGGTGCGGTGATTGTTAATTCTTTTCCCGTCACGGGATGTGTAAGCCGGCATTCCCCGCAGTGCAATGCTTGGTGTGCAAGCCGTAAATCTGTACTGCCGTACATATCATCGCCGACAAGCGGTGCGCCGAGATGTGCAAAATGCACGCGGATTTGGTGCGTGCGTCCCGTTTCCAAATGAATCCGCAGTAAGGTGCACTTGCCGTCCGTGCGAAGCGCTTCCCAGTGCGTGACCGCCCGTTCGCCGTTTTCACCGACCGCACGCAGGGTTTTGTTCGGGTCGGGACGGTAAATCGGCGCGTCTATCGTGCCGCTGTCCGTAAATACGCCGCCTGCTACGGCAAAATAGGTTTTTTGTATTTGCCCCGACAGCCGCGCGGCGCAGTATTTATTGCGCGCGCAGACCACGATGCCCGATGTACCTTTATCCAGCCTGCCGACCGCGCGGAATACGGCGGGTTCGCCGTGCTGTGTAAGATAATAGGCAAGCGCGTTTGACAGGGCGTCCCCTTGATGGTTGTGCGTTTCGTGCATTGCAAGTCCTGCCTGTTTGTTGACGATAATCAAATCGTCATCCATATATAAAATTGCAAGCGGAATATCCGTCGGCGTCGGCGTAACCGACACCTCGTCGTTCGGAAGCGACAAAGCGAGTATATCCCCCGTGTGCAGTATGTCTATTGTCCGCGCATGCGCGCCGTTGACGGTGATGCCGCACGGCGTGCGTTTCAGTATGCACAGCATGCGGTGCGATACTTTCGCTTCGCTTTTCAGGTAATCCCGTATCTTTTTGCCGTCAAAACGTGCGTCAATTTGAAATTGCAGATGTCTTGCCATTTTTCTTACCTCAGGTCTTGCAATTCTTTACAAATTTATATAAAATGATACCATAACTTTTTCTCGGAGGCAAGCTATGGAGCTTTTGATATTGGTAATGCACGACCCTGCGATGATGGAGAAAATTTTGGTGCGCATGATGGAAGCGGGGATTCGCGGCGGTACAATGCTGGACTGCGAAGGTGCTTTGCAGGCATTGGCGGAAAGCAGTCTTGCCAAGCCGCCTGTGTTCAGCTCCCTGCAAAAATATCTGAACCCCGAAAGCGATGACAAAAGCAAGCTGCTTTTGTCGGCAATGACGGCGGAAAACATAAAGTTTGCACACAAAATCGTGTTAGAGGTTACAGGCGGACTGAACCGAGAAAATACAGGCGTGTTCTTGACCGTGCCGCTGGGCTTTACAGACGGCGTGCACGGCTGACGGAAAATGAGCAACCCCGTACCGTTTAACGGTACGGGGTGCTTTTTAGGCTTCCGTTTTTGAAAATTGGCTGTTATACAGTTCGTAATAAAAGCCTTTTTGTAAGAGCAGATTGTCATGCGTGCCCTGCTCTAAAATCTGTCCGTCGCGCATCACTAAAATGACATCCGCATTTCGGATGGTCGAAAGCCGATGCGCCACAATGAAGCTGGTGCGTCCTTCCATTAACTCTGCGAACGCTTTTTGAATCCGCACCTCGGTGCGCGTATCGATATTGCTGGTTGCCTCATCCAAAATGAGCATAGGCGGCTTACGGAGCATTACCCGTGCAATGGAAAGCAGCTGTTTTTGCCCTTCGGAAATGTTGTCGCCGTTTTCAGTCAGTACCGTGTCATAGCCCTGCGGCAGTCGCTTGATAAATCCGTGCGCATATGCCGCTTTTGCCGCCGCAACAATTTCTTCTTGTGTTGCATTCTCTACACCGTAGGCAATATTTTCGCGTACCGTTCCTCGGAACAGCCAAGTGTCCTGCAATACCATGCCGAATGCACCGCGCAGGCTGTCCCGTGTGACAGCGCACACATCCTGCCCGTCCACGGTGATATGGCCGTGATTGACGTCGTAAAAGCGCATCAGCAAATTGATAAGCGTTGTTTTGCCGCAACCTGTCGGACCGACGATTGCCACCGTCTGCCCGCTTTTTACATCCAAAGAGAAATCGCGAATTAACGGCTTTTTCTCGCTGTATGCGAAATGCACATCGGAAAAATCCACACAGCCGTTTTTGACTTCTAATTTCGGTAACTTACTGTCGTCGCTTTCTTCTTCCGCGTCCAAAAGACGGAATACACGGTTGGCGCTTGCCAAGGCATTTTGGAATTCGGCAACCACGCCCGAAATTTCGTTGAAGGGTTTTGTGTATTGGGAACAGTAGGCGAGGAAGGACGTCAGTTCCCCGACGGAAAGTGTGCCTTTTACGCAGAGGTATGCGCCCACAATTGCCACACCCGCATATACGGTTGCATTGACAAACCGCGTACAGGGATTGGAAAGCGCCGAATAAAAGTGCGCAATCACACCCACTTTTTGGAGCTTTCGGTTCATTTCGTCGAAGATTTCACCACTGCTGTCTTCCATGGAATAGGCTTTGACAAGCGTTTCGCTGTCAATCATTTCCGAAGCAAAGCCCGTCATTTTGCCGCGCAGCTTTGCCTGCTCACGGTATTTGTCGTGCGAGCCTTTTGCAATAAACGAGGAGACAAAGAACGAAAGCGGGGTTAGGACTACCACAACCAAGGCAATCCAAGGATTTAAAACGAACATAAAAATCAGCGTGCCGAGAATGGTGACCACGCCCGAAAACACCTGCGTAAAGCCCTGCAAAAGTCCCGTACCGACAATATCAATGTCGGTTACGGCGGTGTTGATGATATCGCCGTGCGCATTGCGGTCAATGTAAGAAAGCGGTACGCGCGTGAGTTTTTTGAATACGCCGTCGCGCAGTTCCTCGACGGTATAGTAAGACAGCTTGTTGGAGTGGTAGGTCATAATCCATTGGAACAAAGCGGAGAGTAAAATGACCGCAATCAGACCGCCCGCGATTTTGTAAAGGCGCGGAAAATCCACCTCGCCCGTGCCGACCATACAGTCCACGCCCCAACCGATAAATACGGGCACAAGCAGGGAGCACACAATGCCGATGAACGCCGATACAATCGCCAAAATCAAATTTTTCTTAAATGGTTTTATAAATACCATCAACCGTTTAAAGGTTTTCATGAAGCTGCCACCTCGCTTTCGGAAAGCTGAGAATCGCAGATTTCGCGGTACAGCGTATTTTCACGGTACAGCGTTTCATGCGTGCCCTCGCCGCAGATGCGTCCGTCATCTATCAATACAATTTTATCTGCCGATTTTACGGAACTGACGCGCTGGGAAACCAAAATAACGGTTTTTTCCTTGTAAAGCGCGGCGATTTCGCGCCGCATTTTTGCGTCCGTGGCGTAGTCAAGCGCGCTGGAAGCGTCGTCCAAAATCAGTATATCGGGATTTCCGACCAAAGCGCGGGCGACGGACAGCCTTTGTCTTTGTCCGCCCGAAAAGTTCTTGCCGCCCTCTTCCACTTCTGTATCCAAGCCTTTGGGCAGTTTTCCGACAAATTCCGCACTTTGTGAAACGGCAAGTGCAGTTTCCAATTCCCGTTCTGAAATATCCGTCTTGCCGCAAAGCAGATTTTCGCGCACCGTGCCCTTGAAAAGTCTGCTGCCCTGCGAAACAATGTGCACCGTACCGCGCAGGGTTTTGTAGGTGTAATTTTTTACATCCTCGCCGAACACACGCACTTCGCCGCTGTTTGCGTCATACAGCCGCAAAATCAAATTGACAAGCGCGGTTTTACCCGAACCCGTACCGCCGATAATACCGACGGTCTGCCCTTTTCGGATTTCCAAATTTATATCGGAAAGAACTTGCTCTTCGGAATCCGTAAAGGAAAATCCGACATTCTGAAAAGCGATTGCCGTTTCGTTTTCTGTGTTTACGGTGTCGCGCGTGCCTTCTTCCATAGAGCTTTCCGTTTCCAAAACCTCTTGGACACGGTCAATGCTTGCCGCCGCTTTGGTGAAAACCACAATGACGTTGGCAAATACAATAATAGAAAGGGAGATTTGTGTCATATAATTGGTAAAGGCAATGACTTCGCCCTGCATCAAATTGCCGAGCGCCACATTTTTACCGCCAAAATATAAAATTGCCACAATGCCGAGATTGATAACGGCAAAGGTGAGGGGGTTTAAGTACGCGTTCAGCTTTGCCACGCGGACGCAAACCTTTGTCACATCCGTATTTGCTCCGCCGAACCGTTCGGTTTCGTGCTTGCTTTTCCCGAATGCGCGGATGACCCGCACGCCCGAAAGCATTTCTCCCGTAATGCGCGAAAGCACATCCAATTTTTTCTGTATTTTACGGTACAGCGGCAAAGAACGGCTCAGTACATAATACATCACGCCGCTGACAATGAAGCCGGCGACAAAAAAGATAATCGACATTTTGAGATCCAATGCCATTGCCATTACAAGCGACCCCGCAATCAGAAACGGCGAACGGAACATCAGACGAATCAGCATTGCCACGCCCGATTGGATTTGATTGACGTCGTTGGTGATGCGCGTAATCAGTGTGGCGTTTGAAAATTTTGCCCTGTCGGCTGCTGAAAGTTCATTGATTTTTTTAAATAAATCCCGCCGAAGCGCCGTACCCACGCCTTGCTGTGCGACCGCCGCGCTGTATTGGCAGATGACCGCGAAGCCCAAGCCCACTGCGCCCAAAAGGAACATCACGCCGCCCATTTTGAGAATGTAAGGGACGTCGCCGTTTTTCACACCGACGTCAATGATGCGCGCCATTACAAGCGGTACCAAAAGCTCCAAAATCGCCTCAGCCAGCTTGAAAGCGGGACCCATAATGAATTGCAGTTTGTACTGCGCATAGTACTTTTTCATATCGATAGCTTTCTCCTGTCAATATTCGGTAATAGTATACCATTTTTTTCGGTGATTGCAAGATATTTGCGGATTTGCACGCTGTAATTTGTCAGTCCCGTATGGGCGATTCATACCTCCCTTGTGAAAGGGAGGTGGCACGGCGAAGCCGTGACGGAGGGATTCATTGCCCGCGGACAGCCGCAAGGGCTGTCCCTACGATATGCAAAAATCCCCTCTGACCGTAGGGGCGTGCATTGCACGCCCGCAAAATTCGCACAACACGAATGGCGACGCAATCACTGCGTAGGGGTCGGCGTCCTCGACGACCCGCAAAATCTGATAAGAATTCGCGGAACGGACAGCCGCAAGAGCTGTCCATACAGTATGTGAAAATACACACCAACCCGTAGGGGCGAACTGCGTTCGCCCACGGACGGACAAGGATGTCCGTCCCTACGCGCTTATCAAATTCGCCTTGTGCCGTGCGAGATTCTTCGCTGCGCTCAGAATGACAAATATTTTTATTACAGAAAGGATGAAACCGATGAAAAAGAAAATGTTGCTTCTGTGTGCTGTGCTGACTTTCATTCTTTCTTTTCTTACTGTTCTCTGTTACGCCGTCACCTTTGAAATTACCCTGCAAACCGAGGGGAACGGCGCGTTGCAGGCGGAAAAACTGCGTGTGCATCCGTTTGAAAGTGTACGTATCCGCGCTGTGCCGAATATCGAAAACGGCGAAAATACGGTTTTGCAAAGTATTACGGTCAACGGAAAAGATATGACCGATAAAGTGTGTTTCGGCACTTTGCGGCTTCGTTTTTTGTGGGGCGATACAACTGTTTGCGCAGAGTTCCAAAGCAGTAATGAACCCGTCCGTGCCAATGTGGCGGTGTTTGTGTAGACTTTTTGAAAATGCCGTAGAACAGGGATTCTAAAATGTGAGAGGGAATTCGGAGAATATATTTTTATTGCAGTTTTTAGATGTATAGGAATTCGCTGTGCTATATTTCAACCAATATTGACATAAAACAATATCGGTGTATAATAATTATAAAAAACAATGAAGAAACAGGAAAATTTGCGGAGAAATATGCAGCATATGCAGAAAGAATTGACACACGGAAACGGACATTTATTCCGTGAGGGGGAAAGATAAATGAAACTGACCGTTTTACTGACGATTTTAGCAATTATCTTTGGATATATTTGTTTAGTACTTCCGGAAGTAGCTGCGCCGTTTTTGGCGGTATTTTTGATTTATTTTGTATGGAAAGCATATGATTTTAACCGAGCAAATGAAAAACTGCAAAAGGAGCTGGAAGAGATAAAAAGTCTTTTACAGCAACGGAACGAAACGGAAGCAACTACTCTGCAAAAAGAAGAAACTCAGACGAGCATTGCGGAACCTGAAATGCCCAAAATACCGAGCGATAATACCGAGGACAGCACAACATAAGAACTTCAAGAAAAGCCCCTGCGTTTCAAGCGAAACGCAGGGGCTTCAGTTTATCTTGTAAATCCGATTTTCAGATTCTCGCCACGCCTGATTTTTTCGCAGCTTCCGCTACTGCGGCGGCGACGGTTTTGCCGACGCGCTCGTCAAACGCTTTCGGCAGAATGTAATCAGCGGTTAGCTCCTCATCGGACACGAGAGAGGCAATCGCTTTTGCGGCGGCGATTTTCATATCCTCGTTAATGTCGCTTGCACGGCAGTCCAATGCACCGCGGAAAATGCCGGGGAACGCAAGCACGTTGTTGATTTGGTTCGGGAAATCGCTTCTGCCCGTACCGACAACCGCCGCGCCCGCTTTCTTTGCGAGGTCGGGCATAATTTCAGGCACAGGATTTGCCATCGGCAAAACGATAGCGCCGTCCCGCATTGAGCGCACCATATCTTCGGACACAATGCCGGGGGCAGAAACGCCGATGAAAATATCTGCGCCGACCATGGCGTCCGCAAGCGTGCCTGTTTTACGTGCCTTGTTGGTCACTTCGGCAATCTCTGCCTGTGCGGGATTCAGTTTTGGGTCGCCTGCGCAAATAATACCCTTGCTGTTGCACATCAGGACATTTTTGATGCCCTGACCCATTAACAGCTTTGCAATCGCGATACCTGCCGCGCCTGCGCCCGAAAAGACGGCGGTGCAGTCCTCTATTTTTTTGCCGACCACGCGCAGGGCGTTGAGAACGGCGGCGGCAACGACAACCGCTGTGCCGTGCTGGTCGTCGTGGAAAATCGGAATATCGGTTTTTTCCTTGAGTTTTCTCTCAATTTCAAAACAGCGCGGTGCGGCAATATCCTCTAAATTCACACCGCCGAACGAACCTGCCAACAGCGCAATGCAGTTGACGATTTCATCAACATCCTTTGAGCGCACGCAAAGCGGAATCGCATCTACACCGCCGAATTCTTTAAACAGCACGCATTTGCCTTCCATCACGGGCATGCCGGCTTCGGGACCGATGTCGCCGAGGCCTAAAACCGCAGTACCGTCCGTCACCACTGCAACGGTGTTCCAGCGGCGGGTCAGTTCGTAAGATTTAGAAATATCCTTTTGAATTTCCAGACACGGCTGTGCCACGCCGGGGGTGTATGCCAGCGAAAGCGCTTCCTTATCGTTTGCCTTTGCACGTGCTTTGATTTCAATTTTGCCCTGCCACTCGTAGTGCAGACGCAGACTTTCCTTTGCGTAATCCATGGGGTGTTTGTATCTCCTTTGATTTATAAATTGCTTGTTTCGGTTGGTATATACCAGTAGGAATGCATCCCGTGCATATATGTGCGTGCGCCCTTGGGCATCTGCCGTAAGGCGTTGAAAACATTGTAATAGTCTCCTGCGCCCATGCCGATGTTGAGCGCGCCGAACACCCCTAAAAAGGTGAGCTTCGGAAACAGTATAAACACAATATAGGGGAGAAAGCCGAATACCAAATTCGGCAGTAAGGACATAAATATAAATTGAGCTTTTGACATGGTTTCGGGGCCTGTGACAAACAGCATACCCTGTTTCCAATTTGTGTATAAATAGACTTCTTTTTTAAAGCAAACCGCGTGCAGAAGCTCGTGCGGGAACAGCGAAACAAACGACAGCAGTAGCCCGAAGAAGAACCCGAGAACATTATCGGCGCGCATATGCAAATACAGCCCGATGAGCAGCGGAACCGTCAGTACAAAAGCAATCACATTTGCAATGCCGGCGAATTGCTTCATATTGTTGAACTCTTTGAACTGTACCGCATTCGGCATGTGTTCTCTGCAGGGAAGTGATGCGGGGTCGCTGTTGTATTTGCCTTTGTAGGTAAGCTTCATTTTAGGAATCTCCTTTCGGGTGAATGCGTTGTCGGTTTTCACATACCGTAGGGACAGCCCTTGTGGCTGTCCGTTTGCCTTGTACAAAATCTATCCCCCGCTCGGGCGGATGAAGGCATCCGCCCCTACGGGATTGCACAAATTTGTCATTCTGAGCGTAGCGAAGAATCTCACATCGCACAAGGTAAAGTTTTCGGTAGGGCGGGGGCTTGCCCCCGCCGCAGAATTTCCTCAGACTTTCGCGGGCGATGAATCCCTCCGTCACGGCTTCGCCGTGCCACCTCTCTTTTACAAGGGAGGCAATGCCCGCCCTACAAAATAGGTACGTATTAAAAAATTCTAGCGTTAATGTTCAATCCAACCGCGTGAGCAGTCCACCGCGCGAAGCCAGCCTTTATACAGGCGGTCACGCTCTTCGAGTACCATTTTCGGTTCAAAGACCTTATCGACTTTGCGGATGTTTTCCAGTTCCTTCAAATCCGTCCAAAAGCCGACGGCAAGACCTGCTAAGAATGCCGCGCCCAGCGCCGTGGTTTCGACCATTTTCGGGCGGTTGACCTTGGTGCGAATCAGATTCGCCTGAATCTGCATCATCACATCGCTGACGGAGGCACCGCCGTCTACACGCAGTTCCGAAAGGGCAATGCCCGAATCTGCACGCATCGCTTCCAGCAAATCGGTCATTTGGAACGCAATCGCTTCCAAAACCGCACGCGCCACGTGCTCACGCTTAACGCCGCGCGTAAGCCCCACAATCGTACCGCGCGCATACATATCCCAATACGGTGCGCCGAGTCCTGTGAATGCGGGTACAAAGTAGATGCCGTTTGCATTGTCCACGCTTTCGGCAAGCTCGTCACAGCGGCGCGCCGAGTCAATCAGACGCAAATCGTCGCGCAGCCATTTGATGACCGACCCCGCGTTGAACGCCGAGCCTTCAATGGCATATTCCACCTTGCCGTCTAAGCCCCAGGCAACGCCAGTGACCAAATTGTTTTTGGACTGCACGCGGGTTTCGCCTGTGTTCATCAGCAGGAAACAGCCTGTGCCGTAGGTGTTTTTCGCTTGCCCCGCGGCAAAACAGCCCTGCCCGAACAGCGCCGCGGGCTGGTCGCCTATCGCGCCTGCAATCGGTACGCCGACAATATCTTCAAAGCCCAAAAGCCCCGGTGCTACTTCGCCGTAGACCTCGCTTGAGGGGACGGGCTTCGGCAGCATGCTCATCGGGATGTTTAATTTTTCGCAGATGTGCGCATCCCAGCACAGCTTATCCACATCAAACAGCATGGTACGAGAGGCGTTGGAATAGTCGGTAATATGTACCTTGCCGCCTGTGAGATTCCAGATAAGCCATGTTTCCACCGTGCCGAACAAAAGCTGCCCCGCATCGGCAAGAATACGCGCGCCGGGAACGTGGTCTAAAATCCATTTGATTTTTGTGGCGGAGAAATACGCATCCACAACAAGACCCGTATGTGCTTTGATGTATGCGGTCAGTTCTTCGTCTCTTTTGATTTCCTCGCACATATCGGCGGTGCGGCGGCATTGCCAGACAATCGCGTTGTAAATCGGCTTGCCTGTGCCTTTGTCCCACAGAATCGTGGTTTCCCGCTGATTTGTGATGCCGATAGACGCAATATCCGAGGTGAAAATACGGTTTGCATTGATAACCTCGGTCACGGCTTGAAACTGGGAGTAGAGAATCTCCATCGCGTTATGCTCCACCCAGCCCGGCTGCGGATAAATTTGATTGAATTCGTGCTGGGATTTGGCAACGATATTGCCCCGCTTGTCAAAAAGAATTGCTCTGGAACTGGTTGTGCCCTGATCGAGGGCGAGAACATATTTTGCTTTTGCCAAAACGAACACCCCTATATAGAATAATTTAAATTTTTCCTTTTTTAGCTTTGGATTCTACCTTTGCATCGTCGATAAGATTGTGAAGCCCCTGCCAGTGCAGAACACGGCGGTTAAACCAAAGCGACTGTATTTTTCCGCGACCCCAAGAGGGCATTGCCTGTTTCATGGTGGCATAGCGCACGTCATATGCATTTAACAAATCGAAATACTCGGGAAGCCCTTCGTGGAAGCGGGCATAGCTTTTGTCCTCGGGGGCGGACCATGCGGTTTCCGCAATCGCGCCGAGACGCGGAAAGGTACAGTAATCCGCTTTATTTTGTGTCGGCACGTATTCTGTCCATAAAGGTGCTTCCACACCGAACATGTTTTCCCCCATATCAGGTTCAAACTCGTAGGCGAATTTGAGATTCGCCCAGGCGTACGGGAAATCCAAATAATACGGATACGCCGAAGAATTAAACATTTTTCTGCCGTTTTGCAGTTCCCGTTCCAGCATATCGTTCTGCTTATTTACGCCGCAGATTTGCCAAACAATATCACGATCTAAAAACGCCGTGCTTTCGACGCCGTCGTAATTCCACATCATCGGAATTTTACCCTTTTCTTTTACATGTGCGGCAACGCGGCTCATAAAGTAGTGCTGTAACTGCTCCTCGTTCGGAATGTTTTCCGCCTGCATTTTCTCTTGGCAGTGCGGGCAGATTTTCCAACGCATTTTCACCGCTTCATCGCCGCCGAGGTGGAAATATTCGTCCGGGAACAGTTCGCATAATTCATCGATGATATCGAAAACGAATGCATATGTACTGTCTTTGCCTGCGCAAAGAATATCGTGCTTTACACCCCAGTGCGTGGCGACCTCCAATTTTCGAGGGAAACAGGCAAGCTCGGGATAACATGCGATTGCCGCAACCATATGTCCCGGAATATCAAATTCAGGCACGACCTTGATAAAGCGGCGGTGGCAGTACTCCACAATCTCGCGGATGTCGTCCTGCGTATAGAAACCGCTTTCGGGTTTTACACCGAAATTGGTGTGACTGCGTTTCGAGCCTTTTTCGGTTAAACGCGGATATTTTTTTATTTCGACGCGCCAGCCCTGATCCTCGGTCAAATGCCAGTGAAAAATATTGATTTTATGGAGCGCAAGCAAATCAATGTAACGCTTAATTTCCTTGACGGACTGAAAATACCGCCCTGAATCCAGCATGAAGCCGCGGTATTTGTAGCGCGGCTTATCCTCAATGAACATATCGGGAATTTTGCCGTTTCCTTGCAGTAACAGCTGTTTCAGGGTTTGCAGACCGTAAAAAATGCCGTTGTCCGCCTTGCCGTAAATGTAAATGCAACCGTCGCGGGAGACCAAACGGTACGCTTCCTCATCCGAAATCTCTTGCGTACGGATTAAAATAACGGAGTTTTCCGTTGCCTCGGAGTCTCGGTGCAGACGAATGTCAAACTGTTTTTTGACAAAATCCCGAAACTCGTCAATATAAGGCACTTTGGTAATAGTCGTATCTTCATTCAACTCAAAATACGTTTTACCGCCTGTAATAATCATTTCATTGGGCTGCGGAATGATGTTAAACATAAAAATGTCCTCCGAGTGCGGGAGAATTTTGGAACTGCACGGTTTTTTGCACAGTTTTGTACGGCTGTGCAATAATAATGCATATATTATAGCAAATTCTGCACAAAATAACAACAAAAAATAAACGATTTTTCTCTTGCATTCAGAGATTTTTCATAGTATAATAATGCTACCTTAATTGGGTCGTGTGCCGTGTGGGTCCTGTGCGACAGCGCTCCGTGAACCATGTCAGGCGGGGAACCGAGCAGCATTAAGCGGTCAGCCTGTGCGCCGCAGCTCACCTGCACGGTGCATGACCGAGTTAAGGTGTTTTTTTGTATTCGGATATTCATGGATTTTGTAAAAGGAGGATTCCCGATGTATCAGGTGCTTTACCGCAAATGGCGTCCGCAGACGTTTGCGGATGTTGTGGGGCAGCCCCATGTTACCGCGTCACTGACGGGGGCGGTGCAAAGCGGACGGCTTTCGCACGCGTATTTGTTTACGGGTTCACGCGGTACGGGCAAAACCTCCTGTGCCAAAATTCTTGCGAAGGCGGTCAACTGCGAGCGCCCTGTGGACGGCAATCCCTGCAATGCCTGCGACACCTGCCGCGGGATTGACAGCGGCTCGATTTTAGACGTGATTGAAATTGACGCCGCGTCCAACAACGGTGTCGATAACATCCGCGATTTGCGCGAGGAGGCAAACTATACGCCTACCCACGCGAAATACCGCGTGTACATCATTGATGAGGTGCATATGCTTTCTACGGGTGCGTTCAATGCGCTTTTAAAAACCTTGGAAGAACCGCCCGAGCATGTCAAATTTATATTGGCAACCACCGAGGTGCATAAACTGCCTTCGACCATTCTTTCGCGCTGTCAGCGGTTTGATTTTAAACGGATTGAACCGCAGGATATCGCCGACAGACTCAAATTTGTCGCGGTGCAGGAAAATATTTCTCTGACGGATGACGGCGCGATGCTGATTGCCCGTGTTTCGGACGGCGCAATGCGTGATGCGCTGTCGCTTTTAGACCGCTGTGCGGCATACGGCGAGGCGATTACCGAAACCGTGGTCAGCGACGCGGCGGGGCTTGCGGGGCGGGAGCATTTATTCTCGCTTGCGGAATCCGTCGCCGCGCACGACAGCGAAAAAACGCTGACCGTTTTAAACGACCTGTATAACAACGCCTGCAATATGGAACGCTTGGTTGCAGACCTGATTTCACACTTCCGTGCAATGATGATTGCACGCAGTGTGTCGAATTATAAAGATTTGATTGTCTGTCCGCAGGCGGAGCTCCAGAAAATACGTGTACAGTCTGAAAGCTTTACACTTGCGCGCATTCTTTCCGCAATGGATATTCTGAACGATACCGCCATTCGTTTGAAGAACGGCGCACACCGCAGAACCGCAGTAGAGATGGCTTTACTGCGTATGGCGGACGAGCGTTTGGATACGGATACCGATGCGCTTCTTGCCCGTATTTCGGAGCTGGAACGCCGACTGGAAACGGGTGCGTTTCAAGCGACTGCGCCAGCTGTAAGGCGAGACAGCTTTACAGAAAATGTGACGAAACCGATGCAAAATCCGATAGCGAAAAAAGCAATAGAGCCGAAAAAAACAGAAGAACCTGCCCGCACGGCGGAACAAGCGGCAGAGACGGGGACGGAGAATCCGAGAACACCCGCCGCGCCGCAACCGAATGCTTCTGCCGCCCCGACGGCTGTTTTTCTGACCGCGTCAGCCTTTCTTTCTGTGAAAGTACCCGTTATGCTTTTCCGGCTTTTTCCTCCCAGACCGGCACATCGATTCCTGCTATTTCAGACGTAAAGGGCGTGCCGTCCTGTTTTTCGAAGTGCTTCCACGCCCGGGTTACATACTTCAGACCAAGATACTGCAGCGGC
>UQFM01000043.1 GCA_900540295.1 uncultured Oscillospiraceae bacterium
GAGATACTGATCGGTCTCGTGGGCTCGGAGATGTGTATAAGAGACAGATCCACATTTTATGCGCAGTTTTCGCTCTCCCCCAAAGGGGAAAACAACATATCTGTATGCTTGGGAACCGCGTGCTACGTGAAAGGTTCACAGCAGATTCTCGACCGTCTGACCAAGGAACTCGGCATTGAGGCGGGCGAGTGCACGGCGGACGGGCTGTTTTCGCTCGAAGCATGCCGCTGCATCGGTGCGTGCGGTCTTGCACCCGTAATGACCGTCGGCGACGAGGTTTACGGTAAGATTACCGAGGACGACGTGCCCGATATTCTGGCAAAATACAAGGCTTGATATGCGCGAGCTGTCTTTAAACGTACTCGATATTGCACAGAATTCCATTACCGCAGGCGCGGCGCTGATACGCATTGAGGTGCTGGAGAATACGCAGGCGCACACGCTGACCGTCGGCATTTATGACGACGGCTGCGGTATGACGGAAGAACAGGTAAAAAGTGTGCTTGACCCGTTTTATACCACCCGCACCACCCGCAAGGTCGGCATGGGCGTGCCGCTGTTCAAAATGGCGGCGGAGCAGACGGGCGGCAGTTTTACGGTTTCTTCCAAGGTCGGCATCGGCACAAACGTGCAGGCTGTATTCAAAACCGACAGTGTGGATTTTACACCGCTCGGCGATATGGCTTCTACCGTCACAACGCTTATCTCTATGAATACCGACCGCGAGTTTTTGTACCGCCGCGGGTTGGACGGAAAAGATTTTGTGCTGGATACTTCGGAAATCCGTGAGATTTTGGGCGGCGTGCCGCTTTCGGAACCTGCGGTTGTGCAATGGATGCGTGCATTTATAAATGAAAATACGGAAGCTCTTTACGGAGGTGTAACTCAATGAAAACGATTGAAGAATTGATGGCGATTCGCGAGAATGCCAAAAAGAAAATGACCGTGCGCGAAGATACAGGCGACGAAGCCGTCCGCATCGTGGTCGGTATGGCGACCTGCGGAATTGCGGCAGGCGCACGACCTGTTTTAAACGCGTTTGTCGATGAAATTGCAAAGCGCGACTTAAAAGGCGTAACCGTTTCGCAGACAGGCTGTATCGGTATGTGTCAATACGAGCCGATTGTCGAGGTTTTAGAGCCCGGCAAAGAAAAGGTTACCTATGTGAAAATGACCGCTGAAAAAGCGGTAAAGGTCGTTACAGACCATATCGTAAACGGCAACCCGATTGTGGATTTCACAGTCGGCGCGGCTACAAAATAAGGAGGAAAAACAATGTATCGTTCCCATGTTTTGGTTTGCGGCGGTACCGGTTGTACCTCTTCAAACAGCCTCGCGATTATTGACGCTTTAGAGTCTGAAATCGCGAAAAAGGGACTGCAAGAGGAAGTCAAAGTCGTCCGTACGGGCTGCTTCGGACTTTGCGCCTTAGGTCCCATTATGATTGTCTATCCCGAAGGCAGTTTTTACAGCCAGGTTAAAGTGGAAGATGTTCCCGAAATCGTAGAAGAGCATCTGTTAAAGGGGCGTTTGGTCAAACGCTTGCTGTATGATGAGACCGTCACCATGGACGATGTAAAGTCTTTGCAGGAAACCGACTTCTACAAAAAACAGCACCGTGTTGCACTGCGCAACTGCGGCGTTATCGACCCCGAAAATATCGATGAATACATCGCGTTTGACGGCTATATGGCGCTTGCAAAGTGCCTGAAAGAGCTGACGCCCGCGGAAGTGATTCAAATCGTGAAGGATTCGGGTCTTCGCGGACGCGGCGGCGGCGGATTCCCGACGGGTCTTAAATGGAGTTTTACCGCGGCAAACGAAGCGGATCAGAAATACGTGGTCTGCAACGCGGACGAGGGCGACCCCGGCGCATTCATGGACCGTTCCGTATTGGAGGGCGACCCGCACTGCATCGTCGAAGCAATGACAATTTGCGGTTACGCAACGGGAGCTACCGAGGGCTATGTATATGTCCGTGCGGAATACCCGATTGCGGTAAAGCGTTTGCAGATTGCAATTGAACAGGCGCGTGCATACGGGCTTTTGGGTAAGAACATATTTGACAGCGGCTTTGACTTTGATTTGCACGTGCGCTTGGGCGCGGGTGCGTTCGTCTGCGGCGAGGAAACCGCGCTGATGACCTCGATTGAGGGCAACCGCGGTGAGCCGAGACCCCGTCCGCCTTATCCTGCGGTCAAAGGCCTTTTCGCAAAGCCCACCACCGAAAACAACGTGGAAACCTTTGCGAATATTCCGCAGATTATTCTGAAGGGTGCAGACTGGTTCGCTTCTATGGGTACAGAAAAATCCAAGGGCACTAAGGTATTCGCGCTCGGCGGCAAAATCAAGAATACGGGGCTTGTCGAAATCCCGATGGGTACAACCCTTCGCGAAATCATTGAGGAAATCGGCGGCGGCATTCCGAACGGCAAAAAGTTCAAGGCGGCGCAGACGGGCGGCCCTTCGGGCGGATGCATTCCCGCTTCGCTTATGGATACCCCGATTGATTACGACAACCTGACGGCAATCGGCTGTATGATGGGTTCGGGCGGGCTTATCGTTATGGATGAGGACAACTGCATGGTGGATATCGCGAAGTTCTTCCTGAACTTTACCGTCGATGAATCCTGCGGTAAGTGTACCCCCTGCCGTGTCGGTACAAAGCGTCTTTTAGAAATGCTTGACAAAATCACCGCAGGCAAAGCGACGATGGAAGACCTCGACAAGTTAGAGGACCTTTGCAATTACATCAAAGCGAACTCCCTTTGCGGTCTCGGACAGACTGCGCCCAACCCCGTGCTTGCAACCCTGAAATTCTTCCGCGAGGAATATTTGGCGCATATTCAGGATAAGAAATGCCCCGCAGGCGTCTGCAAAGCGCTGATGACCTACTCCATCGAAGCGGATAAGTGCCGCGGCTGTACCGCGTGTGCACGCAAGTGCCCCGCAGGTGCAATCGAAGGCAAGGTCAAGGAAGTTCACACCATTCATACCGATAAGTGCATCAAGTGCGGCGTCTGCATGGAAACCTGCAAATTCGGTGCGATTGTGAAGAAATAAGGAGTGTGCCCCATGGAAACTGTTAACATTCAAATCAACGGCATGCCCTTGAGCGTGCCCAAAGGGAGTACGATTCTCGAAGCCGCGCGTCTGGGCGGCATTGAGATTCCCACCCTTTGCTATTTAAAGGACATCAACGAAATCGGCGCATGCCGTATCTGCATGGTCGAGGTCAAGGGTGCAAGAAGCCTTGTGACCGCATGCGTATATCCCGTCAATGAGGGGATGGAGATTTTCACCAACACCGAGCGTGTCCGCCATTCGCGCAAAACCACGCTGGAGCTGATTCTTTCCACGCATGACAAAAAATGTCTGTCCTGTGTGCGCAGCGGCAACTGCGAACTGCAAAAGCTCTGCAAGGATTACGGTGTGGACGACCCCGAAGCATTCGCGGGCGAAACCGTCCGCTATGACCTGGATACCTCTGCCGCACATATGATTCGCGACAACAACAAATGTATCCTTTGCCGCCGCTGTGTCGCCGCATGCGACGCGCAGGGCATTTCGGTCATCGGCGCCAATGCGCGCGGATTTGACACGCACATCGGTTCTGCATTTGAAAAAGACCTTGCCAATGTGGCGTGCATCTCCTGCGGACAGTGCATCGTACACTGCCCGACGGGCGCAATCGTTGAAAAAGACGATACCGACAAGGTTTTGGAAGCGATCAATGACCCCGATAAGTTCGTGATTGTGCATACCGCACCGTCTATCCGCGCTACGCTCGGCGAGGCATTCGGTATGCCTATCGGTACAGATGTTGAGGGCAAAATGGCTGCGGCACTGCGCAGACTCGGCTTTGACAAGGTGTTTGATACCGACTTTGCCGCAGACCTGACCATTATGGAAGAGGCGCACGAGTTCTTAGACCGTGTGCAGAACGGCGGCGTACTGCCGATGATTACCTCTTGCTCGCCCGGTTGGATTAAATACTGCGAGCATTACTATCCCGAGCTGATTCCGCATCTGTCCACCTGCAAATCTCCGCAGCAGATGTTCGGTGCAACCATGAAAACCTGGTATGCGCAAAAGCTCGGTATGGACCCCAAGGATATGGTTGTGGTCGGCGTAATGCCCTGCACCGCGAAGAAATTCGAGGTCGGCAGAGACGACCAAGCCGCGTCGGGCTACCCCGATGTTGACATCGCGATTACGACTCGCGAGCTTGCGCGTATGATTGAAGGTGCGGGGATTTACTTCCGCCATCTGCCCGATGAGGACTTTGACAGTCCGTTCGGTGAGTCCACGGGTGCGGCAACCATTTTCGGCGCAACGGGCGGCGTTATGGAAGCGGCACTGCGTACCGCAGTAGAAACCCTGACGGGTGAAACGCTTGAAAACGTGGACTTCAAGGAAGTACGCGGTATGGAAAATATCAAGGAAGCGGCTTATGACGTTGCAGGCTTAAATGTCAAGGTAGCGGTCGCCAGCGGCACAAAGAACGCGAAAGTCCTGCTTGAAAAAATCAAGGACGGCTCTGCAGACTACCAGTTTATTGAAATTATGGGCTGTCCCGGCGGCTGTATCAACGGCGGCGGTCAGCCGATTCAGCATGCCGTGGTGCACAATTTTGTGGATTTGAAATCGAAGCGTGCCGAAGCGCTGTACACCTCCGATGCGAACAATGCAAAGCGCAAATCGCACGAAAACAGCGCCATCAAAGAGCTGTACGCAGAGTTCCTCGGTGAACCCGGCAGTCATAAAGCGCACGAAATCCTGCACACCTCTTACGTGGCAAGAAAGCAGTACGAATAACGGTATACAAAACCGAAAAGGGGGACGCGTTACGGCGTCCCCCTTTAAGTTTGCCTGAATTTTAGAAATTCAGTGTGCGCTTTTCTAAATTTTATAAGATGTTTTCGATAGATTTTACAAAATCATCCATTTCGTCAAAAATAACTTCTACAATAATGGACCAATTGATACCGTCGTAATCGTGTACGAGTCTGTGCCGCAAGCCTGAAACAACATTCCAAATGATTTCGGGATGTTGCTTTTTTGTTTCATCACTGATTTTGTAGACTTGCTCGCCTATATTATAAAGCGGTGTAGTGACCGCCCATTGGGAAAATGCATCTGTCAACAATTGCGCACGGGTGATAGAACGTATGTTGAGTTGTTGCTGCAAAGCGTCCCAAGTAGATACAATTTTTCTGATTCTTTCGGCATCAGATTGTTTCATGCTATCTTTATTCCTTCTTTCATCACGTTATCATAAAACGGTGTAGCGGTATCCACCTCGCAGATTTCAAACACATCTGCATTTTTGCCGGTCATTTGTCTTAATTCCTCTGCGAAAGCAAATATATTGCTTTTTTTGAAATGCTCCCCGCCGAAAACCAAAACATCCACATCGGAATCAGGAGTCTCTTCTCCGCGGGCATAGGAGCCGAAAAGGAGTGCATATTCCGCATGGTATCTTACAAGCAGAATTTTAATGGAATTTTCAATATCTGTTCTTGTAATCATACGGCAAAACTCCTTTCTGAATCTCTCATGCATAGTATATACAAAATCAGCCGACAAATCAATACAGCAATTTCTTACCGCTCCCCGAGCGGGACATAGGGAACCACATCGGATACGCTTTTGTATGCGGGGCGGATAATCTTGTCTGCATTGGTGCGTTCTTCCATCATATGGGCGCTCCAGCCGACAATGCGTGCCATGGCAAAAATCGGGGTGTACAGCTCAGGCGGAATATCCAGCATGCTGTATACAAAACCGCTGTAAAAATCGACATTCGGGCTGACGCCTTTATAAATTCTGCGGCGCTCGGCAATGACCTGCGGCGCGAGACGGCCGATCATACTGTATAATTCAAAGTCCGCGGTACGGTTCTTTGCCACCGCAAGCTTTTCTACAAAGCCTTTGAAAACTTCGGCGCGCGGGTCGGAAATGGAATATACCGCATGCCCCATGCCGTAAATCAGTCCTTTTTTGTCAAAGGCTTCGCGGTTCAACAGCTTTTCGAGGTAAGCGCGCACAGCGTCTTCATCGCTTGTGTCACGCACATGCTTCTTCAAATCGTGAATCATTTCCACGACCTTGATATTTGCACCGCCGTGTTTCGGTCCTTTTAAGGAACAGAGCGCCGCCGCCATGACAGAGAACGTATCAGACCCCGAAGAGGTGACCACGTGCGTGGTAAACGAAGAGTTGTTGCCGCCGCCGTGCTCCATATGGAGAATCAGCGCGATGTCAAGCACCTGCGCTTCCAGTGCCGTGTATTTTTTATCGGGACGCAAAAGGCGCAGTATATTTTCCGAGGCGGAAAGCTTGGGGTCGGGACGGTGGATATACAGACTGTCGTTGCATTCATAATGGTTGTATGCCTGATAGCCGTATACTGCAAGCATCGGGAATCGGCTGATTAAGGACAGGCACTGGCGAAGAACATTCTCCTGTGTCATTTCGGTCGGATTGCTGTCATAGGCGGAAAGCGTCAGCACACTGCGGGTCAGGGAATTCATGATGTCCTTACTCGGTGCTTTCATAACCACATCACGCACGAAATTCGTGGGGAGCGAGCGCAGAGCCGCCATGATGTCGCAGTATTCCTTCAGTTCGTCCGCGTTCGGCAAATGCCCGAACAGCAAAAGGTAAGAAGCCTCTTCAAATCCGAAGCGTTTTTCGGCAATACAGCCGCGCACAAGCTCGGTTACGTTGATACCGCGGTAACGAAGCTCGCCTGCGCACGGTACGTGCCCTTCGGGTGTGTCTTCGTAAGATTTGATATTGGAAATGGTCGTAAGTCCTGCCAAAACGCCTGTACCGCTTTTGTCGCGCAGTCCGCGCTTGACGGAATAATGCTCGTAAAGCTCAGGGTCAATGCGGCTTGCGGTTACATTTTCCGCACTCATACGGTTTGTGTAGTTCAATATATCTGCTTTATGTTTTTTCATAATGCCCACCTCTTTTTATGTAAAATTCATATTTTTTATAATAATGCTATATAATACTATCTTAACTATACCGAGAAAAAATGACGCTGTCAACCGAAAAAATGTAAACAATATATTAACTATCATATTTTTATTGACAAATTATGCGGAAAAATGTATAGTGATTGCAGAAAAAAGTGTGCGTTTAAAGGAGCAGATGCAGTATGGAGCAGTCTGTACAAAAAGAAGTTGCCGATATGCTGACGGAATTGATTTTTCGTTTTTACAGCGCGTGTCAGCGGCATCCGACCACCGTGCAGGGACCGAAAATTCACTCGCACGGATTTCATGTGCTGTATTTGCTGGAGCGTTCGCACGAAAAAAAGCTGTCCATGAGTTTTTTGCTGATTGAATTGCAAATGACCAAACAGCAAATGTCCAAAATTATTAACGAATTGGAAGATTTTGCATTTATTGAGCGTGTACGTGCGGGCGATGACCGCCGCAATGTTTTTGTACGTCTGACGGAAAAGGGCAGTGCGTATTTCCGAAGTAATGCGCAGGCGGTTTCCGCCGCGATTGAAGCCGCACTTCAAAAGCAATCCGCCGAGCGCACAGATACTGTGCGGGATTTGCTGTACCGACTGATGCAGGATTAAAATATATTTTTGTATTTTCCTGTGTCTGCGGCGAATCCTATCACCGAAAGGGTGATACGGTGGTTTGGGATATTTTGGTTATCGGCGGCGGTATTGCGGGGTTGACAGCGGCGGTTTATGCGGCGCGCGCGGGAAAACGTGTTTTGGTTTTGGAGCAGTCGGTTTTCGGCGGGCAGATTGCAAATACCCCGCGTGTAGAGAATTATCCCGGGTACGAAAGCGTCAGTGGTGCGGCGTTTTCGGAAGCACTGCAAAAGCAGGCTGTACATTTGCAAGCGGAACTGCGTCGGGAAAAGGTACGTGCTGTGAAAAATACAGGTGCAGTCAAGCAGGTCTGTACCGACAAAGCGCAGTATGATTGCCGTGCTTTGATTTTAGCCGTCGGTGTTCGGCACCGGCATTTGGGTCTTGAAACGGAAGAAAAATACACAGGGCGGGGTGTTTCTTACTGCGCTTTGTGCGACGGCGCGTTTTTTAAAAACAGGAAAACGGCAGTGGTCGGCGGCGGAAATACCGCCGTACAGAATGCACTGTATTTGGCGGATACGGCGGCAGAGGTTTATTTGATTCACCGCCGCGATTCGTTTCGGGCACAGCAGACCCTAGTGGACCGATTGGCTGAAAAGGCGAATGTAAAATTGTATTTGAATAAAACCGTGACTGAGCTTTCGGGTGCGCCTGTTTTACAGACGGTGACGCTTAAAAATACGCAAAACGGTGCAGTCGAATTGCTGGATACGGACGGACTGTTTGTATCTGTCGGGCAGATACCTGAAAACGGTATTTTTACCGATATAGCGGATTTAGATGCGGACGGCTTTCTCAAAGCAGGCGAGGATTGTCGCACAAAAACTGCGGGTGTGTTCGCGGCAGGGGATTGCCGTGCGAAATCGGTTCGGCAGTTAACCACCGCCGCATCGGACGGCAGTGTCGCCGCCATTGCCGCATGCGCGTATTTGGCGATGTAGACTTGTACCGTGTAGGGGCGATTCACGAATCGCCCGAAAAAATCCGCACAAATTGATGGTGGCGCACAAACCGTAGGGGCGTGCAGTGCACGCCCGCGAAATCTGATGAAACTTCGCGGAACGCGTCATCGGTTGTTCCCTACGCGTGCATCAAATGCACATTGCGCTGTGGAACGGACAGTCACAAAGGCTGCAGAATGATGAATTTTCTATCAAAAGCCCCCTCACGGGCATCCGTTGGAACGTCCGTGAGGGGGCTTTAAAAATTACGCAATCGAAAAGGTGTTTAAAATAGTCCCGAAATATTGCCGTCGGCATCCACGTCGATTTTTGAGGCGGCGGGGACTTTCGGCAGCCCCGGCATCGTCATAATATCGCCTGTCAGGGCAACAACGAAGCCTGCGCCTGCGGACAGGCGCACATCACGCACCGTCAGTGTAAAGCCTTCGGGCTTGCCGAGCAGTGCGGGGTTATCCGAAAGGGAGTACTGCGTTTTTGCAACGCACACAGGCAGTTTATCTTTGCCGAGCGCTTCAATTTCCGCAAGGGATTTCTTGGCGGCGGCGGTAAAGGTGACGCCGTCCGCACGGTAAATCTCTTTCGCGATGATTTCCAGCTTTTCAGGGATAGTCAGGTCGGTATCGTACAGCGGACGGTAATTTGAGGGCTTTTCCGCAATGGTTTTGCAAACCTTTTGCGCCAAATCGGTGCCGCCCGCACCGCCTTTTACAAATACCTCGGTTAAGGAAACTTCTACACCCATCTTTGCGCAGAATTCTTCAATCACCGCAATTTCCGCTTCTGTGTCCGTGCCGAAGCGGTTGATTGCCACCACCGCGGGCACGCCGTATTTCTGCATATTTTCAATGTGTGTTTGCAGGTTGACAATGCCCTTTTTCAGCGCCGCCACATTCTCTGTGCCGAGTTCGGCTTTCGGTACGCCGCCGTTGTATTTGAGTGCGCGGATGGTGGCGACCAATACGATACAGTCGGGCTTGAATCCTGCAAAACGACACTTAATATCCAAGAATTTCTCCGCGCCGAGGTCTGCGCCGAAGCCCGCCTCCGTAATACAGTAATCGGCAAGCTTTAAACCTAATTTTGTTGCCGTTACGGAGTTACAGCCGTGCGCAATATTCGCAAACGGTCCGCCGTGCATAAGCGCGGGTGTATTTTCAAGCGTCTGCACAAGATTCGGCTTGATAGCGTCCTTCAAAAGTGCCGCCATCGCACCGACACAGTCAAGGTCGCGTGCAAATACAGGCTTGCCGTCATAGGTATATGCCACCAAAATATCGCCGAGCCGTTTTTTCAAATCGTCTAAATCCGAGGCAAGGCACAAAATCGCCATCACCTCGCTTGCAACGGTAATCATAAATCCGTCCTCGCGCGGCACGCCGTTTATCTTACCGCCCAAGCCTACAACGACATTGCGCAGTGCGCGGTCATTCATGTCGAGACAGCGTTTAAACAGGATACGGCGCGGGTCGATGGCAAGCACGTTGCCCTGCTGCATATGGTTGTCGAGTACTGCGCACAGCAGATTGTTTGCGGCTGTGAGCGCATGCATATCGCCCGTGAAATGCAGGTTGATGTCCTCCATCGGCACGACCTGTGCATATCCGCCGCCTGCCGCGCCGCCCTTGACGCCGAATACAGGTCCCATGGAAGGCTCGCGCAGTGCAATCACAGCGTTTTTGCCGATTTTCTGCATTGCCTCGCCCAACCCGACTGTTACGGTGGTTTTGCCCTCACCCGCGGGGGTAGGGTTAATGGCGGTCACCAAAATCAGCTTGCCGTCGGGGCGGTCTTTGTACTTTTCGCAAAGCGAAAGCGGGAGCTTTGCCTTGTATTTGCCATAGAGCTCTAAATCCTCCGCATCTATGGAAAGTCCGTCGGCAACTTCACTTATGGGCAGCATGTTTGCCGCCTGTGCGATTTCAATGTCTGTCAGCATGACCGATTCCTCCTATGATTGCATCTATATGATTTTTTGTGCTTTGCGCCCAAGCGTAGCCGTGCATGTATTCCCCCGAATAGCTTTCCAGCGCCGCAGGTTCTTTTTGCAGAAGCGCATATAAATCGCAGGAAAACTTTTCGGTATCCACACTTCTTTGATTGCGGACGTCTACGAGAATATCGGAAATACCTGCATCCGCAAGCGAGACGCGCAGGCTTTTTAACACCTTTCTGAACAGGGACTGTACACTTTCATCATATTCACGGTCCGGCCAAAGCATGGAAATGGCGTTTTCCGTACTGACGGAACCGCCGCGGCGGTCCACAAGCAGTGCCAGCAGTTCTTTGGCTTTGCCGCCTGAAAAATATACAGGCTTATTTTGCACAAATACATCGAAATATCCAAAGGTCTGTATGTGGATTTTGGTATCGGTCAGATGCATATTTTCGGCGGCCTTCATAAGCTCTCCGTGAATCATTTCCTCTGAAAAGGGCTTCAGTACATAACCGATTGCGTTGACGCCGAATGCGTCGTAAGCATATTCCTTAAAGCCCGTCACGAATACAATACGGATATCTTTGTCGATTTGATTCAGTTGTTTTGCAAGTTCAAGACCTGTCATAACAGGCATTTCAATATCCAAAAACGCAAGGTCGACTTTATTGGCGGCGGCGTGTGCGAATGCATCAACGGGATTTGAAAAAGCATGAAACTGCGAAGTCCACGGAAAGCTTTCGCAAATGTCCTGCAAATCCGCCAAGGCAAGCTGTTCATCGTCTACGGCAATAATATTCATGATATGGTTTTAATCTCCTTCTCAAAATCTTTCGGAATGCGGACGGTCACTGCGGTGCCGACGTCAGGCGTGCTTTGCACATCCACCTCGGCATGCAGCATGGTCGCGAAACGGTATTGGATATTCGGCAGCCCCACATGGGAACGTCCGTCTTTTTTTAAAATGTCTGTCGGGTCAAATCCGATACCGTTATCTTTCACACAGACGATATAGTTTTTATCGTCCTCGCAGGTATGAATCTGAACCGTACCGCCCTCGGGACGCTTGGTAACACCGTGCTTTATGGCGTTTTCGACAAGCGGCTGTATACTTAAGGTCGGAACGCTGAAATCGTCGGTTTTAATATCGTATTCGATATGCAGTTTATCCGAAAAACGGAGCAATTCGATTTTGCAGTAGTGGCGGATGTGGTCAAGCTCCGTGCGGAACGGAATCGGTTCCGTGTGGGAAAGGCTGTCCATATTCCCGCGCAGATAATAAGAAAAGTCAATCACGGCTTCCTCGGCGGCTTTCGGATTGCGCCGAATCAAAGATTTAATGGTGTTGAGCGCGTTATACAGAAAATGCGGCTGAATTTGTGAAATCATAACCGCCATATTGGCTTTTTCCAATTCGCGCTCCAATCGGCTTGTCTGCTGTGCGCGCTGATACAGCAAAACGGCATTGCGCGCATGCATGATGGTGACGAACAGTGCGAACAGCGCGAGAGACAGCGGCATAAAGGCGGAGGAGCGAATAGACATTACGCCGCCTGTATACAAAATGTTGATATCTATACCGCACAGCAGGAACAGATATGCACCGCACAGAATTCCGGCGCTTTTTTTCCCGGCGGCAAGCCCGCCGCAAAGCTTGCGGATAATGTAAACGTCCGCGACAGAGGAAAACAACTGTAATATCCAATAATACGAATTGTTAAAAATAATTTGCGGGAACAGGTATGCGGCGGCAACAATGACTGCAAAGAAACTGCCCATACACGCCACGGTGCGTTTCGGTACATACAGATTTAGTTCATCGCGGTAATACATCAGCGCGGTAAGCTTCATAATAAACGGACTTGCAAAGGTCAGTATGTGCATCTTTTCATAGCTCATGGAAAAGACCCAGGATTGTGAAACGCTGTAACCTTCTGTGGAAAACAGCATGCGCAGGGAAATCAGAGCGAACAAAATGGGCAGCCACGGAGAGAAGATGCGAATCGGTGTAATGAACTTTATAATAAACAGAATTACGGCCGCATACAAAATAATGCCGATTAGCGAATAGCGCAGTGCCAGCATACCGTTCACATAAGCGTTTTCATGTGCGTAATCCGCTATCATAGGCGACAGATACAGACCGGAAAAAGTGTTTGCCGAGACCTCAATCACGATTTCGTGCAGTGTTTCATCTAAAAGAATCGGTTCTTTTATAGAGGAGGTACTGGATTTTGTTTCACCCTGTATTTTAGAGGTGGTTCCGCTTTCTGTGACCAGTTTTCCGTCCGCGTATATGCGGTAAGCGCAGGCGAGATTCGGTATGTAAATCATGACGGCGCTGTCGGTATGCAGTCCCTCTACATAACAGCGGTAAGACGCATACCCGCCGTTTTCATACGGCGGATGTGTTATGAGATTGTCTGTCCGTGAACCGGGGATTTCTGTCTGTGCGGTGGGTACGGCATTCTCCGGCTTGTCGCTGATAATCCACTGACGGTAGAAAAACTGCCAATGCCCCTCTAAATAATAACGGTGCACCTTTTCAAACGGGCGCGCTTCACTGCAATCAAATACGGCGTTCGGCGTGCTTTTTACATTGTCGTGTCGGACGGAATATTCACCGAACCCATAGATGAAAAGCAGTATGCCGGTTGTCATAAAAACAAAAAGGAGAAAATACGCATAGGTTTTTTGCTTTCGTGTGGCATGGTTTTGTTTGCACATGCTGTCCTCCGTGCACAAGACATACTTTAACTCTAAGATTATAGCTGAAAAACGCGCATAAAACAAGCGTTTTTCGGAGATTTTGAGTTGACAAGGGAATTTCTGAATTGTATAATTTCTTTATTATAAAGGAAAGTATGGCAATTTCTGTTTTTAAGGAGCAAAAACACATGGAATGGACAGGTCTTAACGAACTGAGAGAAAAGTATCTCGCATTTTTTGAAAGCAAGGGGCATCTCCGTCTGCCGAGCTTTTCGCTGATTCCGCAGAACGACAAAAGTCTGCTGTTAATCAATTCCGGCATGGCGCCGATGAAGAAATATTTTACGGGGGAGATTACGCCGCCGAGAACGCGCGTAACCACCTGCCAAAAGTGCATCCGCACACCCGATATTGAAAATGTCGGCAAGACCGCCCGCCACGGCACGTATTTTGAAATGCTCGGGAACTTCTCGTTCGGCGATTATTTCAAAAAAGAGGTCATTCCGTGGGCGTGGGAGTTTTTCACAAAGGTCATGGAAATAGACCCCGAAAAGCTTTATGTTACCGTTTACGAAGAGGATGACGAGGCTTACGACATCTGGACAAAGACCGTCGGCGTAGAGTCCTCTCACGTTTACCGCATGGGCAAGGCGGACAATTTCTGGGAGCACGGGGCAGGTCCGTGCGGTCCCTGCTCGGAAATCCATTATGACCGCGGCGAAAAATACGGCTGCGGCAGTCCCGACTGTAAGGTGGGCTGTGACTGCGACCGATTTATGGAAGTTTGGAACCTTGTTTTCACGCAGTTTGACAATGACGGCAGCAATAATTACACAAGATTGGCACACCCAAATATTGATACGGGAATGGGTCTTGAAAGACTTGCCTGCATTGCGCAGGGCGTGGACAACCTCTTTGAGGTGGATACCGTGCAGAACATTATGAAGCACATTATGCGCATTGCAGGGGTGGAATACCATAAGGACGAAAATGTGGATATTTCGCTCCGCGTAATTACCGACCACGTCCGCAGTACCACCATGATGATCGGCGACGGCGTTATGCCCTCAAACGAAGGGCGTGGCTATGTTTTGCGCAGACTGCTCCGCCGCGCGGCGCGTCACGGCAGACTGCTCGGGATAGACCGCACCTTCCTCTATGAAGTGGCGGATACCGTTATTCATGAAAACAAATCCGCATATCCGAATTTGGTGGAAAAACGCGATTTTATTGTCAGTGTGATTAAAGCGGAGGAAGAAAGCTTCGCAAAAACGATTGACACGGGTCTTTCCATGTTGGAAGATATGCTCAAAAATCTTTCGGGGACCTGTCTTTCGGGCGAAGATGCATTCCTGCTGTCCGACACCTACGGCTTCCCGATTGATTTGACCAAGGAACTGCTCGGGGAACGCGGGCTGACGGTGGACGAAGCGCGCTGGAAAGAACTGGTTATCGAGCAGAAAAACCGCGCGCGTGCGGCGCACAAGGGCGCAGGCGCAGAAGCGTGGGTCGGTTCGGGCAATGTCACCAAGAATCTGCCCGCGACGGTATTTACAGGCTATACCGCATTTGCGGAAGAAACAAAAATTGCGGCAATCGTCTCGGAAGGCGCGCTGCGGGACTATGCGGGCGCAGAAACAGAGGCGATCCTTGTGCTCGAAACCACGCCGTTCTATGCGGAAAGCGGTGGACAGATCGGCGACGTCGGTACAATTTCGGGCGACGGGTTCACCTTTACCGTGGAAAATACCACAAAGACACATGAGGGCGTTATTCTGCACCACGGCAAGCTGACGGCGGGCGAAGTCATTTCTGTCGGTGCGGCGGTAACCGCAAAGATAGAGGAAAGCACACGCCGCGCAACCATGCGCAATCACACGGCGGCGCACCTGCTGCAGGCGGCACTGCGCGAAATTTTGGGCAGTCACGTGGAGCAGGCGGGACAGCTGGTAAATGACTGCCATGTGCGTTTCGACTTTACGCACTTCTCTGCGCTGACAGGCGAAGAATTGCAGGCGGTTGAAAAGCGTGTGAACGAGGTTATTCTTTCGGCAAGCCCTGTGGAAACCTGTGAAATGCCGATTGACGAAGCGAAAAAACTCGGTGCTATGGCGCTGTTCGGAGAGAAGTACGGCGATGTTGTCCGCGTGGTCAAAGCAGGAGATTTTTCCACGGAGCTTTGCGGCGGTACGCATGTGTCCAATACGGGCAATATCGGTTTGTTTAAAATCGTGTCCGAAACCTCTGTCGCGTCGGGCGTGCGCCGTATCGAAGCGGTCACAGGCTTCAATGTGATGGACTATATTCAAAAGAATCTTGAAACGATTTATGATACGGCGGCGGCACTGAAGGTGAATAACCCTGCGGAGCTGGTTGCCAAGGCGGCGGCAATCGCGGCGGAAAACAAGACGCTTGCACGCGAGCTGGATGCTCTGCGTGCGCAAATGGCGGCTCATAAAGCGAGCGCGATGCTCGAGAATGCCGAGGATCTCGGCGGTGTACGCCTGATTGCGCAGAATCTCGGCAACGAGACGCCCGATGCACTTCGCTCTATGTGCGATAAGGCAAAGGAAAACGGTGCGGATATTGTCGCGGTGTTTGTGGGTATCAATGCGGAAAAAGGCACGGCAACCTTTGCGTGCGCCTGCGGTAAGGACGCCGTTCAGAAAGGCGCGCACGCAGGCAATATCGTCCGTGAAATCGCACGTCTTGCAGGCGGCAGCGGCGGCGGTAAGCCCGACAGTGCAATGGCGG
>UQFM01000044.1 GCA_900540295.1 uncultured Oscillospiraceae bacterium
ATTTAAAGGAGACCTAAAATGAAAATCACATTAAATAAAAACCAAGAAATTGTAAAAACCGTAAAAGAAGGACTAAAGCGCACCGGCGGTTATTGCCCGTGCCGTTTAGAGCGTACAGAGGAAAATAAATGTATGTGCGAAGAATTTAAATCACAAATTAAAGACCCGAATTTTGAAGGGTATTGCCACTGCATGCTGTATTACAAATCAAAAGATTAACAGTTTAAAAACATATTTTTATTGTTTCCTGCCATACTACCTGTAAAGGAGTTGGTATTATGAAACAAGAAGATACAATCCGCCTACTGCAAGAGTGCAATGCAGGTATTAAAATGGGCGTGGCGTCTATTGATGAAGTGATTAACCGCGTAGAAAACGAGAATTTCAGAACACTTCTGTTTACGGAGAAGCAAACACACGAAAATCTCGGTACAGAAACATCACAAATTTTGTACAACTACGGTGACAGCGGTAAAGAACCGAATCCTGTGGCAAAAACCATGAGTTGGATGAAAACCAACGTCAAGACCGCAGTTGAACCCGGCGACAGAACAATTGCCGATTTAATTACGGACGGATGTAACATGGGTGTTAAATCCCTGCATCGCTATTTGAATCAGTATAAAGATGCGGAGCAAAATGTAAAAGATATTGCAAACCGTCTGATTCAGTCGGAGCGCAATTTAACCGAGGGCGCAGCGCAATATCTGTAATGATGAAACCGAATGGATTTACAAAAAAAGTGGCAATCGTCGGTACAGGATTCGTTGGAATGAGTTTTGCCTATGCCCTGCTTTGCGAGGGCGGCTGCGACGAGATGGTTCTGATTGACATCAATAAAGAGAAGGCAAACGGCGAAGCTATGGATTTGAATCACGGTCTCGCATTTGCCAGAACCAATATGCGGATTACTGCAGGTGAATACAAGGAATGCGCAGACGCAGATATTGTTGTAATTTGCGCAGGTGTTTCGCAAAAGCCCGGAGAAGACCGTATTTCACTTTTGCAAAGAAACAAAGCGGTATTTAAAAGCATTATTTCCCCCATCCTTTATTCGGGGTTTGACGGTATTTTTTTGGTGGCTACAAACCCTGTAGATATTATGACACGCGTCACATGGCAGTTGTCCGGATTTGACCGCCGAAAGGTACTCGGTTCAGGCACCACCTTGGATACTGCAAGACTGCGTTACCTTTTGGGGGAATACTTTACCGTTGACCCCAAAAATGTGCACGCCTATGTCATCGGGGAACACGGTGACAGTGAAATGGTGCCTTGGTCACAGGCAATGATTGGAACAAAACCGATTCGGGAAATCATTGCACAAAAGGACAGTAAGTTTGCCGCGGCGGATTTAAACGGTATAGCCGATAATGTAACAAAAGCCGCATACAAAATTATTGAAGCGAAAAACGCAACCTATTACGGCATCGGACTTTCTCTGGTACGTATTGTAAAAGCCATTTTCGGCGGCGAAAACAGCATTTTAACCGTTTCCGCCATGTTACGGGGCGAATACGGCGTAAACGAGGTTTTTGCAGGTGTACCGTGCATTTTGGGGCGCGACGGAGTGCAAGAGGTTTTAACTTTAAACTTAGAACCCGAAGAGCAAAAACAATTTCAAAACTCATGCAAACTGCTGAATTCCATATGGAATGACTCATTTTACGAAGATAAAGCGGAATAAATCAGTCAAAACGAAAACTTTTTTTAGTATTCCGTTAACCGATATTATCCGCCAAATTGCGAAAAAGTGCTTTAATCCGCTGTACAGCGGATTAAAGCACTTTTCAGCTTACTCTTTAAAAAAACAGCTATTAAACACCAATTGCCTGCTTAGCAAGATACGCCGCGCCGAGCATACCCGCCTGATTTTTAAGCTCTGCTTTTTTTATTTTAACAGACTGAAAGCTATGTATCGGGCGAGCATGAATGCGTCGATCAATTTCAGAAATGATATAATCTTCATTCATTATTCCGCCGCCGAGAATAATACACGGCGGATTGAAAATGAAAATTAGCGTGGAAAGTCCGCCGATAATCTCATCAATCCAATTGTCAATGACTGCGCGTACCGCAACATTGCTGAAATGCTCCGGCATAAAAATTTCACGGCCGTTTAGGTCTTTTCCTGTTTCCTCTTTAACCGCCCGAACAAGCGCACGCGTAGACGCATACATTTCGTAACAACCGTTATTTCCGCAGGTGCATTTTTTACCGCCCGTATGCGTTACAATGTGTCCAAACTCCCCTGCCGAAAAATAATCGCCTGTATAGATTTTATCATTAATCCACAAAGCACCGCCAACGCCTGTGCCGTAAGTCAGGCAAAGAAAATCCTGAAAACCGCGTCCCGCGCCGAATTTCGCTTCCGCAGTCGCGGCAGAATTGACGTCGTTTTCCACGCGGACAGGCAAGTTGAATTTTTCCTGTATCGTCTTTTTGATTTCAATACCCGTATAATTCGGAATATTTTCACTCGCAAAAATAATTTTACCGAGTTCACTGTTCACCTGCCCTGCCGTACTGATACCGACACAATCCACTTCATTTGCATATTCAGTAACAAAGGTCATAATTTTTTGCATAAGATGCGGTCCGCCGAGATGTGCTTCGGTGGGTACTTCAAATGACTTTTCAACAGTAAAGTCCTCGCTTACAACGCCGTATTTTATGGCTGTTCCGCCGATATCAATTGCTAAAATTTTCATAATTGCGTTTATTTCCTTTCCTGCTTCTCCGCCATAGCACAAAGCTTTTTAAGACGATGGTTTACACCGGAACGCGGCATGGGCGGCGTCAGTGCATCTCCGATTTGCTGCAAAGAATAATCGGGGTTTTCCAGTCGAAGTTCCGCAATTGCCCGCAAATCTGCAGGCAATTCCGGAAAGACGGTACTCTTTTTCAATTTACCAATCCACTCAATCTGCTGCATAGCCGCATTTACCGTTTTATTCAAATTGGCATTTTCAAAGTTTAAACGGCGGTTGACATTATTGCGGATGTCTTTATACACAATTATATCAATAAATTCCATAACAAATTTTGCCGCACCCATAATGCCAAGCAAATTTTGAATTTCCTCGGTCTTTTTGAAATACAATACATAAAGACCGCTTCTGCGCACCTCTTTCGGCGAAAAATCATTGTTCTCTAAAAACTTTTTGAGGTCACAGCACAAATTGTAATGCGGTACTACAAATTCCAAATGATAATTTTTTTCGGGAGAATTGATTGTACCGCAGGCTAAAAATGCACCGCGCAGAAATGCGCCGACGCAACATTCCTCTGTTATATTCGCCCAATTTAACCGCCGCACGCGCTCTGTGCCGTCACAGCCGAATGCCGAAAGCACACGCAGACGGTCGGCAGCGTCCGTCACGGACACCTTATATTTTTTGGCGGTTTGCTTTTGCATCTCAGGTGCGTGCAGACAAAGGCGTTTTGCCAAGTACTGATATTTTTGGGCAACTGCTTCATTTTCGGTAGAAATGGACAGCTCTCGGCTCGAAAATGCACGCCCAAACAGCATTAAACCATAGCTTTCTGCCAGCCGGCAACACGGACTTTCCGCCGTAATGTGCAGCAGCTCCTCTTTTAAATCTGAAGAAAAAGACATATCTATTACCTTTTCATATCTCTGTGGAACACACTGCTGCACGCGCCTGTTTCCAGTAAATGCTTATTGATAAGCTCTGCAAATACAACGGAACGGTGCTTGCCGCCTGTACAGCCGACAGCAATTGTCAGCTGACTTTTCCCCTCGCTTCTGTACAGCGGAATCAGATAATCCAACAAATCCAAAAGCTTAACCTCTAAACCGCGCGCCTGCTCAAATTTCATAACAAATGTACGGACAGGCTCTTCCAATCCCGTATGCTGTTTCAATTCCGGAATATAAAACGGATTGGGCAGACAGCGGACATCAAAAACCAAATCTGCCTCTTTCGGGGCGCCGTATTTGAATCCGAACGAAATACAGTAAATCTTCAGCGATTTGGACGCATCCTCCAAAAACAGCTGTGCCACGCGCTCTTTAAACTGCGAACTTTTCACCTGCGTGGTATCAATAATATAGTCCGCTCTTTGCCGCGCAGGCAGTAAGGTCTCGCGCTCGGTTTGAATCGCGTCCAAAATGGACGGCGTGTCAAACATATCCGAAAGCGGATGCTTGCGGCGCGTCTCCTGATAACGGCGCATAATAACTTCGTTGTCTGCATCAATAAACAGGATTTTATATTTAACATCCATGTTTTCAAGGTCGCCGAGTACATCAAATAACGCCGAAAACGAAGTCCCGAGACGAATATCCGCTACAACAGCAACGCGGCTGCGCTTTTCTTTGGATTTTAAAATCAGTTCTACAAAGGTTGGAATCAGCTCCGGCGGCATGTTATCCACGCAAAAATAGCCGATATCCTCCAGTGCATCCACTGCGGCGGATTTTCCTGCCCCCGAAAGTCCTGTTACAATCACCAATTCCATGCATTTCACTTCCTATTCGATATACAGAACTTCTGTTTGCAACTGTACGCCCTTTTCTGTATATACGATTTCCTGCACACGGCGAATCAATTCCAAAATATCTGCCGTTGTTGCACCGCCTTTATTTATGACGAATCCCGCATGCTTTTCACTTACCTGCGCACCGCCGACCGTAAAGCCTTTCAAGCCGCATTCCTCAATCAATGCGCCTGCAAAGTAGCCTGTCGGACGTTTGAACGTACTGCCCGCGCTCGGGTATTCGAGCGGCTGTTTATCCCTGCGGCGCTGCATTTTATCCTCCATTGCCGCACGAATAGAGACAGAGTCGCCCGATTTTAATTGCAGTAGCAATTCCGTAATAATATAATTTCCGCCTGTATATACGCTTTTTCGGTAACCAAGTTGTAACTCTGCCCCTGAAAAAGTACCGACTGTGCCGTCAGGTGCAATATGACGGCAGGAAAGCAGTATATCTTTCATTTCTCCGCCGTAAGCGCCTGCGTTCATATATGCCGCACCGCCCGCAGAGCCCGGAATCCCATAAGCGAATTCCAGCCCTGAAAGTCCGTGTTTGCAAGCAAAATTGCAAAGTGCAGTCAACGACGCGCCTGCTCCGCATCGGATTTTTCCGCCTTCAAGCAGTTCCATTTTCGCCATAGGCGCACCGATACGGAATACAACACCGCGAACACCGTTGTCTGACACCAAAAGATTACTGCCGTTCCCGATAACGCAATGACGTATACCCTGTGCCTTGCAAGCAGACAGCAATGCACATAAACTCTCATCACTGTTCGGTAAAATCAGCACATCCGCATTGCCACCCGTTTGGAAACTTGTAATCTTGGAGAGCGGAAACCGAGTGTTGACCTCCGCGCCGAAATCATTTGCGATTTTAATAATTGCCTCGTACAAAGCGATCCCTCACAAAATTATTCATCCAACAGTGCGGCACCGATGACGCCCGCATCATTGCCGAGCACCGCAGAGCAAATTTGCGTTTGTTTTCCGCAGTGGATGCTGTAACGCTCTTTTAAAACGTATTCACGGACGGGCACAAGAAGGGGTTCACCCTCACAGCCGACGCCGCCGCCGATGCACAAAACATCGGGCTGGAAAGTATTTACCACATTGACAATGCCTGCGGAAAGGTATTTTATGTATTTGTCAACAACCAATTTCGCGGCGGTATCCCCTTGACGCATACCGTCAAACGCAGTTCTGCCGTTGACTTTTTCCAAGTCTCCTTCGGCAATCTGCCACATAAAAGAATCCTTATTTTCGCGCATAGCAGTCTTTGTCTGCCGCACAAGTGCTGTCGCAGACGCATATGCTTCCCAGCAGCCCTTTCTGCCGCAGGTACAGGGTTCTCCGTCTACCACAATCACATTGTGTCCCATCTCGCCTGCCGCATCGTTACAACCGTTTACAATTTTGCTGTTGACAATAATGCCGCTGCCAACGCCCGTGCCGAGCGTAATCATTACAAAATTTTCAACATTGCCGCCCGCACCTGCAACGGCTTCGCCGAGCGCCGCGCAGTTTGCATCATTTTCAATATAAATCGGTTTATCAAAATATTTCGAAAGAATATCCCGTGCAGGCACTTTGTCAAAGCCTAAGTTATTCGCATATTCAATAATGCCCATGCGTTTATTGACTGAACCCGGCGTGCCGATACCGATGGATTCAACCTGCTCCATAGTAATGCCCGCCTTTTCGACAGCTTCCTGTACACAAGCGGCAATATCCGCCAAAATTTCACCCGCGGGACGCGGACAGTTGGTTTTCCGTTTCCCCTTGCTGATGATTTTATAAAACTCATCGACTACACCTGCAACAATGTTTGTGCCGCCTAAATCCACACCGATTCTATACATTTCAATTCCTCCGTTTTTAATAATTCTGCCAAATTTCCAATTCCGCTTCCGCGGCTTCTTCGCCTTCATCCATGCCGAGCTGATGTAAAAGCTCGCGCGCCGCATTGTACCCCATCTTCTTTTGACGGTTATTCATAGCGGCAACTTCAATAATCACCGCAAGATTTCGTCCGGGCTTTACAGGGACAACCGTAACGGGAACTTTCACACCCATGATGCTGATATAATCATTATCCAACCCCATGCGGTCGTAAACCTTATTGGAATCCCACGGCTCCAACTGAATGACCATGTTAATTTTCTCGGTCAGCTTAACAGCGCCCATACCGAAAATTCGGCGGGCGTTAATCACGCCGATACCGCGCAATTCGATAAAGTGACGGATATTATCGGGTGCTGAACCCACCAGCGTTTTTGCGGAGACCCTGCGAATCTCCACTGCATCATCCGCAATCAAACGGTGACCGCGCTTGATAAGCTCAATCGCGGTTTCACTTTTACCTACACCGCTGTCACCGACAATCAATACGCCCTCGCCGTAAACCTCGACCAAAACACCGTGCCGTGTAATACGCTCGGCAAGCTCCGTACCGAGGAAGTTAATCAGCGCCGCCATGCAGCCCGATGTGGATTCCTCTGTGCGCAGAAGCGGCACGCCGTATGTTTTTACAAATTCTAAAAGCGCTTTCGGGCACTCTAAATTTCGGGTAATCAAAATCGCTGACGGACTGCGTTCTGTCAGACGTTTCAAGCCTGCGGTTTGCTGTTCAGTACTTAAAGTGTTTAAAAATTCAAGTTCGGACAGTCCCAGCAGCTGCACGCGCGCAGGGTCAAAATAATCGTCACGCCCTGCAAGCAGAAGCCCCGGTCGGTTTACCTCGGGTGTGGTAACAAATAAATCCGACGCCTCTCTCGGCATATGCAGTATCTCAAAGGAGAATTCTTTGATTACTCTTTCCAAAGAAACCGAATAATTGGAAGCCATAAATGCACTCCTCTTTTATATTCCTTTTTATACTTTCATATTATAATCGAAAAAGCGCAACTTTCCAATAGGTTTCTAAAAATTTCCGAAAGATTTTCTAACTTTTTTGCCCGCGCAACGCACTGCATAAGAAAACAGAAAATCGGTATACTACTTACGGGTGAGAAGCAATGATTACAGTGATTGTCCCGAATTCGGAAAATGAAACACTCATAAAAGAAATCTGCTGTATTTTGGAAAAATTCGGCGGTGCGTGTTTCGTATCTCAAAACAGTGTACAAGACTTTTTTGCGGTTTCACCGAGCTTTTTATTTTTTCTTACCGATACAGTATGCACGGTTCCTTCAAAAAATACCGTTTTACTGCATACAGATACTGATGCGGATATAAAACTGCCCAAGAATTGCCGATTTGAGCGCATTATTACAGATTATACGGAAAGCAAAATTCAAAAAAACAAAGTCATTTCCGTAGGTATGCGCCGACAAAACGATATCAGCATTTCCAGTACGGAAAGCGGGAACATGCACATCGCCGTTCAAAATACCGTTTACACACTGTCGGGCAAGGAAATACTGCCCTGTGAATTTTCCGTACTCGGCAATACAGCCGCACGGCACAATGCTATACTGTATGCTTTTACACTTTTGCTTTTGGCAGAAAAAACGGACACGGAAACCTTAACAATCAAACTATAGTTCCTCTGCCCTTAACCATAAAAATACCGCAAATGCTTGCAGGCGTTTGCGGTATTTTTCTATATTGCTTTGGAAACGATTATACTTCTGTCTTTTTGATGCCGAAAATCAGACGCAAAAGCCCGCCCAACATTTTCGGACTTTTCACCAATACCACTTTCATAAAAAAGCCTCCTCAGCAGTTTTTGCAAAGAACGATGCCGCTGACAATTAAAGCTATGGACAGAAAGACCACAAGAAATTTGGAAGGGAATATCATTGCGAGAATCAGCCCCGCGCCCAACATCACAAAAATCAATCCGAGACTGCCGCCTTTGGCTCTTTTCATGTCGACACCGCCTTTTTTGTTGCTATTACACTATATGCGGTATCGAAAAAAGTGTTCAAACATCTTTATCGGTAATAAAAACCAGCGCAGTACCCTGTTCCGCCGTTATACGCGCCATGTCTGCCGTGACTTCGTTGCTTACACCCAAGCCGCAGAACGGCGCAAATGTATAGTGTGAAAGCGGATAAAAAAAGCCCTCTTCCGACACGGTGCAAGCACCGCCGAAAGCAAACACGGAAACATACTGATTTTGTGCATCGGTGATTTCCGCCGTTTCATTCTGTAAAATGAAAATGCGGTGATGCGCATCTGCGAGCATTAAATCGGTTCCCTTTGTTTTCGCATATGCACACAAATCAAAATTTGCAAAAGTATGATCCAAGCGGTCAAGCCCTGTGCCGCCGAACAGAACAATATTTTTATATCCGCGCCGCACAGCTTCTTCTAAGGCACAGGCACTGTCCGTCGCATCCTTTATCGGATTTAAAGCAATGATTTCCACGGTTGTATCGGGACGTTTGCCCGAATCAAAATCGCCGATAACCAAATTCGGCGTAAGCCCGAGCTGCTTTGCCAAAGCAAATCCCCCGTCCGCCGCAATGAGAAACGGATTGCTTTTCAAATACGGCTGTACAATGCCGAACGGTACGGCATTGCCTGCGGCAAAAATGACACAATCGGGATTGGTTACGATTCCCATTCTTTCCAGTCCTTTACTGCATTGTAAAGCGCCGTGTAGCTATTGTGGCGCGAGGTACTGATTTCGCCGCGCTCCACCGCCGCCAAAACAGCACAGCCTTTGTCGCACGTATGGGAGCAGGTAGTGAACTTGCACGCCCCCAAATACGGACGGAATTCGCGGAAGCATTCTGCCAAATCCTCCTTGCGAATCATATCGGCGCGCTCAAAATCCAGTGAGGAAAAACCCGGCGTATCCACAACATAACCGCCGCAGACCGAAAACAGCTCCGCCTGCCGCGTGGTATGGCGTCCGCGCCCCAGTTTATCGCTGATTTCGCCTGTTTCCCGCCGCAAATTGGGTGCAATTCTGTTTAACAGAGAAGTTTTCCCCACACCCGAATTGCCTGTAAACGCGCTGATTTTCCCGTGTAACAGCGCACGAACCGCTTCTACGCCTTCGCCTGTTTGATTGGAAACGGCAAAACAGGGAATCCCCGCCTTACGGTAGACTTCAAAAAGCGTATCCGTCGGCACAATATCCGTTTTTGTAAAGACCACAATCGGCTCAATTTCCTTTTGCTCGGCAAGCGCAATCAGTTTATCGATGACGAACGGAGACGGACGCGGTGCCGTTGTGGAAACCACGATAATTAAATTGTCGATATTTGCCACAGGCGGACGGCGCAGTTCATTTTTGCGCGGCAAAATTTCATCGATTGTATTTTCCGCATCGCTGTCGCTTACGGTAATTTGCACACGGTCTCCGCTCAAAGGCGTAATTCGTTTTTTGCGGAACACACCGCGCGCTTTACAGATATATACCGCATCGGCGGCTTCAACCGAATAGAAGCCGCCGATGCCTTTCAGCAATATTCCGTTTAACGTTTTACTGCTCATAAAAACTCCGTTAAAAATAATTTGCAATTATCAACTGACAGACTCTCGCATACATAAAACTGCGTTTATGCCCTGATCGTCAACCGAATCTCAGACGATGGTGTTCTTCTCTCATCTTTCGCTGGATTTTGATCAATAACCTTACTGCTATCGTTCGGAGATGCCACTTTTTGACCATTCTCATCAACATATGTGATATTAGTAAATCCCGCAGCATTTAAATCCTCTTCTGCTTGAGCTACAGTTTTACCTACAACGTTAATCATCGGTATCGGAAATTCTTTGTTTTGGACATCTGTTACTACTGCAGGTGTTTTGGTAAAGTCAATCTTGCCGCTTTGGATTTCATAATCATCAATTACTACTGTATAACTGTTATTCGCGCCAGAACCTTTAAGCGTAATGGTAATCGTCTCGCCTGAGAAACTGACTTCTCGTGGAAACTGTTCGCTTTCAGAGTTATAGAGTGTACTGTTTAAAAACACCTTTAATGTACCTGAACCTCCGCTGGATTTCGGTAACTTCACAGAAATGGTGGTAGAAGTTGCTTCGGGTACGCCGTTGCTGATGACCAATGCGACAGCCGCACCCTTATCCGCAGTTTCACTGCCGTTCGGCGACTGCGAAATCACCGTCCCTTTTGCTTTATCACTGTTGGCTTCGGTCACGTTACCGACCTTAAAGCCTGCGCTTTCAATCAGCTTTTTGGCAATATCCTGACTGTAACCCACCACGTTCGGTACAACAGCGGCATCGGGATTATCATTGGTTGCCACATAGATAGTAACAAGCGAACCCTTTTCGCCGTAGGAGCCTTCCACGGGGTACGTATCGAACACAATGCCCTCTTTGGCATTTTTATCGTATTTCGGAATGATTTTTACACTAAATCCGCTCTTTTTAAGCTTCGCTTCCGCTTCTTCGGAAGAAAGCCCGACAATGCCTGAAATCAAAACACTGTCATCGTTATAGGCAATTTCCAGCTTAATGGTTTTACCCTTGCGGATTTTGGTTTTTGCATCGGGATTTTGCTTGAGTACCACACCGGGCGCCGCCTCGCTGCTGTAAACGGATTCGGTCTCAAACACAAAATTTTCTGTGTACAATGCGTTCCCCGAAATTTCATCGTTATAATTCATACCGACAAAATTCGGCACTTCTACCTTTTTCGCGTTTCTGCCGAGGAACACACCGACAAATATGGCGATAATCACAACCAAACCTGCGATTACACCAAACAAAATCGGCATGGTCTTGCTCGGTTCTTTTTCGTCCTTTTCTTCCTCGGGTTCGGTTTTGACTGCGCTTGCAGGCGCTTTTGCGGGCGGAACACGCTTCGGGTCTACAAAGCGCGTCGGGTCGCTGTCCACAAAATAATTGTAATCAAATTTAATGGACGGATTTTTGCGAAATTCGTCTAAATCCAAAAGCATTTCGGATGCGGACTGATAACGGTCACGGGCATTTTTCTGCATCGCACGCAGGGTGATTTGCTCAAGCCCCAGCGGGATATCGGGATTGATTTCACGCGGACGCTTTGCATCCTGCTGTAACTGCATGATAGCAACCGAAACCGCGCTGTCCGACTGGAACGGCAGTTGCCCCGTCAGCATTTCATACATCACCACGCCGACGGAGTATAAGTCTGCCTTATCATCCGTAATTTCGCCGCGTGCCTGTTCGGGACTGATATAATGCACGGAGCCGATAGCGCTTTCGGTCATGGTACGGGTATCACCGCGCGAAAAACGAGCAATCCCGAAATCGCTGACCTTAATCGTACCGTCCTGCAACAGCATAATGTTCTGCGGTTTAATGTCGCGGTGTACAATGCCCTTGTCGTGCGCATGCTGAAGCGCCTTTAAAATCTGATTGACAAAGTGTACAGCCTCTTTCCAGTTGACCGCCTTTTGCTGTTCGATGTACTCTTTCAGGGTAATGCCCTCAATATATTCCATAACGATATATTGCAGTCTGTCGCCGAAGCTGACATCATAAACCTTTACAATGTTCGGATGCGACAGCACGGCAATCGCTTTTGCTTCATTTTTGAAACGGCGGCGGAATTCTTCATTTGCCAAAAATTCTTCTTTCAAAATTTTAATGGCAACAATACGGTCGTCAATATTGTCGTAAGCTTTATACACTACCGCCATACCGCCGACGCCGATAATTTCACGGATTTCATATCTGCCGTCTAAACGTTTCCCGCAATAATTTTCCATACTTTCTACTCCTTAAAAACCGATTGTAACAACGGTAACATTATCGCCACCGCCGTGGTCGTTTGCTCTTTCCACCAGGTTTTCGGCAAATTCGTAATAGGAACAGGATTCCGTAATTTTACAAATCTCCTCGCTCTCTACGAAATTGGTTAACCCGTCCGTACACAACAGCAAAACATCATCTTTACCGATGGGATGCTCATAAAAGTCGATTTGAATTTCGGGCAATACGCCGAGTGCCCGCGTAATGATATTTTTATTCGGATGCTGTTTCGCTTCCGAGGCGGTAATTTTCCCTGTCTCGACCAATTCCTGCACAACGGAGTGATCTTTGGTAAGCTGAACCAATTCCCCGCCTGTCAGCATATAAGCGCGGCTGTCGCCCGCATGCGCAATGTAAGCCACATCCTCTGTGACTACGGCACACACAACAGTTGTACCCATACCCGAAAGCGCATCGTTCGACCTGCCGAGGTCATAGACACTGATATTCGCGGCGCTGATTGCGGACACAAGCATATTTTTGATGGACTTACCGCGCATAGATGCACGGTATGCGGACGTAATCTGTTCCGATATGATTTTGACGGATGTTGTGGAAGCCACATTGCCGCCCGCCGCGCCGCCCATGCCGTCGCAGACAACCGCCCACGCCACACCGTCGGGCAATTCACCCGCCGCGTATGCGTCCTGGTTGCTTTCGCGCACCTTGCCGACATCGGTTTTTGCTACAATTTTCAAAAAAGATCACCTTCTTTGTGTTTTGGAAGCCCTTAACTGCCCGCAGGAAGCGTTAATATCACTGCCGAGGGTACGTCTGACGGTAACAGTCAGACCGTTCTGTTCCAAAATTTTCGAAAACCGTTTTAAACGGTCCTCAGAGCTTTTTTGATAACTCTTCTCCCTGACAGTATTGACAGGAATCAGATTGATATGACACAGCATACCGCGCAAACGGGAAGCCAGTTCCCGCGCACAGGCATCGCTGTCATTAAACGAGTCAATCATGGCGTATTCAAAAGAAATACGCCGAGAGGTTACTTTGGTATAATAGCGGCACGCGTCTAAAAGTGTCTCGACATTCCATTTTTGGTTGACAGGCATGGTCTTGGAACGAATTGCATCGTTCGGCGCATGCAAAGAAACAGACAGTGTCAGTCCCAAACGTTTTTCTGCCAAATCATAGATACGCGGCACCACGCCGCAGGTAGACAGTGAGATATGGCGCATGCTGATATTTAAACCTTTTTCATCGGTCACCAGTTCTAAAAAGCGCATTACGTTGTCGTAATTGTCCAACGGTTCGCCCGTACCCATTAAGACGATATGGGAAATGCGCACGCCGAGGTCGCGCTGTGCGGTCAGAATCTCCGAAAGCATTTCGGACGGCAGCAGATGGCGACGGAAACCGCCGATGGCGGAAGCGCAAAAGGAACAGCCCATTTTACAGCCGAGCTGAGTGGAAATACAAATCGTATAACCGTATTTATATTTCATCACAACGCTTTCAATGTATTCACCCTCGTTTAATTGGAAAAGATATTTTACGGTTTCGTCGAGTTTTGAAACAAGCTTCGTATCAATCTTACAGTTGTGCAGAACGAAATCCTGCGAGAGAGCGGCTCGCAAATCCTTTGAAAGGTTGGTCATTTCGGAAAAATCCGCAACACCTTTTTCGTGTAGCCACGAATACACCTGCGCCGCACGGAACTTCGGCAGTCCCCTGCCTGTCAGCTCGGCGGTCAGTTCTGTAAGATTCAAAGAGCGAATGTCAATTTTACTCAATTTTCTTTTCTCCTAAGACGTGCAAAAAAGAACCCGTCCGTTCCATCTTTATGCGGCAGAAGCGTCCGATAGTCGCAGATGCGTTCAAAATCCGCATTCTTTTCTAAAAAACGTTCGCACACTGCTTCATTTTCCGCCCGATTTAATGTGCAGGTAGAATATACCAGTATACCGCCCGCCTTTAGGATTTTGGACGTATTGATTAGAATATTATACTGTAATTCGGTCAGATTGTCAACAAATGACAAATCTTTGTAACGGATTTCGGGTTTGCGGCGAATCGTACCCAGTCCCGAACAGGGCACATCACAAAGCACGCGGTCAGCTTTCCCCTGCAATTTCGGGAAAGCTTCGGCGGCATCGTGCACACTTGCTTCTACAATAGAAATCCCCAATCGCCGTGCGCCGTCTGCTATCAGATTTACACGCTGCGGGTATAAATCAAAGGCATAAATTTTGCCTTGATTTTGCATCATTTGCGCGGCTGTGAAAGTCTTACCGCCGGGTGCGGCACACACGTCCGCCAAAATATGACCGGGCTGTAAATCCAACGCCTGCACACAATAGGCGCTCGCAAAATCCTGCACGTGGAAAAGCCCGTCCGCATACGCTTTACAAGCGGAAATTGCACCGCCGCTTTTCACAACCAAGGTGTTTTCGAGCATGCCGCGTTCTGTTGCAATCCCCTGCCACTCTAAGGTTTCCTGCAAATGCGCGGTATCGGTTTTTAAAGTGTTGACCCGTAGAACCGTCGGCACCACGCCAACAGAAGACGCCAAAATCCCCTCGGCATTTTCTTCTCCGTAATCGTGTATGTAGTGCGACACCAAGGACGGCGGGCAGGAATAACGTATGCACAAATACTTTATAAAATCGCTTTTATCGGGATAATCCGTTTCTCTTGCCGCCGCTTTTCGCAAAACGGAGTTCACAAGCCCCGCCGCATACGCACAGCCGTTTTTCTTTACAAGCTTCACGCTCTCGTTCACGGCGGCAGATTCGGGAATTTTATCCATATATTTTAGCTGATATACGCCCATACGCAGAACGGTTAACACCTCGGGGCGCAGTTTTTTAATCGGCTGACGCAGAAAAGACGCCAAAATATAATCCAACGTGATTTTGCGCTCAGTCACGCCGTACACCAATGCAGTGATAAAGGCAGAGCCGTCCGCAGAACCGCTTTGTTTTAACTGTGCGTCCAGCACCAAATTGGAATAGGCATTGCCGCGTTCAATGCGGTTTAAAATTTGAAACGCCGTTTGCCGTTCGTTCATAAAATTAATCCCTTCTGTTTCTGGAAAGCAGAATCAAACGCAACAGATTTGCGGCGGACATCGCGAAAGCCGCAACGTAGGTCATCGCCGCCGCACGCAAAACCTTTTGCGCACCGCCCGATTCCTCTGCACCCAACAGCCCCGTATTTTCAATCGCAGACAGCGCACGGCGGCTCGCGTTAAATTCCACGGGAAGCGTGCAAAGCTGAAACAGCATTACGGTTGCATACAGAATAATGCCGAAATTGATTAAAAACTGTGAGCCGAGAAAAATGCCGAGAATTGCAAGCGGTATGGCGGCATTTGACCCGATTTGAGCAGGCAGTAAAAAGGCGTTGCGCACCCGTATAGGCGTATAATCCTCGGCGTGCTGTGCGGCATGCCCTGCTTCGTGGCACGCGATACCCACGGCGGCAATCGAACAGCTGCCGTACACGCCGTCAGACAGGCGAATCACATTACTGCGCGGGTCGTAATGGTCGTTGAGTTTTCCGCGGACGTGCTCGATGCGTACACCCTGCACGCCGTAAAAATCCAACACCGCCTGCGCCGCCATAGCCCCCGTCAGCCCGCGCCGATTCTGCACACGCGAGAATCGGTTGTAGGCAGAATTTACACGCGCCTGTGCCTGTCTCTTATACCCATCTCCGAGCCCACGAGACC
>UQFM01000045.1 GCA_900540295.1 uncultured Oscillospiraceae bacterium
TTTTTAAGGTGACCGTATCCGAAACGAATGCGGTCAGTTTAACTGTTCAGTATTGTAACGAAAACGGACAGCTTTGTCAAGACCTCAATACTGCCACGTTACGGTATCCGACGCACCGTTGCTTCCGTTCGCACTTACGGTATTTTCGCCGTGCGTAAGCGGTATGTTCCGAAACACAAAAATGTGTTTTTGACGGTTGATTGCGGATTTTTTGGTTTTACCGACTTTGCCGTTTACGGTAAGTGAAACCGCATCGGCGTTGGAATACACCTTTACGGTAATTTTTTGTTTTTCGCGTTTCAGGAATCGGCGCGAGGTGATATAGGTGACAGGCTCACGGCTCCAATAGGCTTTATAAAGAAAAAACGCATCCTTTTTGGTTTTACGGTCATAGGTGACAAGCCCTTTGTTGTTCCTGCCCGGCATTTCGCCCTCGTTGCGGATATCCACAGCAAAATCGAACAAATTCCACACGAAGGTGCCCCAAATTTTATTGCGGCGCGGCGACATAAAGTAGCGAAGCGCGTGCTCGTGGACAATCGACGCCCATTCCTCGGGGTGAAACGCACCCGTCGTGTCCTTCGGCTGTTTCGGATGCTCGGTGTGGTGCAAAACATTTGCGCCTGCGCCGTATTCGGAAACCGCCACGCCGTTTCGGCTGTTCGAGCGCATATGGTAATTTGACTGATAGCGAAAATGCGACGGTTTGCCAACGTACCAGCCCGGGTAAATATTGCATCCCTTGACATCGGATTGCCAGCGGTAACCGTAGGTGTGGTTCAGCGCCATGGCGGAATATCTTGTAGAATCCAGACTGTGAATCAGGCTGTCTAATTCCGCCATCATATGTGCGGCGGTGTCGCCGTATTCGCGCATCACCTCATTCGACATACTCCAGCAGAATACGGACGGGCGGTGGCTTTGCTGACGAATCAGCTCTGTCATTTGCAGTTTTGCGTTTTCCAACTGCCGCGCGGTCACGGCGGGGTCAATTTCCGTGTCGGTCGGCAAGGGGGATTTCTTTTCGCCGCCGATGTGGTCAACAAACGGAATTTCCGCCCAAACGAGCAAACCGTAGCGGTCACACAATTCATAAAAATGCGGATGGTGCGGATAATGCGCCAAGCGCACTGCATTTGCGCCGATTTCATACAGAATCGAAAAATCCTCTTCGTGTTCCCGTAACGTGATGGCATTGCCCATATTTTCCCTGTCCTGATGGCGGTTGACGCCGCGCAGCGGACACGGTTTTGCGTTTAAAAAGAAACCTTTTTTCGGGTCAATCTCAAAATAGCGAATCCCGATGTATTTTTCAACTGTATCCAGAATCCGTTCGCCGTCTGAAAGCGTACAAATGACCTGATAACGGAACGGGTCGGCTCTGCCGTTCCATAAATGCGGGTTCGGGATTTCAAGCGTCACACACATATCTTCTTCCCCGACAACCGTTTCGGTGATTTCGGCAACGATCTGCTCTTTTTTCGCAATCACATTTTCAACGGTAAAATCCGTATGTACAATGCCCGCACAATGCTCGAAGTGATTCGGAATCTGCGCACGCACGTGCAGTCGGCAATGCTCTGTCGGCGCATCAATTTTCACACAGACACAAAGCGCCGCAAATTCACGCACCTCGCAATTGCTCTGATAGGATATCTGCACACCGTCCGACCCAAAATCGGACAGCGAAAAATGTGTTTTTTCCGCGGTGCATAAATAGACTTCGCGGTATATCCCGCCGAAAAAGGTAAAATCCGCTTCGAGCGGGATGACGTCGGGAAACGGAGAATTGTCCGCTTTGACAAGCACCGTGTTTTCGCCGTTTTGAAGTGCTTTGGTTGCGTCAAATCGGAACAACGTATAGCCGCCGCGGTGCTGCCCCAAATGCGTGCCGTTAACATACACATCCGCCACGGAATTTACGCCTAAAAATTCCAGATAATAAACTTTCCCGGCCTCTTTTTCCAAGGTGAGGGTGCGGCGGTACCAGCCTGCACCGCGGTAATAATTGTTTCCGCCGTCCTGCCCGTCTAAGTTATTCCACGTATGCGGCACGGTAACCGTTTGCCAATCGGTACGTGCCAAAGCTTCGGGCAAGGTCTGCGCGCCGAGTGCAAAATCCCAATCCCCTGTAAGTGCTGTGCGCTGTGCCATCTGCTTACACCTCTATTTTCTGTAATCACTTCTGACAAACGGTGGGTCTATGCGTTCTTCCGTCAGCAGTTTGTATTTTTGCGGACGTCGGTAGGCGTTGCCCCACGTTTCCTGTGCACGGTACGACCGCAGTTTGTCTATGGGGAATACCGCCATGTAAATACCCTCTTGCTCGCCTGCTTCAACGATAAGCGTATCTCTGGACTCCACCGTATCGGGGCGGATTTCGCCGTAAGCCATACCGTCATAGGCGGCGGAATGCCCGTTGCAGTCGGGCTTACCGTAAGGATAATTCGCCACCGCTACGCCAACCATATTTTCAAACGCACGGGTACGTAACTGCATCAGTCGGTTTTGCTCCAACGGACAGGCATTCGGAATCAAAATAATTTCCGCGCCTTTGAGCATCAGAATCCGTGCGCTTTCGGGAAATTCGCGGTCATAGCAAATCATTGCACCGATTCTAACATCGCCCGCCGCCGTATTTAACGTCGCTGTATAAAAATCGTCGCCGGGCGTTAAGTACTTCTCCACCCAAAAATCGCAGGTATGCACCTTGCTGTATGTCAAAACCTCTTTGCCGAAGCGGTCAAAAACGGTGACGTTGTTTCGCGGCAACGGAGAAAACTGTTCCAGATAGGTCACGGCTATCGCCATATCCAATTCTTTTGCTAATTTCTTATAAGCATTTAGAAATGCACTGCTGCGCGGAATTGCGGCTTTTCGCATCTCGTCCGCAGAATCGGGCAAATTGTAACCGTTGCTCCACACCTCGGGAAAGAGGGCGAGGTCTGCGCCCATCAATTTTGCGCGTTTACAGGCGTCTATCCCCTTTTGCAGGTTGCCGTCTGCCGTGTCAGTCGGCAGGAACTGTAATAAAGCGACTGAAAAAGTGTTCATTGTGCGGTCCTTTCAAAAATATGCTGTTTGTATCATAGCATATTCAATTCGTGTTTGCAATCGGGAGATTGGCGGGCGATTCGTGAATCGTCCGTACGGCCTAATGCGGATTTTGCGGGCGGATGAAGGTAGCCGACCCCTACAGGTTTACGTATGAGTTGTCGTTCTGCGCATCAGGCGAAAAACAACATATAAACGGCACAATTCTTTGGTGAAGAACTGTACCGTTTTATGTTATTTTTTATGCTATTTTATATATTGTAAATTCACGCGCGCTTTGTCATAGCCATGCTACGAAATCCCATCTATAAATCTGTTGCTTACAGCAAGCCTGTATCTTCAATCCGTTTGGAGAAGAAGCGGACGGGCTTGCGCACCAATGCACGAACGCCTGTACCGAGTATCAATCCAATCAAAATATAAGCGCAAAGCATGCCCAGATACATCCAATAATGATTCGCGTACACTCCGCAGACGCATTCACGCATCGCATCTATGACAAAGGTGAACGGCAAATACGGATGAATCGCTTGGAAGAAGTGCGGTGTAACGTCAATCGGGAATGTACCGCCCGAACCGCCGAGTTGAACGACCAGCAAAATAACCGCTATCGCTTTACCGATGTCGCCGAATGCCGCCACCAAAGAATAAATAAAGAAGGAGAAAATCAAGCCCGCGACGCAGCCTGCAAATATGAATTTTGCGGGATGGTAGCACTGTATTTTCAGGAAATACAAATCCCCGAGGCAAATAATTAAGCTTTGCACCAAAGAGAACAGCAGGAAAATCAGCAAACGCCCGAAATATTCCTGGTGCGGCTTGACCCCGCCGAGTTCTTTCTTGTTTTTCACATCGGTTTTTAGAATTGCCACCAGCACAATCGCACCAACCCAAATGGCAAGCGTTGTGTAAAACGGCGCCATAGCCGAACCGTAATTGTCAATTGCATAGACCTTTTCGGTCTGTACTGCCACGGGACACGCGATAAATTCGCCGAGTTCATCGGAATTACTGCCCGTAAAATTCAGTACGGCATTCACCATTTCGCTGTCGGAAAGCGAAGTCAGCGTTTCGGAAAGTCTGTCTAACTGCGCACAGCAATTATCCAACAGCGTATGCAGTGCGCCGAGCAGACTGCTTCCCGCCCCAACGGCATCTTCCAAAGATGAGACCAGTGTCTGCATGGTGGGCATATCTCCGCTCACGTCCTGCAACAACACGGACAGATTGGACATGACCGCCAACAGACTGCCGACCTCGTTACGCAAAACGGGTTTTACATCTGCTTTATATGTATCGGAAACACCCTGTATCGCCGCCGCAATCGCACGCAGTTCTTTGGCAGACTCCGCCGCAGGATTTTTCCCGCTTTGCAACAGGCTGTTCAACTCCCGAATCACGATATTTAAGCGGTCATTCGCCGTGTGCAGACGTTCTAAAATTTTCTGCACGACAGGCAGAGACTGCGGAAGACTGTCGTTTACCTTTTGCAGTGCATCCGTCACGATTTGCAGATTCCCCTGCACGCTTGTGCAAACCGACAGTGCTTTTTCGAGCACAGCCGTATTTTTATCGCCGACTGTATCCTGTATGCCCTCCAGTGCCGCGGCGGCTTCAGACAGGGATTTCGAGGCATCCGACAGCACGGTATCCGCCGAGGACGTCACGGCGTCCACGGACGCCTGTGCCAATTCGATTGTGCTCTGCGTATTCTGCACCAAATTGTCTGTATTTTGCAAAAGCGCGGTCAGATTTTCGGTATCCAAAGAGCCGTTTAAATTTTGAGCGACCTGCATCACCTTTTCAAAACTCTCCAACGCGGCGGTCAAAGCCCCGATATTCCCTTTGGCGGCGGTGATTTTCTCCTGCAGGTCCGTGAACAGCTCCGCCCCGTGCGCATCCGCAACTTCCACCGCCGTGCCGAGTACGCCGTTCAGCAAATCGACAACGGTTGTGACAAAAGACTCGTTCACCTCGGTCTGCACGGTTTGCACAACCTTATCCGTAATTTTGGTTGCAATCGCGTTTTTCTTTTCATTGGCATAGTATGTAATTTGCGGCTGTTCAAATTCCGAAGTAACAATGCTTGTCAGGGATTCGCTGAAATCCTCGGCGATTTCAATCCCTGCGTAATACTGACCGGATTTTATGCCCTCTAACGCTTCCTCTTTGGAAACAAACTGCCAATCGATTAAATCGTTTGCCATCAAATTCTTGCGGATTTCTTCGCCGACATTGACGGAAATATCCTTATAGGTATAGCCCTTGTCATTGATAACCACCGCCACCTGCATATTTCCCGTACTGCCGTAAGGGTCCCAGTTGGCGTAAATGTTAAACCACGCGTACAAGGACGGCAAAACCGCCACACCGACCGCCAAAATAACCGCCATGGAATTGGTAAACAGCTTTTTTAAATCTCTTTTGAAAATTTTCCATACCGTCTTCATATTCTGCTCACGCCTCCGATTCGGATTCTTCTGTATCTTCCGATAAAATATCATTTTCGGCAAACTGTGTGCATCCGTCATCTTCCAAAAACGGCATGACACGCGTCTGCATTTGGTATTTACAGTAATCCGCCGCTGTAAATACGGCGACATTCAGAAATATCAGCACAATCCAAAGCACCAGCCACAGCATATACGCGCCTGTTTTGCCGCTGACATACAGACCGACTGCGGTAAAAAGCAGAAACAGTACAGCGGAAATGCTTTTGGCTGTCTGCAAATATTTACAGCCGCGTTTATAATTTTCCGTCAGTTTTTCCCGAAGCAGTAAATATTTTTGCGCGTAGAGCGTCTGCTGTTCTTCATCGGCAGATGTATTGTATTTTGTTTCGTCCATCCCCGAATGCCCCTTTCAAAATTAACATGTGTTCATTATATCACGGTTTCATTGCCGATTCAACAGAATTTACAGACAAACGTCTATAAACTTTACGGGTGTTCATTATAAATTTTCGTGCAATTTGATTCGTAAACAGAAAAAACGGCTTTGAACGAAACGCTCAAAGCCGTTATATAATATTTTTGCCGATTAATGGGAAGTATCATACGGAATTTTTCGTGACAGTATTTGCATATCCTCAACCGATTCCGCTTCTTCACTGTATCCTGGATAATTCACGGTGCAAACTGAATCTGACCACATCACTTCCACCTCGCTCAGTTCGCCCGAAAAGCCGTACAGTACGGCAGAATTCCGATAGACAGCCAAAAACGGCGAATACCGTTTATACACATGCACAATCGGCTCAGCCGCGGCGGCATCTTCTTCAAAAAAAATCTTGTAACTGCGGTCAGAAGAAATTCGGCTGTCCGCGTAAGAGGTCGAAGTCAGCAGGGACAGCGGGAGACAAATCAGCAATAAGCCTGCGCAAAGAACAGAAATCCCAACGGACAGCAAACGGTACAGCATCGGTTTTTGCGCGGTTTTTCTTCGATTTTTTAAGCCCTGAACCGCGCACAAAGACAGCCCTAAAAATGAAATGCAAATCGGCACGGCAAGCATACCGTGCAGCGGCACGCCGAACAGACACACAGACACGCCGAACAGTTCAAAAATGCCTGCCGTCAGAAACAGACAAAACAAAATCAAAAAAATCCAAAACACTATATGTTGCGTCTTTTTCATGCGGCACCTCGTTATACATTGTTATTTGCAATGCTTATTGTACAGGAAAGCAAATTCGCCGTCAAGCAAATATTTCTACATACTTTCCTATTATACTGAAAGGTTTTTTAGAATTTTTCTTGACATTGTGATGAATATATAGTAAAATTATGAACGAATAAAGAACTTCGGTTCAAATAATTAGAAAAAAGAGGGACATACTTATGAAAAAAGTTATTGCGGTTATGCTCACACTCGTTATGGCTTTTGCGTTCTGCGTACCGAGCTTCGCAGAGGGTGAAGACGCAGGTTCCGGATTTGACTTCAATGCAATCATTGAGCAGATTCAGCAGATTATCGGCAGTATCGGCGGCGGTGACGGCGAAGAAGGCGGCTTTGAGTTGCCTGATATCGGCGGCATTATCGGCGGTATTATCGGCGGCGAAGGCGAAACACCTTCTCTTCCCGAAGTATCTCTTCCCGATATTGATTTGTCCAAGGTAACACCCGAACAGGCTGCTACCATTATTTCTGTTCTGCAGAAAACAGGCGCAAGCAAAGAAGACATTCAGGCAACACTGGACGAAATGCTTGCAGACGGCAAACTGCCGCAGGAAGCTTATGACACTTTGAAGGCGGCGTTGGATGCAGCTCCCGAAACCACAACAAATGCACCTGCTGTCCCCGATGAAAAAGTCGGCGAAGTTGCACAGAAGATTATTGATGCACTGAAAAAAGCCGGTGTAACCAACGAACAGCTTCAGGGCGTTGTTGACCAACTCCACGACCGTAATATCATTCCGCAGAACGTCTATGAGGAAATCACAAGACGCATTAACGAATCCGAAAACACCACAACGGCGGATAATGAAGGCGGTATCGGCGGTTTCATCGGTGGTATTGTGGATAAAATCAAAGGGTTATTCGATAAGGGTGGCGATGACACCACAGGCGGCAACAATAATGGAAACAGCGGCAACTATGAAGGTAAAGAGCCCACCGGCGACACCGCGATTCTTTCTGTTGCGGCGGTTGCAGCAGTTGCAGGCGTAGCTTTGGTTTTGACCAGAAAAAAGAAAGACGCTGAATAAGCTTCTTAACTAACTGTGTGATTTTGACAAGCGGTTTCTTTGGAAACCGCTTGTTTTTTTTGCCGTTTCGTGTTACAATATTTTCCATTCGAACACTGTACAGGAGGGTTATCGGATATGGTGCTGACTATCGATGTTGGAAATACCAATATAAATCTCGGTCTGTTTGATGCTGAAACACTTTGCATGAGTGCAAGGCTTGCGACAGAACGGCAGAAAACCGAAGACCAATTTGCCGCAGAATTTATGCAGTTGTTTTCTATGCATAATATTTCCATGCAGTCTATCGACGGCTGTATCATCAGTTCTGTTGTGCCCGAAATTACCCTTTCGGTTTCTAACGCAATTCAGCGTCTGACAGATAAACAAGCCCTTGTGTTACAGCCCGGTGTGAAAACAGGCTTAAACATTCTGATTGACAATCCTGCACAACTCGGTGCCGACCTTGCGGCAGGTGCAGTAGGTGCGGTTGTCGGTTACCCTCTCCCCGCTTTTGTGATTGATTTAGGAACCGCAACTAAAATTTATGCGGTGGACGCCAATAAAGGATTTCGCGGCTGCATGATTGCCCCCGGAATCGCAATTTCTTTAAAAGCCCTGACAGATACAAGCTCTTTGTTGCCGACAATCAGCTTGGAGCCGCCTAAAAAAGCGTGCGGCACAAATTCGGTAGAAAGCATGCAGAGCGGCGTGATTCTCGGTACAGCCGCTATGATTGACGGGCTGTTGGACCGCTTTACCGATGAGTTGGGCGCACCGCAAACCGTTTTGGCAACCGGCGGGTTATCCTCATTTATCGCACCTGTTTGCCGTCACACGGTTCAGTATGACAGCAATTTGATTTTAAAAGGGTTAAAAGCCATTTACGAAAAAAACACATAATTTTTCGCCAAATTTTGCGCTGCATCCCCAAAGGAGCAGCAGCAAGGAGGAATATATATGTCAAACAGCAACCAAAAGACGCGCAGACAAAAAACCGTTCTGCTCGTCGAAACCGCTATGCTTACAGCAATTATCGCTGTCATGGCGTTCACCCCGCTCGGTTACCTGCGTATCGGACCGTTGGAACTGACGCTCATCATGATTCCCGTAATCATCGGTGCAGTTAGCTGCGGACCTGCGGTCGGCGCTTTCTTAGGCGGCGTATTCGGTGTAACCAGCTTTATTCAGTGTTTCATGGGCAGTCCGCTCGGTGCAATCTTGGTTTCCGTCAGTATGTGGAAAACCTTTATTGTATGTGTGGTCTCCAGAATCCTGGCGGGTCTTCTTTGCGGACTTTTGTTCCGTATTTGCGCAAAGCATGACAAAAAACAGGGATGGAGTTATATCGCCGCCAGTATTTGCGGCGCGCTCTTAAACACGGTTTTCTTTTTGGGATTGCTTGCACTTCTGTTTTGGAATGTACAGTTTTCACCCGAACAAGCCGCATCTCTCGGCGGTGTAGATACCGTTTTAAAAACGGTAATCGGTATTGCGGCAGGTATGAACGCACCGATTGAAGCGGCGGTTTGTGCAGTGCTCGGTTCGGCAATCGGTAAAGCCGTAGCCGTGGCAACCCGTAAAATGAAATAAGTTTTTCTCTAATTGGACCAATCTGCATTGGCAGATTGGTTCAATTTTTTGACCGATACAGAAGATATGCATACAATGTATTGTGCAGAAAATAAGCGCTGTCTGATACAGAAGCGGTCGTGCCCATTGCACAGCGCACGCAGGAAATGCCGTACTGTTAGAGGGGTTTTCCCGAAGGGCAACGCAAAAGCCCCTTACAGAATTTTGAATCCTGTAAGGGGCATGCTTTTTTGCTTTTGAAAGCGTATCTTTGAAAATCAGTCTTCGTTCTCTTCGCGAACTTTATCAATAATCTCCTGCGGAATCGTTTCACCGTGTTTGACCTGCAACATGCAAAGCAGTGCCAAAACGAAACAAATCGGGCAGAACACGAACAGAGACCAATAGTTGTTGTCAGTCAAGTCGAACATTGCGCCAACGACAACCGGCCCGACAATGGATGCGGAAAACGTCGCGGTATAATAGTAACCCGTAAATGTACCGACACGTTCCACACCGCCGATTTCCAAAACCAACGGCAAAGTATTGATGGTAACAAAGGAGATGAAGAACCCGCCGACGATAATCGCGACATAAAGCATCGGTACCCATTTGGTTGCAAAGAAAGCCAAGAACAGGGAAAGTATAACTGCCCAGCCGAGAATAATGGTTTTCTTTCTGCCCCACTTCTGACCGCACTTACCTGCAGGAATTGCACCGATAACGGTTGCCGCCGCAAATAAGGTGATAATCAAAGAAGCGTCCGATTCTTTAAATCCAAGTTCAGAGGTTGCAAAGGTCGTAAAATAAGTATTGATGGAGTCGGTCGCATTGGAATTGAAGAACAAAGCAATCAGCATAAAAATTAAGCTCTTCTTTTCGCCGGAGGTTAATTTCAAATCCTTCAGCGAAGCTTTTTTGCCCTCTTTCTTATTCTTCGACTTTTCATACTCTGCCTTTGCCTGCAAGGACTCCAATTTTGAAATACGGTTATCGGGTTCACGCACAAGGAACAGCACCACAAACAGGCAAAGCACCATTACAATTGCGCCGAACACAAAAACATTGTTACGGATAAACTGTTCGTCGCTGTTTCCGGAAATCATCTCAATCAATTTACCGGAGACTGTGCCGAGCACAACACCGACGCCGCCCATAATATTGATAACCGCATTGCCTTCGCCGCGAAGTTCGGAAGGAACCAAGTCGGGCATCAGCGCGACTACGGGAGAACGCCAAGTGGACATGATGAAGTTGAACATGATAACGTCCAGCATCAAAACGCCGACGGTTTGCAAACGCGGAATCAAAATAAAGAACAACGCGCAAAGCGGAATACCAGCCATCATATACGGGGTTCTTTTGCCGAAACGCGTCCGTGTTCTGTCGGAAAATTTGCCGAACAGCGGTTGGAAAATCACACCGAATACATTGTCGATAACCATGATGATACCCACCGCGGTACCTGACCATGCAAGATTGCTGATGACACTGTTGTCCCGTAAAATCAGCGGCACATATGCGTTATAAATAATCCACGCGATTTGCACTGCCATAAAGCCGAAGCCAATCAGTGCCGTTTTGCCGTAATGTAGCTTGTTATTGCTCTTGACTGCACTTGTCATAACCAAACTCCTTTCAAATCATAAAGGTATTGTAACAAAATCAACAGATATTTGCAACCGTTCCGCAAACTTTTTTTACAAAATTTGCAAATTATAAATCAAAACGAGCCGTGCTTCGTTCCTTCACTGTCCCGTTCAGCGCGTTTGCGCTCGCGTTCTCTCTGCTTTTTACGCTTCTGCAATTTCTTACGCCGCACGGTTTCCAATACAATTTCCAACACAATCAAGGCGGCAACTACGGCAATTACGGCAATCACACGTCCTGCGGTAACTCCCGATTGCGGATTGTTCCCTGCGGTTTGATGGGTAAGACCCGCAAGCGCCGTGCGCAGTTCATAGTTGGCTTCGATTAAGCTGTTTTCCGATACAGAAGCGTTGAGAACGGTTTTGGCTTCGTTTATTGCTTTTTTCAGAGTTTTCACGGAATCCGTACTGCAAAGCGTTACATCCACATTTTGTGCTTTTTCAATAGCCGCGCCGAGACGCTCCTTTTGCAGCAGCACACGGTCGCGATACTCGCAGAGTTCCGTAATATTATCTGTAATCAGAACGCTGTAACCGCGTGCGGTAACATCATTCCAGCCAATGGGATTATCCGTCCGCTTACCGCAAAGCGCAGGGTCGGTCATATCAATGACGGCTCTGCCCGCCCCCGCAAATTTTGACAGGACGGATTTGCCGTATACCACACCGTAAGGATTCCCCGACGACAGCCATGTGCCGACAGCGCCGCCCTCCAAGGTTTTGGAAACCACGGATTTTGCACTGAAAACAACATTCCCGTCATACCGCGAAATGACCAAAGGCATAGTCTGTTTGGAAGAAAGCCAATTTTTGACCTCTTTTTTATCGCCGTCCGCAACAAATACAACACTGCCCAAAAGATTGCTATCGCTCAGCTGTGTATAGATTTCATCGCGGAAAGCCCACACGCCGTCCATCAACAGCAAAGCCTTCCCTGAAAGCTTCTGCACCGCATCTGACAAAGTCGGCACGGTGCTTTCCGTAATTTTTTCATGCAAACCGCCTTTGCCCGCGCGCAAATGGTAAGTCGAAAGCTCATGGTACCCGACGTCGGCAAGATTTTTTTCCGCTGTATTGCCAAGCGAATCCACGCACATTCTCTGTAAACTCTCGTCTGCCATTAAAACAAAATAACCGTCAGACGTTTTACGCACGGTGACATATATCATATCTGCACCTGCTTCAGCCGCGGCAAGAATCCCCTCCGCAGACTGTTCGGGGCAGTTTTCTGTATCCCCGTATTTGGAAACAACCAGCAAATTGCCCGCCGGGTCTTTCAGTTCTGAAAACACCGCAGGCATGTCGTCTGCGGCAAACGCAGGCAATGTGCAAAGCACAGTAAGCACAAGCGCCAAAAAAATACAAATTGCGCTTTTACGGCAATGCAGTTTCATAAAACCTCTCCTTTTTGGTGCAGAATAAAAATAAACGCTGTGTTTAGTATACCAAATTCTGCAAAAATTTACAATAGATAATAGTGCTTTTTCGGCGAATTTCGATTCAAAAGCACCAAATATAGTAGGCATCTCAAAATGCACAAAAAACGGAATTAAAATTTTACTTTTTGCCTGCCTTTTGGACTTGCAGATTGCAGTTCCTATATGATACAATGGCTTTGTAAATATGCAAAATTGACCGTTTCAGCGTATTCTGCTGAAGATATTTTTCGGTTTGAAGGGAAGTTTTTGCGATGTCTTTCGGCAAAAATCTGAAAAATTTAAGATGCGCAAAACTACCGCCGCTGACGCAAACGGACCTCGCCAACGCAATCGGCGTAACACAGCGCAAAATCTCCTTTTTGGAAACAGAGGCATCTGAACCCTCACTTCGGGACATCACTGCGCTGTGCCGTTTTTTTAATGTATCCGCGGATTACCTTTTAGGTCTTCCGCGCAATATGGACTATCCGGAGTAAATATGACGAAAAAGGAACGTGCGCTTCTCGCTGTAGAGGCCTTAAAAAAAGAATATCCCGACGCGCTTTGCTCTTTAACGGCAAAAAATCCGCTGGAACTGCTGATTGCAACGCGTCTTTCCGCGCAATGCACCGATGCGCGCGTCAATTTGGTAACGCCTGCCCTGTTCGCAAAATACCCCACCTTAGAGGATTATTGCAATGCAGACGTCAAGGATATTGAAGACATTATCCATTCCTGCGGCTTCTATCACGGCAAAGCGCGGGATATTATTGCCATGGCGCAAAAAATCAAAAGTGATTTCGGCGGCAGAGTGCCCGATACGATTGAAGATTTGACATCCTTACAGGGCGTCGGCAGAAAGACCGCAAATCTGATTTTGGGCGATGTATATAATAAGCCCGCCGTGGTGACGGATACGCATTTAATCCGCTTGGCAAACCGCATCGGGTTGGTGGAAACCAAAGACCCTGTAAAAGTGGAAACGGCACTTCGGAAACTCCTGCCGCCTGAGGAGAGCAACAATTTCTGCCACCGCACCGTACTGCACGGGCGCGCGGTATGCACGGCACGCAAGGCGAATTGCGAAGCCTGCGTTTTAAATGAATTTTGTAAAAAGAAGATTTAATGTATGTATAAACTCAACCCCGAATGCTACGGCGCGATGTTTGCCATTCCCGCAAGCATTACCGATACATATTTGGCTGAAGCCAGCGGCAACAGCATTAAGACTCTGCTCAAGATTTTTCGGAATCCGAGCGGAGTTGTTTCTGTAAGCGAAATTTCCAACGCACTGTCGCTTACGGCGGACGAAGTACTCGCCGCGCTGGATTATTGGGTCGGCAAAGGCATTTTGCTGTTTACAGATGAAGGCGGCAACGTCAAATTCGTACCGAAAGCAAGAAACGAAGCCGCACCTAAACAAAATGCGGAAACTGTGCCTTCCCCCGCCCCTGCAAAGCCGAATGCCGCTGAGCCTATCGTCCTGCCGAAACCGACGATGGAGCAAATCGCCGCGCGGATTCGGGAAGATGAAACCGTCCGCAGTTTGCTGACGGAAGCACAAAGCATTCTCGGGCGCACTTTCGGGTTGGATATGCAGACCACGCTCCTCATGCTGTTTGACACCTACGGACTGCAAAAAGAGGTTATTTTAACCCTGATTCAGCATCTTGCCGACAGCGGGCGCGGGTCTACGGCAACGATTCTGCGTATCGGCAAAATCTGGGCGGAACGCGAAATCAATAATTTGGACGCCGCTAATGAATATATTCAAAACGATTCGGCGGTCAACCGTCTGTTTACGGAATTCCGCATTGCAACAGGCATTTCCAATCCGAGACCGACGCCCAAACAAAGTGCGTATTTGCTTTCTTGGATGCAAATGGGATTGTCCACAGAACTGCTTTTAAAAGCATATGAAGAAACCGTAGAACGGACAGGCAAGCTTTCGTTCGCTTATATGGATAAAATTTTAAAGAATTGGCACAATGAGGGCTTAAAAACAACGGACGAAGTGGCAGACAAAACAAAAAAGCATACAGAAATTAAGAAAAGCACCGCAACACAAAACCGCTCGTTTGATTTAGACGATGCTTTGCAAAAGGTGCTGGATGCTTCCAAAAAAAGAGCTCAACAGACAAAGGCGGAATAAGCAATGGGATATACAAAACAAATATACAAACAAGCCGCCGCCGAACTGAAAACGCGGCGGGAGCGTGCCGAATCCGTTGCCGCAAAGCACAAACAGGAATTTGTACAAAAATGTCCTGCGGTTTTAGATATTGAACGTGAAATGGCAAAAACAGGTTTGGAAGCGGTAAAAGCCGTCGGCGCGGGTAAAAACGCAGTTGATATTGTGCACTCCCTCGCCAAATACAATTTGGAATTACAGGCAAAACGCAGGGAGTTACTCAAAGAAAACGGATTTGCGGAAAATTTTCTGCGCCCCGCATATACCTGCCCGATTTGTAAAGATACAGGCGTAAAGGACGGCGAGCCATGCACGTGCTATCAAGCGCTTTTGCGTACGCTTGCCTATCAGGAGCTTGCAAAATCCACCCCCTTACAGCTTTGCGATTTTGATTCGTTTTCTCTGGAAGCTTACTCGAATGCGCCCGATGCAAACAGCATTGTTCCGCGAGAAGAAATGCGCGCAATTTTTGAAAACTGCAAAGCATATGCCGAAAACTTTTCCGCGGATTCCAACAGCCTGTTTTTCTTCGGCGCTACGGGACTTGGCAAAACACACCTGTCTTTGGCAATCGCCGACCGCGTCATTCAAAAGGGCTTCGGCGTCGTGTACGGTACAGCGCAGAATTTACTGACACGCTTGGAAAAAGAGCGGTTCGGCAGAATAGAAGACGCAGACACGGAAAGCATGCTTTTAGACTGTGATTTGCTGATTTTAGACGACCTCGGTACAGAATTCACCACGGGCTTTACGGTTGCGGCGGTGTATAACATTCTGAACACACGTGAGTTAAGCGGTAGACCGACCATTATTAACACGAATCTTTCCCTCAGCGAATTGGAGCAAAAGTACACTACTAGAATCTCCTCGCGCATTTTGGGGAAATATGATATTTATCAATTTATCGGCAACGACCAACGCATTGCAAAGCGTTTTGAATAACGCTTTCGGGTAATGTATTTTCCATAAAAATACATTACCCTGAGCGTGTCGAAAAAGTGTAGATTTTCCTCCCCTTGTCAGGGGAGCTGTCGCGCGTGACGCGACTGAGGGGTAGTTAAAAAGCTTGGTTTATCAAGCTTTTCTCTCCCTCCGT
>UQFM01000046.1 GCA_900540295.1 uncultured Oscillospiraceae bacterium
ATGACGAAGATGAAATTGTTCACAAAGTGGGGGATTACTTTCGGCGAACCGTACAGGCTTCAGGATAAATCCGCCCGTCCTGTGAAATATGTCAGCGAACAGGATATTGTAACGGCGATTGCGAAGCAACAGCGCACACAGAAAAAAGCGCCCCCTAAGCCGAAACCGTTCGTTCCCGACCCTCGTGAAGCAGAAAAGCTGCTTGCGCAGTCGGCTGAGCAGGGGAACGAATTCGCAGCGTATAAGCTCGGAAAGTTATATGCCGAAGGCAAAGACCCCATCGAACAGGACACCGATAAAGCCGCCCAATACTTCCAACAAGCCGCTGAGAAGAACAACCAGTACGCGCAGTATCAGTTGGCTAAGTCGCATTTGGTCGGCAACCAAAGCGAGCAGACCCCTAAAGAAAAACCGACTCTGCAAAAGCAATCCGATAATCCGTTGCGGGTGGATTGATTCTTTTTGGGACTTTTTAGAATAGCAATGTAGTAGTAATTTTTTCGTGAAATATAGAATGTAAAATAATAGGATTCTATTATGAAAATTTGTTATAAAGCTCTGTAACTGCCGTTAAACGATTTTACGATAGTAACTCGTTAGTAACATTTTTCTTGTAAAGCATTGACCCTTATAGGGTTAAAGTTCTCCAAGAGATAACTTCTCAGTTATTTTCAAAAAATATATTTTTATTCCCTGCGAGTTGTTTCGCAGGGGATTTTTTTGTTTTTAGTTTCAGTCAGTGACTATAAAAATCCTCTGCCGAACAGGTATCCGTTTGGCAGAGGATAAAACGCTATTTATAAAATTTTGCCGTGCTGTAAGTCAAATCTAAACTGATTCGGTTCGCCGTTTTCGAGATACTGAATATCAATGACACGGCGGTCATTAGACAGGAATTCGGCTTTTAGAATCTGAATATCATCTTTAGAAAACGTTTTTAACAGTGTCTGCATTTGCAGTTGATTGTAATCGCCGACATTATCTGAGGTGAATAAAACACTACCGAACAGTTTATTGACAGTGGAAATGATTTTACGCTGTTCAAAACTGCATTGCATATTATTTTCACGGAGCAAAAATACATCGGGGTCGTTGCGGAAAGCTCTACCGTCTAAGTGACGGCGGAAGATGCTGTTTCCGAGTGTGTTGATAGTAGAAACATTTTCGCGGTGTGTAAAGGTTACGCACTTCCACGAAAGCCCCATATCTGCGCCGATTCGGCAGTAATCTACTTTACCGAACGCCGGGAAGAGGGGAACACCGCAGCCGAGAATCAATTTATCTCCCACACATTCACGCAAAAAGTCCATCGCTTCGCACATCAGTTGTCCGCGGGTTTTGCCGTGATTCGGTACAATGGCGGCGGCATACAGGAAGTCCAACTTTACAAGGTCGTAGCCCCAATCATTCAAGACCACATCAAACACGTGGCGAATGTATTCTCTGGCTTCGGGGTTTTCAATATCCAAAGCGTAAAATCCGCCCCAGTTTAACCCGCAGCGAACGGGTTTGCCTTTTGCGTCGCGAATCAGCCAATCGGGATGCGCTTCGGCAATTTTAGAAACATACTGTGCGCCGAAGGGGGCGAGCCAAAGTCCTGCCGCCATGCCTTTTTGATGGATTTTATCCGCAACGACCTTCATACCGCAGGGGAATTTTTTTGTATCTACCGATAACCAGTCGCCGACATTGGTCTGATAGCCGTCGTCAATTTGGAAAATATCAATATCCGCATCCACCTTAGACAGGGATTCCAAATCATCCGCAACAATTTTCTCATTGATGTTCGGATAATAGTTGTACCATGTGGTATACCCGTTTTTCACAGGGGCGGTTGCTTTCGGAATGCCGAGCAGAGAAAACCACTTGTCAAATACAGCGTCTTCTGTTCCGTTCAAATGAACGATATCCAGCACATCGTATTCGCCGTCGATGGCAATGCCGTCTAAGTCTTTTTCAACCGTAACGGTGTTTTTGTTGCAGTCAAATCGGAATATGGTATAACCTGTGCGCTCGTTTAAAGAGGCAAACAAATCATATGTTTCGCCGCGGCGGACATAGCCGTACGAAAAGCCATGGAACATGCCTGGCTTTTTGTCGTAGGAAACAAATGTATAATCCCCGGAAGAACGGAAAGAGGTTCCCTGTATACCCAAACTGCAAATCGGATTTAAATAAGGCGGTTTATCATCCACAAACCATTCGCGGCAGTCCGTCCAGGATTGATAACCGTTTAAAAATACACGGTCATCTGCGGAGAAGGTGTAGGGAATGGTGATTGCAAGTTTTTTTATGCGCACGGGTGCCGGTGTTTGCATGCGCATGGTGATATGATCCTGAAACGCTTTATAATGCATACGGAAATGCTCTGTTTCAAATTGATTGGTGACATATGCGGTTTTTCCGAACTTGTACTCCAGATGCAGTTTGAATTTTTCCATAATGTCAATATCCTCCAACAATATGTTTAATTGTATTTAAAGTATACCATATTTTTCTACAATTAAGTGTCCAAATTTATTTTGGTTTTTTTGTTGATTTTGATATCGAATCGCAGTAAAATAATAAAAAATTACATTTAGAACATCAGTATTCCGCTGTCCAACGCACCATGAATATGACAGATAAACCCCCATTCCGAAAAAGAATGGGGGTTTATCTTAAAATTTTTTACCAAATTGGGTATTTTTCTACTTTTTTATTGAAAATTTTCTCGAAATATTGTATACTTGTCCTGTGCTTGAACCCGATTCGCAAAATGGCGCAAATGGCGCTTTTTACATATTTGCTGTTCAGGCTTTTTTTATTCTTGCGTTTGTGGGGAACTGAAATGAAACTGTTGGAAGAGCGAATTCAAAAAGACGGCATAGTGAAGGCGGGAAATGTTTTAAAAGTAGATTCTTTTTTGAATCATCAGATGGATATTGCTCTGTTTAATGCAATGGGCAAGGAGTTTAAACGTCTTTTTCAAGATGCGGGTGTGAACAAAATTATGACGATTGAAGCATCCGGTATCGGCATTGCCTGTGTCGCGGCACAGTATTTCGATGTTCCTGTTATATTCGCGAAAAAATCGCAGAGTGTGAATATAGACGGTGATGTTTATTCTACACAAATAGAATCCTTTACACATAAACGGGTCTACAATGTCATTGTGTCCAAAAAGTATTTGTCGCCGAATGACCGAGTTTTGATTATTGATGATTTTCTTGCCAACGGCTGTGCCATGAACGGCTTGTTGGATATTGTGTCGTCTGCGGGTGCAGCGGTTGCAGGCATCGGCATTGCTGTTGAAAAAGGCTTTCAAAAAGGCGGTGCGGATTTGCGTGCGCGCGGGTATCGGGTGGAGTCTCTTGCGATTGTGGATGCAATGAATGAAAAAACAGGTGAAATTACATTCCGTGCGCAATAATTTTGTATGATTCGGCAAGTTATTGCCGTTCATAATATTTTTATTTTTTAGGAGGAAATGTCATGAAAAAAGTTCTCAGCATTTTTTTGGCGCTTGTTATGGTCGTGCTTTGCTTCGCGGCTTGCGGCAAGAAAGATGATGCAAACAAGGATGACGGCAAAAAGAGTGACTTCTTAGTCGGCGCAGTTTACATCAACAGCCAAAACGACACCGCAGGCTATACGTTTGCGCACCACAACGGTATCACCAAAGCGATGGAGCAACTCGGTCTTCCGAAGGAAAATCTCAGAATTGTGGATAACATTCCGGAAGATACCCAGCAGGTTTCCGAAGCGATTGACAAATTAGCCAATCAGGGCTGCAAAATCATTTTCGGTATCAGCTTCGGCTATATCGAGGCTTTTGCGGAAGCGGCAGAGAAACCGGAATATGCAGACATCATTTTCTCTCATGCAACGGGCTACAAATCCAACGATAAGAATTTTAACAACTACTTCGGCAGAATTTATCAGGCGCGTTACCTTGCAGGTGTTGCGGCAGGACTCAAATCCCTTGAACTCGGCAACAACAGCCTTGGCTATGTTGCGGCTTGGGGTACGGAATATGCAGAAACCTGCTCCGGTATCAATGCGTTTGCAATGGGCGCACAGGCTGTGAATCCCAACGCGGTTGTGCATGTAAACAAAATCAGCACTTGGGGCGAAGAAGCAAAAGAAAAAGCGGCGGCAGAAGCACTCATCAGTACTTACAAATGCTGCGTAATTGCACAGCATTGCGACAGCGCACAGCCGCAGCTTGCGGCGGCAGACGGCAAAGTGTTTGGCTGCGGTTACAACTCCGATATGACCGCACAGGCACCGACGGCGCACCTGACCGCACCTGTTTGGAATTGGGATGTTTACTATAAGCTTGCAATTGAAACCGCTATGAACGACCCCGCAAACTTTATGAGCAAGGTCGGCATTTACTACGGCGGTCTCAAAGAAGGCTTTGTCGATGTTTCTCCGCTTTCCGAGAACTGCACTGCGGAAACCAAAGCGATTGTAGATAAGGTTAAGGCTATGATGGTGAACGGTGAGTGGGATGTATTCTCGAATGTGAAGCTTTCCATTGCGAAAGACGGCACAATTACCAAGACAACGGCGGCGTTGAAAGATAACAAAGGCGCAGAGGTAATTTCCGCAGACGGCAACACCTACTTTACCTATAACGACGGTGTTCTTACTGCGGTTGACGGCGGCAAAGACGCTTGCGACGGTGTAATTAAAGGTTCTATGAACTATTATGTGGAAGGCGTTACAGAAGGCTAAACTTTCACTGTTTTGAAATGAAATATAAGGGAGATTTATTGTGGCGGCAGAATATGCTATTGAATTGCGAAATATAAATAAGTCTTTTGGTAGTGTAGCTGCCAATAAAAATATCAACCTTAAGGTTCGGCAGGGCGAGATTCTCGCCCTGCTGGGCGAAAACGGCTCCGGCAAAACAACGCTTATGAATATGCTGTCGGGTATTTATAAGCCCGACAGCGGTGAAATTTTTGTAGACGGAAAAGCGGTTTCCGTCAATTCCCCCGAAGATGCCAAACGGCTTGGTATCGGTATGGTACACCAGCATTTTAAGCTGGTGGATATTTTTTCTGCCGCAGACAACATTTGGCTCGGCACAGAACAGGAAAAAGGCAGTTCTTCAAAATCAAAACTGTCTCAAATCTTTTTACGGAAAAACCGTTTTTCTGAAATTGAAAAAACCGCCGAAAAATTCGGCTTCCAAATAGATGCAAAAAAACTTGTAAAAAATATGTCTGTCAGTGAAAAACAGACATTGGAGATTATTAAGGTTTTGTACTACGGTGCAAAAACGATTATTTTGGACGAACCGACCGCTGTGCTTACCGTGCAGGAAATTGAAAAGCTGTTCGGAATTCTGCGCAAAATGAAAGCGCAGGGGCACTCCGTTATTATTATCAGCCATAAACTGAACGAGGTTTTGGATATCAGCGACCGTGTAGCGATTCTCAGAAAAGGGGAATATATCGGCACGGTAAACACGGCTGAGACCGATGAATTGCAGTTAACAGAGCTTATGATGGGCAAAAAGGCGGATTTGAATATTCGCCGCAGTAAAGTTGAAAAGAAACAGCCGCTTTTGGAGATTCGCGATTTGACTGTCAAAAACGATGAGGGGGCAGTCGCAATCGACCGTGTGAATTTTTATGTGCGCGGCGGGGAGATGCTCGGTGTGGCAGGCATTGCGGGATGCGGTCAAAAAGAACTGTGCGAGGCGATGGCGGGGCTTCGCAAAATTGAAAGCGGCAGAATGATTCATGAAGGGGAAAGCATTGTGGGATTGCCGCCGCAAAAGATTATTGAAAAAGGCATCTCCATGAGCTTTATTCCTGAAGACCGCCTTGGCATGGGTCTTGCGCCGTCTTTGTCTATTACGGATAATATGATTTTAAAGAAATATAAGCAGAACCGTTTTCATCCGTTCGTAGACCGCAAAACCGCGAGAAAAGATGCGCAGGAGGTAATCGAAGAACTGGAAGTGGTTACACCCTCTTCGGAAATTCCCGTGCGCAGACTGTCGGGCGGTAATGTGCAAAAAGTTTTGCTTGGGCGCGAAATCAAAGCCAATCCGAATGTATTAATTACGGCGTATCCTGTGCGGGGATTGGATATCAATTCCTCTTATACAATATATAATATTTTAGATGACCTGAAACAAAAGGGTGTAGGCATCTTATTTGTCGGTGAAGATTTAGACGTACTTATGGCGCTGTGCGATAAAATTATGGTATTGTGCCACGGCAAGGTGATGGGTGTCGTACATGCGAGCAAAACCACAAAGGAACAGTTGGGACTGATGATGACGGGCGCACTGGACTTGACCGTGTCGGATAAAAAAACGGTTGGTATCGCAAAGGATTCAAATATTAAGGAGGGTGTACAGTGAGCAAAACAAAAGATCCGTTTATCCGTATTGTAAAACGGGACAAAATTCACCCTCTTTTAAAAGTTTTGTTTTATACGATTGCGATTTTGGCGGCATTGGCAGTCGGCGGCATTTTACTGGTTGCAATCGGCGTGAATCCGTTGGTGCTTTATAAGGATATGTTTACCATCGGGATGCTTGGCAGTCGGTTTGCATACAAGAGCATTGAGGGCTTGATTACGGTATTTGTACCGTTGCTGATTACTTCTCTTGCATTATCTCTGTCTTTTAAGATGCGCTTTTGGAATATAGGCGGTGAGGGGCAGTTTATTATCGGCGCTTTAGCGGCGGCAACCGTTGCGCTGAAATTCGGAAATACCATGCCGTCTTATTTACTTCTGCTGTTCATGTTTTTGGCGGCAATGCTTGCGGCAGGCGTTTTCGGCGGATTTGTAGCGCTTTTAAATGTGCGTTTTAAAACAAATGAAACTTTGATGACGTTGATGCTCAATTACATAGCCTTGTATTTACTTCGGTTTTTCGGTGAAACGCAGGCACCGTGGAATTTTTATTTAAGCGATGAATCCGTGCGCCCTGTATTTCAAAAGTTTTCGGAAGCGGCATTTATGCCGACAATTTCAATCGGTAAATTTTCTTTAAACATATCTCTGCTGTTTGCCGTGGCAATTTGTATAGGCGTGTATTTTTATCTGAAGAAAACAAAACACGGTTATGAAATTTCCGTTGTCGGGGACAGCGCGAATACGGCACGGTATGCAGGCATGAATGTTAAGAAAATCATTGTACGCACCATGTTCCTTTCGGCGGCGCTGATTGGGCTTGCAGGCGGATTTTATGTGTCGGGGGCGAAGGTGCTTTCCACTTCCGTGACCAACAATGTCGGTTGGACAGGCATTATTGTTGCGTGGCTTTCCAAGCTGAACACTTTTGCGATTTTCGGTGTGTCGCTTTTAATCAGCATTATGCAGTACGGTGTGCAGGCGGCAAGCACGCAGTTTCCGATTATTGACTCGAATTTTGCCGATCTTTTACAGGGCATTGTTTTATTTTTCGTATTGGCGGCAGATTTCTTTATTCGGTTTAAACTTGTATTTCGGCAGTCTGCAAAGAAACGGGGAGGGAAAGCAGAATGAATCAATTAGAAGTTTTTACCCTGTTTCTGTTTAATATTGTGGTTTATAATATTCCGCTTTTATACGGTACCGTCGGCGAAATTATGATTGAAAAATCTGGCAGCCTAAACCTCGGCGTTGAGGGAATTATGGCGGTTGGTGCAATTTTCGGTTATTTAATCGGCTGTTCGGCAAACAGTCTGACAGTCGGAATATTGGCTTCTTTCCTTTGTGCAGGCTTGTTTGGGATTATTTTTGCTGTGCTTACGGTAACCATGCAGGCAAATCAGAATGTAACCGGTCTTACCATGACGACTTTCGGCGTTGGGCTGTTCTTCTTTATCGGCAAGGGCTTAAGCGGTTCATGGCCTGTTATGACCGCTTATTCCAATATCAACGACGGTTTTAAGAATGCTTTGGAAATACCGTTGCTGTCAAAAATTCCTGTGTTGGGCAAAGCCTTTTTCTCACATAACATTTTAGTCTATCTCGGTATTGTTATTGCGGTTGCGGTATGGATTTATCTGAATAAGACAAAAGTCGGTCTGCGTCTGCGTGCTGTCGGTGAAAATCCGGGCGCGGCGGATTCGTTGGGCATCAATATAGCTTTATATAAGTATATTCATATTGTTATCGGTTCGGGAATTATGGGTATCGGCGGCTATTACATGGGGTTAAATCTCGGCGGCAGCTTTGAAGGCAGTAACTGTTGGATAAACGGTTACGGTTGGATTGCCGTGGCATTGGTTATTTTTGCAAACTGGAGTACCGCAAAGGCAATTCTGGGAACCTTGGTTTTTGGATTTTTCAACACTCTGCAAATTTACAGCGGCTCACTTGCCTATGCTTTCCCGAAATCATTGGGATTTTTGGGAAAAGTGCCGCCGCAGCTTTACCAGGCGTTGCCGTTTATCATTACCGCGCTTGTTTTGATATTTGCGTCTGTAAACAAGAAGAAAAAAATGGCACAGCCTGCGGCGTTGGGATTGAATTATTACCGCGAGGAAAGATAATAAGCTTAGCGTTCAGATTTTTTTGAAACACACCTCTGAGAAATTGTCTCAGAGGTGTGTTTTTGTATAAATAAAAATCCCGCTGTGCAGTATTGCACAGCGGGAAACGGAGGAAAAACAGTGATAGCTCACTGTCTTGGAGATGGTTAACGGTAATCTTTACGCTCGTTCAGGAATTTTTTCTCTTCGGGTAACAAATCTAAACCGATTGTGCCACCCGGATTCATCAGATAATCGGGATCAAAGTAATTTTTCAATACTTTAAATACACCGTATTCTTTTTCGCCGATGTAGCCTTCCAGCCACGGCGCAAACATTTTGCCGACACCGTGATGATGTGAAATTGCCGCACCTGATTTTTGAATTGCATCCAAAATTGTGGTGTGATAGCGTTTAAACTCATCGGCATCATTCATTTTGGTAATGAAAATGAAATACAGATTTGCGCCTTGCGGATAGCAGTGTGACATATGTGTTGTCACAACTGTATTGGGTAATGCGTGGCATACCTTGCGCACATCGCGGTGTACCTGCGCCATATTGGACCAGTTGACGGTACATTCGAGTGTGTCTGTAATGACGCTGAAATCCATTAGAGTGTCACGGAGATACGGGTCATTGAAGCGTCCTTTTTCCCAACTCTTGGTAACATAACCTGTCATGGGCATTGCACCGTGTTTGAGTGCAATTTTTGCAATATTCTTTGCAACATTTTTCGAAAATCCCTTTTCACCGTCGGTGAAACCTAAGAACATACAACGTTCCATATCTTTATAGCCGCATTTATCCAAAATCGGCGCAAGGGGTGTTTCATCCACGTTGTAAAGCTTCAGCATCAAATGGGTTTCTTCAGGGTCGGAAAGACGGAATACGGAGGAATATCCGCATTCATACTGCATCATCTCGCGTGCCGCATCCATGGCAATTTCCCAGTTTTTAAACATGTAGGAGAAACGCTTACGGTTCTCAGGCATCCAACGGAATACACGAAGCGTTACTTCGGTCAATACACCGAACGTGCCTTCGGAGCCCATCATAATTTGATTCAGGTTCGGACCGGTTGCTTCACGCGGATAATGGCTGGTGACGATGCGGCCGATGGGGGTTGCGTATTTTTGTGACAGCACAATGTCGGTAATACATCCGTAATAGGTACTGTTCTGTCCTGCGCCGCGTGTAACCGTCCAACCGCCGACACTGCTGTACTCAAAGGACTGTGGGAAGTGTCCGCAGGTGTATGCACGTTTTGCACCAAACAGATTCGGTGCATTTTGCAGTGTTTCTTCCAGCTTCGGTCCGGACATACCTGCCTGCACTGTAATGGTTTGATCGGTTTCGTTAAAGCTGATTACTTTATTGAACCGTTTGCGCATATCTAATGTCATACCGCCTTTGACGGCTTCCATGCCGCGCGTAACCGAACTGCCGCCGCCGTAAACATACAGCGGGATTTTGTTTTCGGTTGCATAGGCGACCAACTGTTCGACCTGTTCGGTGGTGTCGGGATAAACGACAACATCGGGGACGTTCTCAATTTGCTTATGGCGCAAGCGCAGTAAATCGTATCCTGTGCATCCGTAAGCGACTGCTAAACGGGGATAATCTTCGGTTGTAACAAATTCATCACCGACAATCTTCTTTAAAGCCTCAACATGCTTTTTGGCAATTTTGGACGGATGAGCGGATAAATCAACCTTGTCAAATCCGATATCGTCTGTGTAGTCTTTAAAATCATCATCAGTCATTTTGAAGGTCTCTTTCATCAGTTTGTAAAGAGATTCCTTCGGATACTTGAAAAATTCGGGGTCGCCCCAACGAAAAATGGAACGGTAGCTTTCCTCGGGAGCGGGGGTAAGCACCCATTTCGGTTCGAATCCTTTATACGGTTTGTTGCTCATTGAATATCTCTCCTTTTAGTGATTTTGATAATTCTTTTATAAATCGGCTCTAATCTGCCGAAAATTTTGCGGTAAGCACCTGTATATAAGTCCATGTAGATTTCGTGCTCTTTTTGCCTTGGCAAAAAGACACTTGTTTCATGCACCATATGGCTGATTGCATCGTCGTAGTCCTTAAATAAACCTTTTGCAATAAAGGCAACCATAGATGCGCCGATGGAGGAAGCTTCGTGCGTTTGGATTCGCTTTATCGGGAGACCGAAAATATCCGCAGTTATCTGACAGACAATATCACTTCGCGCACCGCCGCCGCCGACATACACTTCCTCAATGCGGAGCCCGGAACGCTTTTCCATAATTTTCAGGGAATGATACAGCTCAAATGCGATTCCCTCAATAATGGCGCGGTAAAAATGGATATGTGTATGATAATCCGCAAATCCGACAACCGCACCGCGTGAAGTCGGATTGATTACGCCCGGAGTCCAATACGGTTGCAGCAACAACCCTTCACAGCCGGGTGGGAGTTTTTCTATGTATTTATCCAAGAGCTGTTCGGGCGAACACCCAAGAACTTGTGACTCCTGACGTTCCTCTGCGCCGAATTCCTTTACAAACCAAGAAACCAACCAAAATCCGCGGTAGATTTCGATTTCGGGATTAAACATATCGTTCGGAATAGCGGGGTAGGCAGGCATAAACTGCTGCGGCTCGAAATACTTTTTGACAGCCATTTGAATCGTTGCCGTTGTTCCGAACGAGATAGCGGCTTTCGTAGGCTTGGTAACAGAAAGACCGAGTGTCTCACAGCCTTTGTCGGAACCGGTTGCAATGAGGGGAAGACCTTGCGGAACACCGCTCAGCTTTGAAAATTCTTCCGTGATTGTGCCGATAATTTCGCCTGATTTTATAAGGTCGCAAAGCTTTTCTCTCGGTACATCACAGATGCATTTCGTCAAAGAAGAATCCTTTTTCCATACACGTTTTTCATACTCAAAGGGAATATGACCAATGATATTTGCTTCGGAATCCACCAAATTGCCTGTCATTTTATAGTTTAAATATGTAGGCAACATGACATATTTTGCAGTTTTTTTCCAAATATCGGGCTGGTATTGACTAAGCCAGTTAGATGCTGTGGCACGGTATAAGATTTTGGTTGCTTCCGCCATGCCTGCGATTTTGAATATAACGCTTTTATACCACGGGAAAGGGTTATTAAAGTCAGCCTGACGTTTGTCGAGCCACAAAATTATGTCCCGCAGCGGTTCGTTATTCTTGTCTAAGCACAGCACCGTGTCGCGAATGGTGGTCAGTGTAACTGCAATGATACGCCCCATTTTTTCTGTATTACGTGCACATAACGTTTTGCCGATATCACAAATACGGTCATAATAAAAATCGGGACGCTGTTCTGCCCAACCGGGATTTCTGGAATAATACGGTTCCTCATATTTAACCTGATAAACGTCCTCAAAACTGCCGTCTGGGGCTACTAACAGACCGCGTGCGCTTTGTGTTCCTATATCAAATGTCAGAACCAAAGGTTCTTTCACGCCCTGCACCTCCTTTAATTTTCCATCTGCCGAAGTAAATCGGAAGTTGCTATAATATCCACACCGAGATTTAAAACATTTTTCAGTACAACCTCGCCGCGGCTGACCGGCTCCTGTAATATAACCGAATTGATTTCGAGCATGACTTCAAAAATTTTATCCTTTGGAATTTCTGCCGATACGCGAACGGGAAGAACAGGCGCTTGTGAAAAGACCGTGCGTACAGTTGTACAAATCGTTCGTTTCGGCTCGGTCATTTCGGAAATTGCAAATTGTGCACCGCGCTTACAAGTGTTTCCGCTAACTTTATATTTGCCGTCCTCTGTCTGCTCAATGCACATTGTGCAGCCCTTAGGACAGACGATACAAACCAGCTCATGCATAGGATTTCACCTCGACATCCAGTTGAATTTCAGAATTTTCCGACAAACTGTACTGTGAAAAATCTACAGTCAGTTTTTCCATTTCGGGGGGACGTAAAAACGGGTATTTTTTAGAAAATACTTCCTTGCCGTCTATTTTAATTTTAAATGTGCATCCGTCTAAAATGTCACGGCTGCGGAAATACAAAACCGTTTTCTGATTGTCGCTGTTTAAATCCAATTTTTGCGGAACCGCATATAACAGCCGCTCACCGGCTTGAATCGAAATTTCTTTTCTTTTTGTTTTGACATATTTTGCCGCATTTTCGCCCGCGATTTCGCCGCTTTCGGAAACATAGTCCACAAGGTCGTTCACATGTAATGCATTTCCGCAGGTAAAAATGCCGTCGGCAGAGGTCATCAGTTGTGCGTTGCAAACGGGGCCCTTTGTTTTCGGGTCAATCTGAACGCCCAACGTTTCGGCAAGTTCATTTTCCGGAATCAGACCGACAGAAAGAATCAGTGCATCACATTCTAAAATCTGTTCTGTCCCCGAGATTGGTTGCATTTTTTCATCCACTTTCGCAATTTCAACCGCCGTTAAGCGATCTGCTCCGAGTACGCGGGTGACAGTATGTGACAAGTGCAGGGGAATGTCATAATCGTGCAGACATTGATGAATATTGCGCGTGAGCCCTGAAGGTGTAGGTTTGGCTTCATATACGCCAAGAACCTGTGCACCCTCTAAAGTTAAGCGGCGCGCCATAATCAAACCGATATCGCCGCTGCCGAGAATAACGCATTTTTTAGTGGGCAATTCTCCCAATAGGTTCGTAAAATGCTGTGCGGTGCCTGCGGTAAATACACCTGCGGGGCGTGTGCCGTGAATATTGACTTGTTTTGCTGTGCGTTCACGGCAGCCTGTTGCCAAAATGAGTGCTTTTGCCGTGACATTCTCCACACCGCTTCGATTTACAAGTGCGGCGGAAAATCCGCTTTCTGTTTTTTCGAGTCTTGTCACAAATGTCAAAGTTTTAGATTCTATCTTTTGTCGGTTAAATTCATCGATAAAACGCTCGGCATATTCAGGACCTGAAAGCTTTTCCTGGAAGCGCACCAATCCAAAACCGTCGTGAATACATTGTTTTAAAATGCCGCCGAGGCGTGCTTCACGCTCAACCAACAAGGTTTTTGCACCGCTTTTGTGTGCGGCGATTGCCGCAGCAAGCCCTGCAGGACCGCCGCCGATAACCAATACATCATAAGTCTGCATCATAAATCCTCCCTTCAAACACGGTTATTTTGTTCGACCGAATGTTATTACAGCATCTTCCGAGGATTTTTTTACCTCGGACAGCGGAACGCCCAAATACTCTGCAATAATTTGTGTGACCAGCGGGGAACAGAAGCCGCCTTGACATCTGCCCATTCCCGGACGGATACGTTTTTTTATACCGTCCACAGTCGGCACGCAGATGGGAGAATGCAGTGCATCAAGAATTTCACCTTTGCTGATTTCTTCACACCGGCAAACAATGACGCCGTAGTCGGGATTCTTCCGAATCATTTCTGCACGGTGCTTATCGTCCATATCCTTGAGTACGGGGATACCGTGCCGTATCGGTGAAAAGTTCGGATTTTTTTCTACGGTCTGTATGCGCCGCAGCATTTGTACAGCCATTTTTTCAATATCCAGCGCTACGGCGGGTGCGGTTGTCAATCCGGGGGACTGTATACCTGCACAGTGAATCAGATTTTTGGTTTTGCGTCCGTTTTCAATGATGAAATCTTCTTCAAACGTCGGTGCGCGTACGCCTGTAAAGTAGGTGATGATATCGCGTTCGGAAAGCTTCGGCATGGTTCTTTTTTGTTTGCTGAATACGGTTTCAATACTTTCTTTGTGTGTTTCTGTATTTTCTTTTTCATAGGTTTCCACTGCATCGGGACCGATAAGAAGATTGTTATGTACCGTATGCAGAATGCCGCCGCCTTTGGAGTGCGTTTTGGAAATTGTCAGGTCTTTTACCGATGCAATAGAGTGCATGTATGTACCTGCTTTTTTATCTAAGATAGAGTTTGTGCCGCGCCGCGGATGAATGGAGAAGAATCGGTCTTTTGCCATTTTGGCAATATCTTCAGCAAACACACCCGCCGCATTAATTACAATTTTCGGATAAATTATACCGCGGTTAGTGGTTACGCTTTTGATTGCTCCGTTTTCGACTGCCATATCCAAAACAGCCGTATTCAGAGCAATTTCCGCGCCGTTTTGCACTGCATTTTCCGCATAGGCAATCGTCAGCCCGTAGGGACAGACACAGCCTGAGGAAGGATTGGAAATTGCAAATTTAAATTCCTCGGCAAAATTCGGTTCAATTTGCTTTAAATCAACACCCGAAATCAGTTTGGTATCTGAAATACCGTCATGTTTTTTTCTGTATAAGCAATACAGATATACAAGCGGTTTTGCAAAGCCTTTGTTGAAGCAAACATATTGACCCACACGGCGGAACGGGACGTCCAGTTCACGGCAAATATCGTCAAACATGGCATTGCCTTTTCTGATGTAGTAATGCTTTTTTGACCCTTTGGAAAGGTCAATACCCGGATGTACTTCGCCGTCATTTCTGCCGGACGCCTGTAAGGCGAGATCGGATTCTTTTTCGACAAGCAAAATATTCAATTTCCACTTTGAAAGTTCACGTGCAATCGAGACACCCGAAATGCCGCCGCCGATAATCAAAACATCCGGAGATTTGCCGTCTAAAGCATTGTCTTGAAGCTTTGGTGTGCGCATCGGAATGTTTTTTACTTCGGTACACGAAATGTCGTTTACAACGTGCGTCGTGCTGTATTTGGTTGCCGCCAATTGACATGCCTCAACCGTTTCCTGCCAAGTTGAAAGCTGTCCGCTGAGCACAATACAGCTGTCGGAAAGTTTTGCGCGTACCGCTCCGTGAAACCGTGCGTTCAGTTTTTTATTGATTTGATTCAGATTCATGCTCCAACACCTTCTCAATAAAGTCGGTTAAATGGCCGACTGCTTATACACCGAATCATACTACGCCTTTTCGGTTTTGTCAATAGTCTGTCTCTTATACACATCTCCGAGCCCACGAGACCGATCAGTATCTCG
>UQFM01000047.1 GCA_900540295.1 uncultured Oscillospiraceae bacterium
GGGCTCGGAGATGTGTATAAGAGACAGATATATAGGTAATATTTAAATGCGTATTTCGGAGGAAACGGCTTTGGTATATTTGAAAATCCACGGCGCAAAATTGTCCATGCCTTGCCGCGCAGACGCAGGTCTTTGCGGAATTTCCGAAACGCAGTGCGCAAAAAATCAAATTGCGGGAAACAAATCTGTTATATACGGCGTAGTGTAACCTACGCCGTTTTGTATTTTAAAAGCGCCCTTTGCGGCGGCAAAAGTATGAGAGGTAAAAAATATGAAAAAAGTTGCCATTATTATGGGCTCTGACAGCGACCTGCCCATCGCCGAAAAAGCGGCGGCACAGCTTCGCGAATTGGATATTCCCTTTGAAGTGCACGTCATGTCCGCGCACCGCACCCCCGACGAAGCGTGCAATTTTGCAAAAAATGCAAAAGACAACGGTTTCGGCGTGCTGATTTCCATTGCAGGCATGGCGGCGCACTTGGGCGGCGTGCTTGCGGCAAACACCACCCTGCCGATTATCGGCGTTCCCGGTAAATCCTCTTTTGAGGGCTTGGACGCATTGCTTGCCACCGTACAGATGCCCTCGGGTATTCCCGTGGCAACCGTTGCGGTAAACGGTTCGAAAAACGCGGCGATTCTTGCGGCGCAGATGCTCGCTTTGGGCGATGCGGATTTAGATGCAAAGCTTGTCGCGATGCGTGAAGCAATGGCGGACGAGGTGCGCGCAAAGGACGCGAATATCTCGGCGCAGTTTGCAGAATAAAATTTGTAAATTCTTTATTATTCATAATAGAAAGCAAAAGGAGATAACATCATGGAAAAATTGGAACAGCTTTATGAAGGCAAAGCAAAAAAGGTATTTAAAACCGCCGACCCTGAGCTTTTAATCGTCGATTACAAGGACGATGCAACCGCATTCAACGGCGAGAAAAAAGGCACGATTATGGGTAAAGGCGTTGTCAATAACCGTATGACAAACCACGTATTCGCACAGCTGGAAAAAGCGGGCGTGCCCACCCATTTGGTGGAAGAGCTTTCCGACCGCGAAACCTTGGTAAAAAAGGTTTCCATTGTTCCGCTTGAGGTAATTGTCCGCAATGTGGCGGCAGGCAGTTTCTCGAAGCGTATGGGTGTCGCGGAAGGCACACAGCTGCTCTGCCCGATTTTGGAATTCAGCTATAAAAACGATGACCTCGGCGACCCGTTTATCAATGACGATTATGCATTGGCACTCGGTCTTGCAACCGAGGAGGAAATCGCAACCATTAAAGCCTACACCCGCAAGGTCAACGAGTTCTTAAAAGAATACTTCCTCGCGGCAGGCATGAAGCTTATCGACTTTAAAATCGAATTCGGCAAGACCTCGGACGGTACAATTATTCTCGCGGACGAAATTTCGCCCGATACCTGCCGTTTATGGGATGTAAACACCAACGAAAAGCTCGACAAAGACCGTTTCAGAAGAGATATGGGCAATGTCGAGGAAGCTTATAACGAAGTATTTAAGCGTCTGGGCTTGGCATAAGCTTTCCCCTCTCGCCTCTGCACGAACAAAGGAAAAGAGGCTAAACTATGTTTGACAGTATCCACGAGGAGTGCGGTGTATTCGGCATTTACAGCGAACAGCCGACGGACGTTGCCGTCAGCGCCTATTATGCACTGTACGCTTTACAGCACCGCGGGCAGGAAAGCTGCGGCATCGCCGTAAACGATGACGGCGTCATTACCTGCCACAAAAATGCGGGGCTTGTAAACGAGGTTTTTAAACAGGAAGATTTGGACGCGCTGGGTCACGGGCAAATGGCGATCGGGCACGTGCGCTACGGCACAACGGGCGCGGGCGGGATTGCCAATGCACAGCCGATGGTTGTCAACCACATCAAAGGCAGTATGGCGCTTGCGCACAACGGCAATCTTACAAACGCCGCAGAACTGCGCCGCGCGCTGGAAATGAACGGCTCGATTTTCCACTCGACCAGTGATACGGAAGTCATTTCCTACATCATCACCAAAGAGCGCATTGCCGCACCGTCCATTGAAGCGGCGGTCTTTTCGGCAATGTACCGTTTAAAAGGCGCGTACTCCCTCATCATTATGTCCCCCTCAAAGCTGATTGCGGCGCGTGACCCGCAGGGCTTTCGCCCTTTGTGCATCGGCAAAAAGGACGGGCAAATCCTGTTTGCATCGGAAACCTGCGCGCTCCATACCTTGGGTGCGGAATATGTGCGTGATGTGCGTCCGGGTGAAATCGTCGTGGCGGACAGGCACGGTATGCGCTCCATAGAGGGACACTGCACAGATGCAAAAAAATCGCTTTGCGTGTTTGAATACATCTATTTTGCGCGTCCCGACTCCGAAATTGAGGGATGTTCCGTACATCTCGCCCGTAAAAAGGCAGGGGCCTTCTTGGCACAACAGCATCCCGTCGAGGCGGATGTGGTCATCGGCGTACCCGATTCGGGAATAGACGCGGCAATCGGGTATGCGGAAGCATCGGGTATTCCCTACGGACTCGGATTCATCAAAAACAAATATATCGGACGTTCCTTTATTCAGCCGACACAGGCACAGCGCGAAAGCGACGTGCGCATCAAGCTAAACGCCGTTCCTTCCACCGTAAAGGGGAAGCGCGTGATTATGATTGACGATTCTATCGTGCGCGGCACCACCTCTGCACGCATCGTCAAACAGCTTCGCGACGCAGGCGCAAAAGAAGTCCACGTCCGCGTTTCCGCGCCGCCGTTTCGGCATCCGTGCTATTTCGGCGTGGATATTGATTCTGCGGACAACTTAATCGCAAACCACCATTCTTTAGACGAAATCTGTGAAATTATCGGCGCGGATTCCTTGGGCTATTTGAGTTTAGACAGTGTTCGGCACTTGGCGGACGGCTGTCCCTTGGATTTCTGCACAGCGTGCTTTGACGGCGACTACCCCGTCGAACCGCCGAAAGAAAACGCAAAATCAAAATTTGAAACCAAAATCAGTGAGAAAAAATCAGGAGGCGACTAAACCCTATGGAAAGCAGTTTTTCGGAAAGCTATAAGGCGGCGGGTGTAGATATTACCGCCGGCTACAAATCGGTTGAACTGATGAAACAGCATATCAAACGCACTTTGAACGACGGATGTGTTTCGGATATTGGCGGTTTCGGCGGTCTGTTCATGCCGAATCTCGCAGGTATGAAAAATCCCGTACTTGTCAGCGGTACTGACGGCGTCGGCACGAAGCTGAAAATTGCAATGCTTCTCGACAAGCACGATACCATCGGCGTGGACTGTGTGGCAATGTGCGTCAACGACGTCATTTGCTGCGGCGCAAAGCCGTTGTTTTTCCTCGATTATATTGCCTGCGGCAAAAACATTCCCGAAAAAATTGCGGAAATCGTTGCGGGCGTGGCAGAAGGCTGTGTACAGGCAGACTGCGCACTCATCGGCGGTGAGACCGCTGAGCATCCGGGTATGATGGCGGATGACGACTACGACCTCGCCGGCTTCACTGTCGGTGTAGTTGACCGCGATAAAGTTTTTGACAACAAAACGGTTAAGAGCGGCGACGCAATTATTGCACTCCCCTCTACGGGTGTACATTCCAACGGATTCTCGCTTGTCCGCAAAGTATTTGACGTAGAGAACAAGGATATCAACGTATATTCCGAAGAACTCGGCAAAACCGTGGGCGAAGCGCTTTTGACCCCGACCAAAATCTATGTGAAACCCGTTTTGGCACTTGCAAAAGAAGTCGATATTAAAGCGGTTTCCCATATCACGGGCGGCGGCTTCTATGAAAACATTCCGAGAAGCATTCCTGCGGGCTTCACTGCAAAAATTGACCGCGCGGCACTTCGCATATTGCCGATTTTTGAGTTACTGCAAAAAACAGGCAATATCCCTGAGCGCGATATGTTCAACACCTACAATATGGGCGTCGGTATGAGCTTGGTCGTTTCGGCGGACAAGGCAGACGAAGCACTGCGCATTCTGAAAGCGGAGGGCGAGGACGCATACTTAATCGGCGAAATCGCCGCAGGCGACACAGGCGTGGTGATTGCGTAATGAAAAATATTGTCGTATTGGTTTCGGGCGGCGGCACCAATTTGCAGGCGCTTATAGACGCCGAGGCGCGCGGGGAAATCCCGAACGGCAAAATCACCTGCGTAATCGCCTCGAATGCGGAAGCCTATGCGCTTACCCGCGCCAAACAAAATCATATCAAAACACGCGTGCTGGTGCGCAAGGAATACGCAACGATTCAAAGCTATTCCGCCGCTATGGTCGAGGCACTGCACGAAGAAAACGCGGACCTTGTGATTTACGCGGGCTTTATGACCATTTTAGATGAACAGGTCACAAATGCGTTCCCGTTTAAAATGATGAACGTGCATCCCGCGCTGATTCCGTCCTTTTGCGGCAAGGGCTTTTACGGCTTGCACGTACACAAGGAAGCTTTAAAGCGCGGCGTAAAGCTGACGGGCGCAACCGTCCACTTTGTCACGGAGGTCTGTGACGGCGGTCCGATTATTTTGCAGGCGGCTGTGCCTGTTTTGGAAAACGATACCCCCGAAATTTTACAGCGGCGCGTGATGGAAGAATGCGAATGGAAGCTTCTGCCCCGTGCGGCGGCGCTGTTCTGCGACGGCAAAATCACCGTGAAAGACGGTATTGTACATATTGATTGTTGAGGAAGTGTTCTAAATGAAAACATTGGATTTGAAAACGCTGTTATCCGAAAATGCATATCCCGGGCGCGGCATTGTGCTCGGCAAAAGCCCCGACGGCAAAAACGCCGTTATTGCCTATTTTATTATGGGCAGAAGCGTGAACTCCCGCAACCGTGTATTTGAAGCCACGGCGGACGGTATCCGCACCAAAGCCTTTGACGAGTCAAAATTAACCGATCCGCACCTGATTATCTATGCCCCTGTGCGCGTGCTCGGCAACAAAACGATTGTCACAAACGGTGACCAGACCGATACAATTTATGACGGTATGGACAACCAGCTGACCTTTGAACAGTCCTTACGTTCCCGTGAATATGAAGATGACGAACCGAACTACACCCCCCGCATTTCGGGCATTGTACATTTAGAGAACGATTCCATGCACTACGCCATGTCGATTCTCAAATCCGCAGACGGCAATCCCGACAGCGTACACCGCTTCACGTTCGGCTATTCCAACCCCGTAAACGGCGAAGGGCATTTCATTCACACCTATATGGGAGACGGCAATCCGCTCCCCTCTTTTGAAGGCGAACCCGAAAAAATCACGGTAGAAAATGACATTGACGCATTCACGGATTTGCTTTGGACCAATTTGAACGAGGATAACAAGGTTTCTCTGTTCGTGCGCTACATTGATCTCGAAAACGGCAAGGCGACTGACCGCATTGTGAATAAAAATCAATAAGGGGGAAAAGAAAAATGAAAGAATTGGAATTGAAATACGGCTGTAACCCCAACCAAAAGCCGTCTAAAATTTTTATGCAGGGAGAAAATGAACTGCCGATTACGGTTTTAAACGGCAAGCCCGGCTACATCAATTTCTTGGACGCTTTCAACAGCTGGCAGTTGGTCAAAGAACTGAAAGCGGCGTTGGGGCTTCCCGCGGCGGCTTCTTTCAAGCACGTCAGCCCCGCAGGTGCGGCAGTAGGACTTCCGCTGTCCGACACGCTCAAAAAGATTTACTGGGTAGAGGATTTGGAGCTTTCTCCCCTCGCCTGCGCGTATGCCAGAGCCAGAGGCGCAGACAGAATGTCCTCATTCGGCGATTGGATTGCGCTTTCCGACGTTTGCGACGTACCGACCGCAAAATTGATTGCGCGTGAGGTTTCTGACGGTATTATTGCCCCCGGCTACGAGCCCGAGGCATTGGAAATTCTCAAAGGCAAACGCAAGGGCGGCTACAATGTTGTGCAAATCGACGCAGACTATATTCCCGCCCCAATCGAGCATAAGGACGTATTCGGTATCACCTTTGAGCAGGGCAGAAACGAGTTGAAAATCGACGAAAGTTCACTTGAAAATCTCGTTACGGAAAACAAAGCTTTGTCAGACGATGCGAAACGCGACCTCGTCATTGCACTGATTACCCTGAAATATACCCAATCAAACTCCGTTTGCTACGCCAAAGACGGGCAAACCATCGGCGTCGGCGCGGGTCAGCAGTCGAGAATCCACTGCACGCGCCTTGCGGGTAACAAAGCGGATATTTGGCATCTTCGCCAGCATCCGAAGGTATTGGCGCTCGATTTCATTGACACCATCGCCCGCCCAAACCGCGACAACGCGATTGACGTGTATATTTCGGATGAATACGAGGATGTCATCGGCGACGGCGTATGGCAGAACACCTTTAAGACCCGCCCCGAACCGCTGACGCGTGAGGAAAAGAAAGCATGGCTCGCGGGGTTCAACGATGTTTCTCTGGGTTCGGATGCATTCTTCCCGTTTGACGACAACATTGAGCGCGCGCGCCGCAGCGGCGTTTGCGCCATTGTGCAGCCCGGCGGCTCGATTCGTGACGACATCGTCATTGACTGCTGTAACAAATACGGCATTGCAATGGCATTCACGGGCATTCGTCTGTTCCACCATTAAGAACGATTCCGTCCCCTTTTACAGGGGACGGATTTGGCATACTATAATAGAAGAGGTACGGTTATGAAAATTTTGGTTGTCGGCGGCGGCGGCCGCGAACACGCCATTATTAAAAAGATGAAAGAAAACCCGCAGGTCACCGAAATCTTTGCCTGCCCCGGCAACGGCGGTATCGCAAAGGACGCCGTCTGTGTGGATATCGGTGCAACGGATTTGGAAAAGATTGCGGCATTTGCCCAAAATGAGCAAATTGACTTCTGCGTGGTTGCGCCCGACGACCCGTTGGTTTTGGGGCTTGTCGATATCTTAGAAGAAAAGGGTATTCCCTGCTTCGGTCCCGAGAAAAAGGCGGCCATTTTAGAAGGCAGTAAAGTCTTTTCCAAAGACCTGATGAAAAAATACAATATCCCGACTGCGCGTTATGAAGTATTTGAAGATGCGAATAAGGCTGTGGAGTATATCCGTGCGCAAAACGAATTTCCGACGGTCATTAAGGCGGACGGGCTGGCGCTTGGCAAGGGCGTGATTATAGCGGAATCTATGGCGGATGCAGAGGCGGCTGTCAAATCCATTATGGAAGACAAAATGTTCGGCGACAGCGGCAACCACATTGTGGTCGAAGAATTTTTGACAGGACCTGAGGTTTCCGTGCTGTCGTTTACAGACGGCAAGACGGTTGTACCGATGATATCTTCGATGGATCACAAACGTGCACTCGACGGCGACAAGGGTCTCAACACAGGCGGTATGGGTACGGTAGCCCCGAATCCGTATTACACCGATGAAATTGCAAAAATCTGTATGGACACGATTTTCCTGCCGACGATGCGCGCCATGAATGCAGAGGGCAGAACCTTTAAAGGCTGTCTTTACTTCGGCTTGATGCTCACGCCGAAAGGTCCGAAGGTCATTGAATACAACTGCCGCTTCGGCGACCCCGAAACACAGGTGGTTCTGCCGCTTTTAAAAACGGATTTGCTGACCGTTATGCAGGCGGTACATGATGAAACGCTTTCCGACTTAAACGTGGAATTTTCTTCTGACAGCGCGGCCTGTGTGATTTTAGCGTCCGGCGGTTATCCGCAGGCGTATAAAAAAGGCTGTATCATGAATTTCGGCAATGCGGAAAACCTGCCCGATATTACCGTATATCACGCGGGCACAGCGTTAAAGGATGACGAGCTCGTCACCGCGGGCGGGCGTGTACTCGGTGTAACGGCTACGGGCGAAGATTTGCCGGCCGCACTCAAAAAAGCGTATGCGGCGGTGTCGGAAATCAACTTTGACGGCGCGTTCTGCCGCAAGGACATCGGCGCACGTGCACTGCAGGCGTTAAAGAACTAAGGGAGGTCACTATGGTTTACCGAATTTATGTGGAAAAGAAAAAGCAGTTTGCGGACGAAGCAAAATCTCTGCTTTCGGACATCCGTTCGCTTCTGATGATTGACAGCGTTACAGATTTGCGTCTGTTCAACCGCTACGACGTGGAAAATATTGACGCGGATTTGTTTAAGACATGCGAAAAAACGGTATTTTCCGAACCGCAGTTAGACAACACCTATGCGCATCTGCCGCAGACGGACGCCGCTGTTTTTGCAACGGAATATCTGCCCGGTCAGTTTGACCAGCGCGCGGATTCCTGCGCACAGTGCATTCAGTTTGTATCGCAGGGCGACAAACCGCTTGTGCGCACCGCGAAAGTTTATATGGTTTTCGGCAAGGTTTCGGACGCAGAGCTTGCCGCGATTAAAAAATATGTGATTAACCCTGTGGAAAGCCGCGAGGCTTCCTTAGACCGTGCCGAAACGCTCAACATCCCCTACAATGTACCGACAGAGGTGGAAACGCTGGACGGCTTTACCGCTCTTGACGACAAAGGGCTTGCCGAATTTGTGCAGAAATATGCGCTTGCGATGGACAATGCGGACATTAAATTCTGCCAGGATTATTTCAAAAGCGAACACCGCGACCCGACAATTACGGAAATCCGTATGATTGACACCTACTGGTCGGACCACTGCCGTCACACCACGTTTTTGACGACGATTGACGGGGCCCAGATTGACGACCCGTCGGTAAAAGCGGCATATGACCGCTATGTGGCAATTCGCAAAGAACTGGGGCGCACCAAGCCGCAGAATCTGATGGATTTAGCCACCATTGGCGCACGGTACTTAAAGCACACAGGTCAGCTTAAAAATTTAGATGAATCCGAAGAAATCAACGCCTGCACCGTCAAGGTGAAAGTGGACGTGGACGGCGAGGACGAGGATTGGCTGTTCCTGTTTAAAAACGAAACCCACAACCACCCGACCGAAATCGAACCGTTCGGCGGTGCGGCAACCTGCATCGGCGGCGCGATTCGCGACCCGCTTTCGGGACGCGGTTATGTGTATCAGGCTATGCGCGTCACAGGTGCGGCTGACCCCTTAAAGCCTGTAAAGGACACCATGACGGGTAAGCTCCCGCAGAGAAAGCTGGTTACCACCGCGGCGGCAGGCTACAGCTCCTACGGCAACCAAATCGGTCTTGCCACGGGGCAGGTCGATGAGCTTTATCACGACGGCTATGTTGCCAAGCGTTTGGAAATCGGCGCGGTAGTCGGCGCGGCTCCCGCAAAGAACGTGCGCCGCGAAGTCCCCGCCCCCGGCGACATCATCGTGCTTTTGGGCGGCAGAACAGGCCGTGACGGCTGCGGCGGTGCAACAGGCTCTTCCAAATCCCACAAGCTTTCTTCCTTGGAGCAGTGCGGTGCGGAAGTGCAAAAGGGCAACGCGCCCGAAGAGCGCAAACTGCAAAGACTGTTCCGCAACCCCGACGCAACAAAGCTTATCAAACGCTGTAACGACTTCGGCGCGGGCGGTGTTTCGGTTGCCATCGGCGAGCTCGCGGACGGTCTCCATATTGACCTCAACAAGGTCCCGAAAAAATATGAGGGCTTAGACGGCACGGAGCTTGCCATTTCCGAATCGCAGGAACGTATGGCGGTCGTACTCGCGCCCGAAGACGTAGACACGTTCCGCGCGCTCGCATCGGAAGAAAACCTCGAATCCACCGTGGTTGCCGAGGTTGTGGCACAGCCGAGACTTACCATGGAATGGAACGGCAAAAAGATTGTCGATATTTCCCGTGAGTTCTTAAACTCCAACGGCGCTGAAAAGCACACCCGCATTCAGGTTTCCGCTTTCCCGACAGTCGAAAAGACCGTTGTCGGCAAAACCAACGCGGAGAAATTCAAAGCGTTGGCAGATGACCTGAATATCTGCTCCAAGCGCGGGCTTTCCGAGCGCTTTGACTCCACCATCGGCGCAAACACGGTTTTGATGCCGTTCGGCGGCAAATATCAGCTTACCCCCGCGCAGGGTATGGCGGCAAAGCTGCCCGTTCTGCACGGCGAAACCAAGACCTGCTCTGTCATGTCCTGGGGTTACAATCCGTTCATCGCCGAAAAGAATCAATACCTCGGCGCGTACCTCGCGGTTGTGGAATCCGTTTCCAAGCTGATTGCCACGGGCGCGGATTTAAACACCTGCTACCTGACATTCCAAGAATATTTTGAGCGTATGACCGAGGACGCGTCCCGTTGGGGCAAGCCCGCGGCGGCGCTGTTGGGCGCACTGACCGCACAGCTGGAATTGGGACTTGCGTCCATCGGCGGCAAGGACTCTATGAGCGGTACCTTTGAGGATATTGACGTCCCGCCGACACTTGTCTCCTTTGCGGTTTCCGTCTGCAATTCCGACAACGTGATTTCACCCGAATTTAAACTGCCCGGCTCCAAGGTTTATTACATTGAGCCGAAAAAGAATGCGGACGGCACCTTTGATACCGAAAGCCTGTTGGCAGTATACAAAACGGTGTCCGAACTGATTGCACAGAAAAAAGTGCTTGCGGCGTTCACCCCGACCTACGGCGGTATTGCAGAGGGCTTGATGAAATCCGCCTTCGGCAACCGCATCGGCTTCAAATTGGATAAGGCCTTCGAGCAGGATAAGCTTTACACCTACAATTACGGCGCATTCGTCTTAGAAGCGGCGGAAGAACTCGACGGCTTGACCGTACTCGGTGAAACCACCTACGATTACGCTTTGAAGATTGGCATTGAAACGATTGATTTGCAGGAAATCTGCGATATTTACGAAAATAAGCTGGAATCAGTTTTCGCCTGCAACATCAAAACCGAGGAAACGCCCGTAGCACCGCTGATTTACAAAGCGGAAAACCGTGTCGCGCCGAAAATCGGTGCGGCGAAGCCGAAAGTGCTCATCCCTGTATTCCCCGGCACAAACTGCGAATATGACACCATGCGCGCCCTCGAACGTGCAGGTGCGGAATCCAAGATTATGGTCATCCGCAACCTGTCTGCCAAGGATATTGCGGAAAGCGCCGCGGCATTCTCTCAAGAAATGCAGTCTGCGCAAATTGTGTTTATCCCCGGCGGCTTCTCGGGCGGCGATGAACCCGACGGTAGCGGTAAGTTCATCACGGCATTCTTCCGCAACCCCGCCGTGAAAGACGAAGTCCACAAGCTGTTGAAAGAGCGTGACGGCCTGATGGCGGGTATCTGCAACGGCTTCCAGGCGCTGATTAAATTGGGTCTTGTGCCGTATGGCGAGATTATCGAGCCGAATGCCGACACCCCGACCCTGACCTTTAACACCATCGGCAGACACCAGTCGAGACTTGTGAACACGCGTGTCGCGTCCAACAAATCCCCGTGGCTGTCGGGAAGCGAAGTCGGCGACATTCACACCGTTGCCATTTCGCACGGCGAGGGACGTTTCGTCTACCCGAAAGAGCTGATTAGTTCGCTTATCGAAAACGGTCAGATTGCCACACAGTATGTGGACAGCCAAAATCAGCCGACGATGAATATCCGCTACAATCCGAACGGCTCCCTGCTTGCGATTGAGGGTATCACCTCGCCCGACGGCAGAGTCTTCGGCAAAATGGGACATTCCGAGCGATTCTCCGACAATGTTTACAAAAACGTGGACGGCATTAAGGACAACGGTATGTTCAAAAATGCGGTGGATTACTTCAAAATCTAACCTATATACAAGCAAAACACGGTTTCCTATTTCGGAAGCCGTGTTTTTGTTTGTCGTTCTGCGCGCAGCACAATGTAATTTGATAACCCCCCTGCACGCACATACCTGGCACAGTCCTTTTTGACCGTCCGCACAGCAAAACAAGGACAAAACGCAGCCGCAACCGAAGATTGCATTGCGGTTGCGGGCGCGGATTTCGGCATTTCCTAAAAAAGATGTCAAAATGAAAAAGTATTCTCGAAAAAAGTGTTGACAAGCCGTGTGCTTTATATTATAATATCAAAGCCGCAGAAAAAGCGGCACGATATGGCGGCATAGCTTAGTTGGCTAGAGCGTCCGGTTCATACCCGGAAGGTCACAGGTTCAAGTCCCGTTGCCGCTACCAAAACGCGGCGGCTTCCGCCGCAGAATACGGCCCGGTGGTCAAGCGGTTAAGACACCGCCCTTTCACGGCGGTAACACGAGTTCGATTCTCGTCCGGGTCACCATTGCACAGCAAATCCGAACGTATTTAAAGTACGTTCGGATTTGTTTTATTATTTATAATGCAAGAATTACAAAACGAAAACAGTTTAGGGTTCATCTCTTGATGAACTGTAATTAACCCTTCGGTTCAAAATTTAGAATTTTTGTAAGTGTACGGAATACTTGTACCTACAAGAACATCTTTGATTTTTTCTAAAATAAGCCAATCGTCCATATTCCCCTGATGTTCAAAAACAAGGGGTGATATTTCCTCAACATTTTCAAATTCCACTAAGCATAGGCACTTTTTATGCCACCTTTCTTTTTGCTTATCTGATAAGTTTAATTTACTCTGATTATCCGCAAGTGTTTTTGTGATTTCCTCATCAGACAGTTTCACAAAATTTTGGACTTCTTTTACAATCGCGGTTGTCGCTACCTTTGCACTTCCTTTTTCTATGAAATAAAGACGCTCCCCCTCAAAAACTCTGCTGTGCGGAATTTTTCTTCCTGCCGCTCCGCGCACAATCATTGTTTTCGTTCCCGATAAAATTTTATCTAATACTTTTTCACCTTTTTTGCCTGCGTTATCGCAATACACTAAATGCACCATTTTTTATGTCTCCTCTATAATCGGTATCCATATTTGACTTAAATAGTTGCTGTCATATACATTTCCGTTGCTGTACCATTCTATCTCCGGGCATTGTGCGTGTTGAAACGGATATTTGACAAGCCATTCTTCATTAAGATATTGCCAACCTTTCTGTATTGCCTGCGGAACAGAACCTCTGCAATCAAAAATTGCCCATGTTGCATTCGGAATACGGATTTCGGTAAAACCTTGCGGCGGTTCTTGCGCAGATATAACCATAATAGAATATTCAATTGCATTGCATTGCTCATCGTAATTGCCAAACAGACCAAATATCCCTTTGGGGGTAGCCGTATCTATTGAAATAAGCTTTGCAAAAATACCGTTACGTTGACATGCATTCCAAAATTCCGGTATTTTTTTGAAATGAAGATTATTTTCGCAGGACACAGTGATACGCTTTCCCACTAACCGAAAACCGTCTTTTTGTTCGAGTTTCCACGCATATTCATGGCGTTCTGATATCTGCATCTTCGGAACAACTTTTAAAACAACCTTCTCATTTCGTGCTTCTCTTGGGGATACGCCGTGAAACAGCTGAAACGCTTTTGTAAATGATGTAGGCGAATCATAACCATATTTGTAGCTTATCTCAATCACTTTTAAATCCGTACTTTTTAAATCATACCCGGCTAAAGTTAATTTTCGTGCGCGAATATATTCAGCAAAGCTAATACCGTTCATGTATGAAAATACCTTTTGAAAAAATCCAAAAGAACATTCCGCAATTTTTGAGATTTCTTCACTGTCAATACATTCTTCTTTTCGCTGCAAATGATTTTCTACATAATCGATAATTGCTTGTAGCTTTTCATTCCATTCCATATTTTTGTCCTTTTGGTTTGATGCATATTATTTTAGCAAATATTTTCCGTTACTTCCTCTCATTTTTAGTTCTGTATGGATAGTATAATACACTTATTTCTTATTTGTGACAAAAAACATATAGAAAATCATAATATCTTCGTTTGATTTCTTTCCACACAGCCGATTCTGTCTGCGGTGCGGGCTTGTTTTTCAGTTTGTGCCGCAAGCGGCGAAAACTGAAAGAAAAACATATTGCATTGCGTCAAGATTTTTTTAAAAATATCTTGACAGAAACACATGCATTTGCTATAATAATCACCGTTGCGAAAGCGACAGCAATTCAATATGCGAGCGTGGCGGAATCGGCAGACGCGCACGTTTGAGGGGCGTGTGGTAATCCCGTATGGGTTCAAGTCCCATCGCTCGCACCAACAGTAAAAACCTTGCATTTTCAACAAAT
>UQFM01000048.1 GCA_900540295.1 uncultured Oscillospiraceae bacterium
AAATACGAGCCTAAGGTACTCCCGCCGACCCATTTAAAAACGCCTTTTGTAAATAATTCTGCATCTGAAAAGGTCTCTGCCAATTTCAGAACTTCGCTGTGCGATTCTTGAAGCATATGCTTGGCATCGTCTAACGGTGTGGATTGATGCTTTCTGAAAAATTCCATATTCATATCCCCATAGGTTTTCCAGTTATACGGCTTCGGCAGAAACAGCTTATCCTCGCCGTTTTGATTGGAGTGTACCCAATTCAGCAAAAGCTGATGCCATTCATAAAGGTGGATGAGAATATCCCGCAGATTTTTATCCCTTTTCCAATGTGCCTCTTTCTTTTTTGCATCCTGTGAAAAATCAAAAGGTGTTTCCAATTCCTGTTTTGTCAATTCGGAAATCAGGGTATTTAATTTTTCATAATTTGTGTTTGCCGCGGTGAATAAATCTGTTTTGGTTGTCGGTCTGCCCATATTATTTTCCTTTCTCTTGTTTTTTCGTTGTCAGGATTTGTATTTCTCATAAATTTTTTTCGCCCGTTCTGCCACAATCGCTTTGAGATATGCAGGCTCTATAATATCTGCCTGTGTGCCGAAGGACAGCAAATACCCAATGAGCCATTCGTCTTGCGGCATTTCAGCGGATACAATGAAATCACCGTTTTCTGTTTTGCTGACATGCGTTTTATCAAATTCATCAAAGACGCGATATGCCATATTTTGCGGAAAACGAAGTATGATTGTATTGCAGGATTGCTCCGAAACTTCCGCCGATTTCGGAAATTCGCTTTTTTGAAAACTGTCTGTGAGGACTTCCAAATCGAGAATACGGGTCAGCTTAAAAATGCGGTAGTCCTGTTTTTCCGTGCAATACGCTTTTAAATACCAAGACATAGATTTATAGGACAGCTTTAACGGCTGTACAATTCTTTCGCAAATCGTTCCGCAGGAATTTGCATAGGTGATTTTGACACATTTTTGATGTATAACCGCCGCTTTCAGCAAGTCAAAATTCTCGTTGTCTGTGCCCTCGTTTCCCCATCTGGAAAAATCCACCTCGAGCCAATTCTCCGAACGTAGATGAAATATGGCGGAAAGCTTTTGCAGGGTTTGACTGTTCCCGATATTTTTCACGGAATTTATGCTTTGTAAGGCGGTTAAAATTTCCTGCTTTTCATTTTCGGAAAGTACGGCTTTATTTAAAACAAAGTCCTGCATTAAACGGACGCCGCCGTTTCTGCCTGTTTCTGCGTAAACGGGGATGCCCGCCCCGCTCAAAGCGTCTATATCTCTGTATATTGTTCGGACCGATACTTCGAGCATTTCCGCCAATTCCGAAGCGGTAGTCTGCCCTTTATCCAGTAAGTAATATAGAATTTTAAATAACCTGCTTTCCCGCATCGGGAACCATCTCCTACGGTGAAAAGAATAACATATAAACCCTGACACATTATGTCAGGGTTTATTATATACCTTTTCTTTTGTAACCGCAACCGTGCGCCTGATTATGCTTCGGATGCACGCTCCTGTGCCGCGCAGTACAGTTTTGAAATCTCGTAAATTTTTTGTTTGGCTTCCGCCGTATCCGCAAGCATTTCTTGCTTTCCGTGTTCAGTCAGCCATTTGGCTTTGCGCCCCCAAAGATTGGTTTTAGCCATTGTGTAAAATTCATAGCTGTTTTCTGTTTCGCCCTTTACGGCGGAAAACAGCTTTTCGATTTCGGGTGAAACGGCAGGTGCATTTTCGCGCATCATATACAGCTTATTGACGTCCCGTACACCCTCGTCTAATTTTGCCAAACGCAAAGAAAATTTACTCTCGGGGTTCTTTTCGTTTTTCAGCGACGGATACACCAAGAAACAGTCGCCCGCAGGGAAAGACCAATGTGTGGAATCTTCTAAGGGGTTTTCGACCCAAGCATCATACGCCCAACGCAAAAATCCTGTTGTATTTAACGCGCCTGCAAACAGAATTGTCCAGTAGCTTTCTGCGGGAACGGATTTTGTGAAACTGTTCGGCACATGCTCGGTGGCGGTATACATCGTGATTTCCTGTCCGTTCTCCCGTCTTAACCGAACTTGATTTTTAAAGTCCTGTAAATGTTCCCGAATTTGCTGTAAGCCTACCGATGCATAATTTAATCGGTTAAACACAGGGGCGTTATGCCGAAAATCATTAAATGCCGCAGAGGTTTTTAACATCTTTCCGTCTTTATTTTGAACCGATGCGATTAAATCCAGTGCGGTTTCCATGTTGCGGCGTTCATCGAACCCGATGTATGTGCAGTCAAACCAATCCATCTCGTCCAAGTGCACAATAAACGCCTGTAAAAACGGCAGCCAAATTTGATTGTATTTTTCTTTACTGTCGGGGCGGACGGTGATTTTACGTTCCTTTTTCTTGGCTTCGTCATAATATCGGATGACATTTTTCCAAGGCATCATACTGTAACAGATGATTTTATCTGCAATACCGATTTGCTTATTCAGCCGCACCCATTTGTCAAAATCTGTGTAGTCGAACCGCCATGCGCCCGAGGTCGTTTTTATCCATTTTATCATAGAGGGATAATGCACGCTTCTGCCGCCGCCGTAGGTTTGCCCGCCCCACGCTTCTTCTGCAATGCTCGCGGTAACTGCATGTCCGCCGAGGTTTTTGTATAGGGTCATATGCTGTTTCAAAATCTTTAAATGCGCCTCGGAAAATGGCTCTGTGCCGTAATAATAAGCAACGTTGTACGGATGGCTCCAATATTCTACGTCGAACAAATAATGTTCCGTATCGGGCAGGGTAATATTCAGCACTTCCAGAGTATATTCCAGTGTGACGGTTTTATCTGTATTTTCGGCTGAAACGGTCACGGTTCCGTGATAGATGCCCGATACCGCGTCTTTCGGCGTTTGAATTTCTATCCATACCAACTGAAAACAGTTTTCGCAGACACAAACAGGTGCGTCGGAGTAAATCACTTCCGGATAGTATTCCCGTTTTCCGCGGGGCATTCGGTTGCCGGGATTATTGGCGTACCATCCTGCGTGCCCTATGTAGGCTTTCACGTCCTTTATAAAGGATAGCTTCACCTGCGAAGCGGAAATGACGCCTGCTTCACCTGTTAAATCAGAAGCGGTAAGAGAAACACGGCGAAGCTCCCTGTCGGCACAGAGAACGGAAAACTCTGCTGTCGCTTTATCGTTTTTCCAAGCCCAAAGATTTATGCTTTTTTCTTTTTCCGTTTTTAGAATCCGAAGATAATCTTTTTGCGGATATTGATCCGCACTGTTCACGTATACGGCGTCAAAATCTTCAAAATTGTACATGTGGGGAAACGGTGCGGGTATAGAATTTTCTTTTGTCTGATGCAACAAATTTAATTTCATAAATAGTTCCGCCTTTATGCATTCTCTTTCGGTATCTCTGCGTCTATTATACAGATTTTCTTTCGGAATCGCAAGTTTTCAAATGTAGAAACAGCGGCAGAGCAAAAATGGCTCTGCCGCTGTTATGTGCATAGTATTTTGTTTTACAGGCTGTTTACAATGTCTCTTGTATCTCTCGCAATGAGCAATTCCTCGTTGGTCGGCAGTACAAATACGCGAACCTTGGATTTGTCGGTGGAGATTTCGCCCTCTGCGCCTTTCACAAGCGTGGAATTAAACGGTTTGTCAATGTCAATGCCGAGGAAAGAAAGTCTGTCGCACACGGTCGCGCGCATATCCTCTGCATTTTCACCGATACCGCCCGTGAACACGATTGCGTCAACGCCGTCCATAGCGGCGGTGTAGGAGCCGATGTATTTCACGATTTCGTAAATCTGCATACTGCGTGCAAGCGCGGCTCTTTCATTGCCCTCTGCCGCGGCTTTTTTGATGTCGCGGTCATCGGAGGAAAGCCCCGAAACACCGAGAATACCCGATTGTTTGTTGAGCAGGGTATCCATTTCGTCGGGCGTTTTGTTCTCTTTTTTCATCACATACAAAACGGCGGAGGGGTCGATAGAGCCTGTGCGCGTACCCATAATTTCGCCGTCCAAGGGGGTAAGACCCATAGAGGTGTCAATGACCTTGCCGTTCTTTACAGCGGTAATCGAAGAACCGTTGCCCAGGTGGCAGGTGATGATTTTGAGGTCTTCAATCGGCTTGTCCATCACTTCCGCACAGCGTGCGCTGACGAAACGGTGCGAAGTGCCGTGGAAGCCGTATTTGCGGATTTTGTATTTTTCGTAGTATTCGTACGGCAGACCGAACATATATGCTTCTGCGGGCATAGTCGAATGGAATGCGTTATCGAACACAGCCACCTGCGGAACTTTGTCGCCGAACAGCGCAATGCTCGCTTCCATACCCTGAATGTGCGCGGGATTGTGCAAAGGCGCGAGGTCACAGAGACTTTCAATACCGTCAATCACGCTTTGGTCAATCAGAACGCTCTTGTTAAACAGAGAGCCGCCCTGCACCACGCGGTGGCCGACTGCCGTCACTTCGGACAAATCGTCAATGACTTTGCTGTCACCCTCGGTCAACAGCTTTTTCACGACATGGAAAGCTTCGGTGTGATTCGCCATCGGCGCGGCAACATCTTTACCTTTGACTTCCTGCCCGTTCACGTAATGCGTGTAAGAAACACAGCTGTTTTCTGCATCCTTGACGCGTTCGCAAATGCCTTTTGCAATCAGTTTTTCGCCGTCCATATCAATCAGCTGATATTTGAGGGAAGAACTGCCTGCATTGATAACCAGAATTTTCACAAAAATTCCTCCAAATTGCTTTTTGTATGCTCGTCCGTCTTAAGCTACTCCTCAGCTTAGAGACTTGCAAGTTTTTCTAAACTATATTATTATATACTGTGTCTTTTGGAATTTCAAGTAGAAAAAGGAAGAAACAGCTATGGCGGTTGCGGGAATCATTGCGGAGTTTAATCCGCTGCATAACGGACACGCGTATCTGCTGTCTGCGGCGAAAAAAATTGCCGCAGACGGTGTTGTCGCGGTGATAAGCGGCAATTTTACACAGCGCGGGGAGCCTGCAATTTTAGAAAAACACAGACGCGCCGAAGCCGCGCTTCGGTGCGGTGCGGATTTGGTTTTGGAACTGCCTCTGGCATTTTCGGTTGCGGGCGCGCAGACCTTTGCACGCGGCGGCGTGGGGACACTGCACGCTTTGGGTCTTACGGACATACTTTTATTCGGCAGTGAGTGCGGCGATATTCGAAAACTGCAAACGGCGGCGGATGCACTTTTCGATTCTGCCGTGGAATCGGAAATTCGCGTACAAATGCAGACGGGCGCGCCCTTCGCCTCTGCGCGGGAACAGGCGGTGCGCACGGTGTACGGCGAAGAAACCGCGTCCCTGTTACAGCTGCCGAACAATGTGCTGGGCATAGAATATCTCCGCGCGTTGCGGGATGTGCATACAACCATTGTACCGCAGACTGTTTTGCGCGTCGGTGCTTTGCACGATTCCGACGAAACGGCAGGCGGATTTGCGAGCGGTTCTGCCTTGCGGAAAAGGATAGACGCAGAAGAAGCTGTCACGGCATTTTTACCGCCGCCGTCTGCGGAGATTTTACAAGTGGAAATCCGAAAGGGCTTTGCGCCCGCGCAATATGCCAAATTGGATATTGCCGTCCTCGCGTTTTTAAGAAAGGCAACGGCGGAAGATTTTTCGGAAGTACCCGATGTCACAGAGGGAATTGAAAACCGAATTTTAAATGCCGCACGCACGGCACGTACACTTTCCGAAGTGTTCGACAACGCCAAAACCAAGCGTTACAGCCACGCGCGGATTCGCCGCATTGTGCTTTGCGCTTTTCTCGGTGTACGGCGGTCGGATACGGAAAAACTTCCGTATCTGCGCGTTTTGGGCTTCTCCGAGTGCGGTAAAGCCCTGCTGCGCCGAGCGCGGGAAACTGCAAAACTGCCGATTGTGATGCGCGCGTCCGACGCGGAATATCTGTCCGCATCTGCGTGGTACAGCTTCGCGCTCGAATGCCGTGCTACTGACATTTACAATCTTACTTTGCCCGAAATTCGTCCGAGCGGTACGGAAATGACGGGAAATGTGGTGCGAATCTGAAATTCTTTGAAAGAAATCCTGCATTTTTCTTGATTTCCTAAAAAAAAATATTATAATGAAAGAGATTATGAAGAGAAAAGGGCAGGATGTTATGAACAGTTCTTTATTGGCTTCTATGGAAGCGAATTTACGCCGTCTGTCGAAAGGGCATAAAAAAATTGCGGCATATATTACGGAAAATTATGATAAGGCGGCATTTATGACTGCCGCCGCGTTGGGAAATAAAGTCGGTGTAAGCGAATCCACCGTGGTGCGTTTTGCCACGGAAATGGGCTTTAAAGGCTACCCCGAATTACAGCGCGAATTACAGCAGATGATTAAATCCAAGCTGACCGCCGTTCAGCGTATGGAGGTTTCCGAATCTTTAATCGGCGACGGTGATATTATCAGTTCGGTTTTAAGCGGGGATATTGAGCTGATTCGCGAAACCGCAGAACGGACTTCCCGCACCGATTTCCAAAATGCCGTGCAGGAAATTAACCGTGCGCGCCGTATCTACATTCTCGGCGTGCGTTCCTCGGCGGCACTGGCGTCTTTTTTGGCATTCTATTTCAATTTGGTATTCGATTCGGTGGTGCTGGTAGACACATCCAGTGCGTCGGAAATGTTCGAGCAGATGTTTCGCATCGGCGAAGAGGATGTGTGCATCGCCATCAGCTTCCCGCGCTATTCCAAGCAGACGGTCAGCGCACTGCGCTTTATTGCGGACCGCGGGGCAAAAATCATCGCCGTCACCGATACGGAAAAATCCCCGATTGCGCTGTATGCCAATCATCTTTTGGTCGCACGAAGCGATATGGCGTCTGTGGTCGATTCCCTTACAGCGCCTTTAAGCCTGATTAACGCCTTGATTGTCGGGGTAACGCTTTCCCGCCGCGAAGAAGTGTACAACAACTTTAATAAACTCGAAGGCATTTGGGACGAATACCAGGTCTATGAGAAAACGGAGGACATTCCCGAAAATGCAGAATAAAAAAGTAATCGTCGTCGGCGCAGGCGCGGCGGGCGTTATGGCGGCAGGCGCGGCGGCGGAAAACTGCGCCGATGTACTGCTGTTGGAGCGCAATCCGAAAATCGGCAGAAAAGTGCTGCTTACGGGAAAGGGACGGTGCAATGTTACGCATCATACCGACGAGATTGATACCTTGATTCAGAATATCCCCGGGAACGGACGGTTCTTATATAGCGCATTTTCACAGTTTATGCCGCAGGACACGGTGGATTTTTTTGAGGATTACGGCGTGCCGCTAAAAGTGGAGCGCGGAAATCGCGTGTTTCCGCAGTCAGACAGGGCGGCGGATATTGTAGACGCCCTATCGCGCTATCTGGCGGATGTCGGCGTAACCGTGCAACAGGCGCGCGTAACCGAATTGCTGACGGAAAACGGCGCGGTGAAAGGGATAAAAACCGAAAACGGCGAATGTATTTTTGCCGACAGCGTCATTTTGGCGACAGGCGGCAAATCCTACCCGAAAACGGGTTCGACAGGGGACGGATATGCTTTGGCGCAAAGCGTCGGACACACGGTAACACCCCTGCTTCCCTCTTTGTCGGCGCTTCGCTGCCGCGAGGGTTTTTGCAGTGACTGCATGGGGCTTTCGCTTCGCAATACGGCGATTACCGTGCGCGACACAAAAACCAAAAAGACAATTTACGAGGATTTTGGGGAAATGCTGTTTACGCATTTCGGCGTTTCGGGGCCGATGATTTTGTCGGCAAGCGCACATATGCGTGAAATGCAGGCGGAACGGTATACCATAGATGTGGATTTAAAGCCTGCACTGTCGCACGAAAAGTTGGACGCACGCGTTTTGCGCGATTTTTCGGAAAACCTGAACAAATCCATTGCCAATACGCTGGGGCTTTTGCTGCCGCGTGCAATCATTCCCGCCGTGTTGCGCCTATCGGGACTGCGCCCGTCCGAAAAGGTCAATCAAATCACCAAGGAACAGCGCGGGCGGTTGGTGGAAACCGTCAAGGCGCTTCGCTTGACGGTTATGGATTTTCACGATATCAAAGAGGCGATTGTAACTGCAGGCGGCGTAAAGACGGGCGAGGTAAATCCGAAAACGATGGAAAGCAAGCTGTGCCGCGGGCTGTATTTCGCAGGGGAATTGTTGGACTGCGACGGGTATACAGGCGGTTTTAATTTGCAGATTGCATTTTCTACGGGACGGCTTGCGGGTGTTTCCGCGGGCGAATAAAGGGAAAGGAATCGGAATAGTATGATAAACGTAGCCATAGACGGTCCTGCGGGGGCGGGGAAAAGCACCATCGCCCGCACAGCGGCACAGGCATTAGGATATATTTATGTGGACACGGGTGCGCTGTACCGCGCGGTTGGCGTGTATTCGCTTCGCCGCGGATTCGATACCAAAAACGCGGACACAGTGGCAGGCACGCTTTCGGATATTTGTGTGGAACTGAAATTTATCGGCGGTGTACAGCACGTCTTTTTAAACGGCGAGGATGTATCCGAGGAAATCCGCACACCCGAAGCGAGCATGGCGGCGTCCGATGTTTCCGCCGTCCCTGCCGTACGGCAGTTTTTGTTCGATTTACAGCGCAATATCGCGAAGCAAAACGACTGTATTATGGATGGGCGCGATATCGGCACGGTTGTTTTGCCGCAAGCAGAGGTCAAAATCTTTTTAACCGCCTCCCCCGAGGCACGCGCCATGCGGCGGTATCGGGAATTGCAGGCGAAAGGTGCGGCAGATACTTTCGAAGAAGTGCTTGCCGATTTAAAACAGCGCGACTACAACGATTCCCACCGTGCCGTAGCACCCTTAAAGCCTGCCGAGGACAGCATTTTGGTGGACACCACCGAGCTGAATCTCGAAGAATCCGTTGAAAAGGTGATTGCGGTTATTCAAGAGAGAATCACCGACTGATTACATAGGAGACCCAAAGAACATGTCTGAACTTTACGATTTTTCAAAAGTAAAAGAATATAAGCTTTACACGGTGCTCACGCCGCTTGCCAAGGCGGTATGTAAGACCGTGCAGAAATGCACCTATATCGGCACGGAAAACATCCCGAAAACGGGCGGTTTTATTTTAGCGTGCAATCATATGAGCACCTTTGACCCCATTGCTTTGGGCGGCGCGGGCAAACGGGTGATTCATTTTATGGCGAAAGAGGAATTGTTTGAGAACAAAGCGCTCGGCACCTTTATTACGCATCTGAATGCCTTTCCCGTGGTGCGCGGCAAAGGGGATATGACTGCCATTACTCATGCGGAAGAAATTCTGCGCAACGGTTGGGTGTTGGGCATATTCCCCGAGGGTACGCGCTCGGAGGATTACGCGCCGAAGCGGGCAAAGTCGGGTGTGGCGCTGATTGCGAAGCAGACGGGCGCGGATGTGCTGCCTGTATCGATTTATACCGATGAAGAATATAAGCGCGGTACGCGCCTGACGGTGCGGTTCGGCCGGCTTATCAAAAATGAAGAATTCGGCTTTACCGAGGACGGCAAATCCCGCGAGCTGAAAGAGGCATCGCGCCGCATTATGGATGACATCACGAAGCTTTGGGAGGAAGGGCATTGCAAAAAATAACACTTGCCGAAACCGCAGGCTTTTGCTTCGGTGTGAACCGTGCGGTGCAAATGCTGGAAACAATGGTCGAAGCGGGTACGCGTGCATGTACCTTGGGCCCGATTATTCACAATCCGCAGGTCATCGGGCATTTTGAGCGTCACGGCGTCCGCGTGATTGAAACCCCGTCGGAATGCGCGGACGGCGAGACACTGGTCATCCGCACCCACGGTGTGCCGAAAGAGACGCTTGCGGCAGTCGAACAGTCGGGCGCGCCGTTCTGCAACGCAACCTGTCCGTTCGTCACGAAAATTCATAAAATTGTCCGCGAAAACTCCACGGCGGAAAACGTCACGCTGATAGCGGGCGATAAAACACACCCCGAGGTTGTCGGGATTCGCAGTTTCTGCAACGGACGGTCTTTTGTGTTTAATACTTACGAAGAACTGCTCTCTCTGTTGGAATCTCAGCCGAATTTAGACGAAAACGGCTTGATTGTGGTTGCACAGACAACTTTCAGCACAAATTCCTTTAAAAAATGTGTAAAAAAAATAAAAATGGTATATACAAACGCCGTAATTTTTGATACAATATGTAGTGCGACTGAGGAAAGACAGGCAGAAGCGCAGCAGTTGTCGCGCGAGAACGATGCGATGCTCATCATCGGCGGGCGGCAAAGCTCCAATACCGCAAAGCTCAAAGCGGTCTGTGCCGAAAACTGTCCGACCTTTCTGATTGAAACGGCACAGGAGTTACATGGCATTGACCTGTCCCGTTATGAATCAGTCGGCGTTACTGCGGGTGCTTCCACACCTGACAGTATTATTAAGGAGGTACTAAAAACAATGTCCGAGAATCTTACGCAAACACAGGCAGAATTAGTTGAAAAGGAGGAGTCTGCGATGTCTTCTGAAGCAACCAGCTTTGCCGATATGCTTGAAGAATATATAGACACAAGCTCTGACCAAAAGGTTGTCGGCCGCGTAGTCGCGGTTACACCGTCTGAAATTCAGGTCGAAATCACCGGCAGAAAGCACACAGGTTATGTTTCCGCCGCAGAATACAGCAGTGATCCCACAGCGGATATGACTGCGGAAGTCAAAATCGGCGATGAGCTGAATCTTATCATCATGAAAACTAACGACATGGAGGGTACGGTTGCCCTTTCCAAGAGACGCTACGATGCAATCAAAGCTTGGGACGAGCTTTCTGACGAAAATGAGGAAGCAGTCGAGGGCAAGGTTACAGGCGTTGTCGGCGACGGCAAAGGTCTTTTCGTGCAGTACAACGGCATCCGTGTGTTCGTGCCCGCATCGCTTTCCAAAATCAGCCGCAGTGATTCTTTGGAGGAAATGGTCGGCAAGACGGTTTCTTTCAAAATCATCGAAGTGGACAGAAGAAGAAAAAGAGTTGTCGGTTCTATCCGTGCCGCTTACAAAGATGCACGTGCCGCCGCTGAAGAAGCTTTCTGGGCACAGGCTGAGGAAGGGCAGACCTACACAGGTACAGTCCGTTCGCTCACCAGCTACGGCGCATTCGTGGACATCGGCGGCGTAGACGGCATGGTGCACATCTCCGAGCTTTCCTGGAGCCGCATCAAGCATCCGTCGGATGTTGTGAAGGTCGGCGATACGGTTGAAGTCTACATAAAGGGTCTTGACCGTGAAAACAAGAAGATTTCGCTCGGCTACAAGAAAATCGAGGACAATCCGTGGGAGATTCTGAAGAGAGATTATCCCATCGGCTCGGCGGTAAAAGCGAAAATCGTTGGGCTTACCACCTTCGGTGCATTCGCATCGGTTATCCCCGGTATTGACGGTTTGATTCACATTTCCGAAATTTCGCACAGCCACATCGGCAACCCTGCTGAGGTTCTGAAGGTCGGCGATGAAGTAGATGTGAAGATTTTGGATGTGGACTTCGACAAAAAGCGCGTCAGCCTTTCTATGAAAGCGCTTTTGGATGCGCCTGTTGCGGACACCGCAGACAGCGAGCCTGTATCGATTGACGATTTGGCGGCTGCGGCAGAAACCGAAGAATAATTTTTAAAATCCAAAACTCCGCCGAATAAGGCACAGAAAAGAGAGGACGGGCGGGAAGCCTGTCCTCTTTTTGCATTTTACAATAACTTAGAGAGAGGCTACCGAAATGCTTGAAAAAATTATCCCCGCCGCAGTTACTTTGGCGGCAGGCGTAGCGGCGGCAGGGGTCGCCGTGCTGAAAAAGAAAAATATCTGCCCGATTTGCGAGCTGAAAAAAGCGGCGGCGCGTACAGGCGTGCATGTCAAGGCAAGCGCCCCCTATAACAACGGTGCGGCACGCACACCCCCGATGGGTTGGTCAAGCTGGAACACTTTCCATAATCATATTGACGAAAAGCTGATTTTGGAAACTGCCGACGCCATGAAAGCCACGGGACTTTTAGAAGCAGGCTACAAGTATGTGAATTTGGACGATTGCTGGCAAAGCTCTATGCGCGACAAAAACGGCAAATTGCAGGGCGATTTGACGACGTTTCCGTCGGGGATTCCCGCGCTTGTCCGTAACTTAAACGAAAAAGGCTTCAAAGCGGGTATTTATTCTTCAAACGGTACGCTGACCTGCGAGGATTTGCCTGCATCTCTCGGGCATGAGCGTATTGACGCGGAAACCTTTGCCGAGTGGGGCATTGAATACTTTAAATATGATTTCTGCCACCATCAGTATATCCCGACCAAAGCCCCTTGGATTGAAGGTATTTTAATCGGCGGCGGGTCTTTAACGGAAGAATTGGCTTTGTCTGCGGAAAATGCAGAGTTATACGGTGCGGCAAAAGTTGTAACTGCGGACGATGATACCTATGTTACCCGTTTGGACAGCAATCTCGGTTCCATCAAATTCAGCTTTGTAAATGTGCCGTCGGCAGGGGAGTATGTACTGACCTTTTTGGTGCATAAAGAGGGAAATGCCGAGAAATATTTGGTGGCGACAGTGAACGGTAAGGACGAATATCCCGTTGTATTCCCGCCGACTAAGGCGTTTAATCCGCGCGGCGGCAGAACGCAGACAATGATACATTTGGAAGCAGGCGACAATACGATTGAACTGCGCAACCCGATTGCCTCTAAAATGGACAGCGCCGCCGCACAGTATATTGCGATGGGCAAGGAGCTGAAGCGTGCAACTAAGTTGTTTGCAGAGAAAAACGGCGTGCCTGAAAAACCGATTGTGTATTCCATTTGCGAATGGGGCTGGAACAAGCCGTGGCGCTGGGGCAGCGAGGCAGGCAACCTTTGGCGCACCACGCCCGATATTCAGGCAAATTGGGCGTCTGTTGTCGGGATTTATGAAACGAACGTGCGGCTGTATAAGCATGCGTGTGTCGGCGGGTACAATGACCCCGATATGTTAGAGGTCGGTAACGGCAAAATGACCGTGGAAGAAAATAAGGCGCACTTTACTTTGTGGTGCATGATGGCGGCGCCCTTGATTCTCGGGAACGATTTGCGCAGCTTTATGCGTGCGGACGGCACGGCAGATACGGAACACCCCGTACTGCAAATTTTAAAGAATGCGGATTTGATTGCGGTTGACCAGGATGAGAAATGTGTGCCCTGCCGCCGCATCAAAACCACGGGCATTTATGACATCCTTGTAAAGCCGCTGGCGGGCGGTGAAGCGGCGGTATGCCTGTTTAACAAAGGACCGAAGGAACTGCAAATCGGCACATCCTTGCGCGGCGTATCCAACCTTGCGTTTGCGGGTCTGCCGAGTGCGGAAAAATATATTTGCACGGACCTTTGGGAAAAGACAAATGCGGAAACCATGGATATGCTTTCGGCAGTTGTGCCGTCCCACGGCGTAAAGGCTGTCTCTTATACACATCTCCGAGCCCACGAGACCGATCAGTATCT
>UQFM01000049.1 GCA_900540295.1 uncultured Oscillospiraceae bacterium
CGGTCTCATGGGCTCGGAGATGTGTATAAGAGACAGATTTTTATAAGCGAAAAGGAACACACCGATAAAAACGCTTTATTGATGTGTTCCTTGTATTCAAACGGATAGTTGGCAGGACGATTGTGAAAATTTATATGTTCGTCTTTGCATATTTTTGGTATACAGCTTGCGCTGCGTCGGTCACATCTCGGTTCACAGGCGCTTCGTATTCCGAGTAGGTTTCGCACCAATTTTTCTCGAACATAAACAGCGCTTTGCCGAATTCCGTTGCATCGGGGCGCGGACGGTCACAGATTTTAATGCCCTTTTCCGTCACCAAAGCTCTGCCTTGCTTCGCCGCGTCTATGGCGGCGTCGTAAAAGCGCTTCCAGCGCACAGCATAGAATTCACGAATCAGTCCGCTCCATTCGCGCCATGCGTAGTCATACAGCATACCGTTGTCGCCGTACATATCGCCCCAAAGGGTAATGAGCGTGCGTGCGTTTCGGTCAAAATACTGCTTTTCTGCTTCCGATGTCCCCAGCGCGTGGCTTTGATTGATCCATCGCGCGAGCGTAAAGTTTTTGCGATTGGCAAGGAAGGAGTCTAAATCATACAGCAGTTCCGTTTGTGCGTTGGCAATCCGCCGCATCTGTACCGCGTCCAAAGCCTTAAATGCATGCGAAAATGCCTTTTGCTGTACGTGGAATCGGTTGGAAAGCACCTGCCGTGTGATGTCGCACAAATCGTACTGATACCCGTCCGAATCTCTGTATTGCGCCTGCACTGAAAGAAACAGGGAGAGCGCTTGTTCCAAATTCTTCGGGTCGTAGAATAAATCTGTCACGTCACAAGGTCCGCAGCGTTTCGGAAAGGGGAGCGGGCGCGCGCACACCACCGACCCGACCTCGTTTTCCTGATAGCCGTCGTCGCGGTAGCAGGTTTTCAGAAGAATATCCCATGCCGCGCGCAGGGTGTTGTCATATTGGCCGTAACGGCGTTCTATGTAATCGTCCAGCCAAGCGTCCAAGTCAACGGATTCGGCCTTCGTCAGCAGTGCAAACTGCAAATCGTATACCACGGGATTTTGTTCGATGCCTTCCATAAACAGCCCCGATCCGATCACATTTGCACCGCGTGATTTTAACTCTGCATACGGGTTTCGGCAGTGCTTTTTAAGCTGGCCCTGCATGGCGTTTTTGCCGCCGAAATTGTGGAGCATACCCGCCACAACGGGATACCCCCACATATTGCGGTTTTTCGGTGTACGCTCGGAATTGATGTCTAAAACAAGCAGTCTTTCTTTCGGCACGGCTTTGACGATATGCTTGCGCAAAGACCACGCCTGCATCACCCAAACGGAATCCGCGTCATAATTGCGGTACAGCGTGTCAATCGCACGCCCGACGCGGCGCAGATAGAGGAATCCTTTTTTCGGCGGCGTACCCTCGTGGAACGGGTCACAGGCGAGGTAATGGTGATTGCCGAGCAGTGCGTCCAGCTTTTGCAAATATACCGTGCCGAATTCCGAAAACAGCGGGTCTAAGGGGTCTAACTGTGCGGTTTTCGGGAAAAAACACCAGCCGTTCTTGGCGGTAATGCGTGCATTCGGATATTTTTCCCGTAACAGCATGGGCACATGTCCCGAAAAGCCCTGCTGAATCGGAAGCATTTCGAATTCGAGCATCCGCTTGAGAATTTTTTTGCCGAGGGCTAAGCGTTCATATACATATTCCGTGTTCTGCGGCGGCATATAGCCCTCAATGTTCGTCATCAGCTGCCATGCCCAAAATGCAGGACCTGAAACGGTTTTCAGGGCTTCTTCTTTTGTAAATCCGAATTCCAAAAGCGTTTCAAACCAAACCGCCTCTGTACCGATGACACATAAGGGCATATTGATGCCGTTCATCGCCATAAAGTCAATTTCCTGTTCCCAGCGCGCCCAGTCCCACCAGCACATGGAATAATCCAAGGTGCAGTAATTCATATACACCCTGTATTTTTGTGCAATCGCTTTTTCAAGTCTACCTTCAAACGGCACAATTTCGGTTAAGGATAAAACTTCATTGCCGCACCAGGAATAATTCACGCGGCAAATATGCTTTAAATAATCATAAATTGCGTTGCACGCCGAAATTCGGCTGCCCGCCTGAATATGCACACATCCGCTGTCAAAATACACGGTGTAACCGTCAGGCACGCGTGCGTCCAGCGTGATTTGAAATGCGTCTGTTAAATTCGGTAGATTTCGCTGTAAAAACGCCTGCAGAACTGCATCCATTTTGATTTTCTCCCAAATGGTTTTCTTTCATTGTATCAGTTTTTATTTTGCAAAGCAATCGGATTTTAAATCTTTGTAACCTAATTTTAACAATTTGTAACTTGCACTTTTTCGGGGATACTATATAATTAGAAATGAGAAATATAGTGCTTTATGTCGAAAGAAGGATTTTTATGAATGCGGCAAAGCAAAACAAGCTTTTAAAATATATTTTAATCGGCTGTGCGGCAGTGATTTTGATTTTGTCGGTGGTGCTGTGTGTTACGGCGGCGAAAAACAAGAACTTGAAAAACGGCGGGAGCGCCGCTTCCGAAGCGCTTGTCAGCGCCGAACGGGAAAAAGAGAGCTTAGACGCAGTACGCGCGAGCGAAGCGGAATCTTACCGAAATCAGCTGAATGAGCAATCCTCTGTATTTGCCGACGAAAAGAACGCGCTCAATCAGACCATTGCCGATTTAAATAAACAACTTGCCGTAAAGCGCGCCGCCGAAGCGGCGGCCAATGCGTCGAAGCCGTCTCCGAATCCGACGCCGCAGCCTGTAAATCCGGGCAGCGGAAAAGACCTTTCGCAAAAGACGATTTATCTGACATTCGATGACGGACCGTCGCCGCGCACACCGGAGGTTTTAAAAATCCTCAGAGACAACGGTGTCAAGGCGACGTTTTTTGTAACCGCCCGAAGCAAAAACAGCAGTCATTATATGAAAGATATTGTAGCGGAAGGACATACGATTGCTTTGCACACATATACACATGATTACGCAAAGATTTATGCTTCCGAGGAAGCGTATTTTGCGGATTTACAGCAGATTTCCGACTTGGTTTATAATGAAACAGGTGTACGTACCAACTTGATTCGCTTTCCCGGCGGAAGCAGTAATACGGTCAGCCGAAAATACTGTTCGGGCATTATGACGCGTCTGACACAGCAGGTTGTGGATAAGGGCTATGTATATTTTGACTGGAATATCACTTCAGGCGATGCGGATAAGGGCGGTTCTTCCGCACAGAAAATCATTAACAACTGCCGTAAAGTGCCGAGCAGTAATGCCGTAATCGTTTTGATGCACGATTCCGTTGAAAAGCGTACTACGGTAGAAGCGTTACCTGAAGTAATTGCCTATTACAAAGCGGCAGGCTGTAAATTTGCGGCACTGACCGAATCCACCCCGCCCGCGCATCAAAGAGTTGCAAATTAACAATGCTTTTTGTGTATATTCAATAGACAACTTTTATTTTTCTTGTCATTTTGCACAAAGTTAGTAAACCCGAAAACGAGCGACTTTGGAATACCCACCGAAATCTCACAAAATCCCCCATATATCGTGTTTTAACCGTTGACGCGGACAAGTTTTGTGGTATAATATGTTACTGTAAACACAAGGAAAATGTATTTCAATACTATATATGGGGAGAATGATTATGTTCGTTAAAGAAGTTCTTGTTCAGAATCAGGTCGGCTTACATGCGCGTCCGGCGACTTTCTTCATCCAGAAAGCCAATGAATACAAATCTTCAATTTGGGTCGAAAAGGATGAAAGAAGAGTCAATGCCAAGAGTCTTTTGGGCGTTCTCTCTCTCGGTATTATGGGCGACACCAAAATTCGCATCATTGCAGGCGGTCCCGATGAGGAGCAGGCAGTGGAAGGGCTTGTAAAGCTTGTGGAATCCGGTTTCGCGGAATAATCCGAACAAAATATGTGTTTTTGCAGACATGCCGATTCTATTTTGTTTCGGTATGTCTGTTTTTGTATATGACAATTTTCGGGAAAACAACCCAAAGGAGGTGCCGATATGGAAGAAAAACGTATAGAGCTTCGTAAAAAGGCGATGAGCCTGCCGCTTTTACCGGGCGTGTATATTATGAAAAATGTACACGGCGAAATTATTTATATCGGTAAGGCGAAAGCACTGAAAAACCGCGTCAGCCAATATTTCGGCTCTCCGAACGGGCACACTGTCAAGGTGCGAAAAATGGTCGAAAATGTACACGAGTTCGATTATATCGTAACCGACAGCGAATTTGAGGCGCTGGTGCTTGAGTGCAGTCTGATTAAACAGCATATGCCGAAATACAACATTCTTTTAAAGGATGACAAGGGTTACAGCTATGTGCGCATTGCGGGCGGGGATTATAAAACCATTACCGCCGTACTGCAAAAAAACGATGACGGCGCGGAATATATCGGACCGTTTACAAGCTCCTATGCCGTCAAGCAAAGCGTGGACGCCGCCAACAAAATTTTTATGCTCCCGCAGTGCGGCAAGGTGTTTGACGGCAAAATCCGCAAAACGCGCCCGTGTCTGCATTACTATATTTCCCAGTGCTGCGGGCTTTGCACGGGAAAGGTTTCAAAGGCAGAATACAGCGAGGCGGTCTCACAGGCAATTCGATTTTTAAAAGGCGACACCAAAGAGATTCTGAAAATGCTGGAATCGCAAATGGAAGAAGCCGCCGAAGCGATGGATTTTGAACGCGCGGCAAAACTGCGTGACCGCATCCGTGCGGTTTCCCGTATGCAGGAAAAGCAAAAGGTCGTGTTTAAAACCGTTGAGGAACAGGACGTTTTCTCTATGGCGGAATCGGAAAATACCGTTTGCCTTGCCGTTTTGCGCTTTTCCGACGGCAGATTGAATGACTGTGAGCACTTCTTCTTTGATAAAACCGATACACCCGAAAGCATGATGACCTCTGCGGTTACTTCGTTTTACTCCATGCGCCAAAACATTCCGCGCCGTGTCACGGTGGACGGCGCATTGGAGGGTGCGGCGGATGTGGAACGCTGGCTTTCCGAGAAAAAAGGTAAAAAAGTGACAGTATTTACCCCACAGCGCGGCGAACAGGTCGAGGTTGTGCATATGTGCCGTGAAAACGCGCAGGAAAAATTGGCACTGAAATTGGGCAAAAGCGGCAAAACCGTTGCCGTATTGGAAGAGCTGCGCGACCTTTTGGGGCTTTCCACCACGCCGAATTATATTGAATCCTACGATATATCCCATACCGCAGGGCAGGACAGTGTTGCGGGCATGATTGTCTTTAAAGACGGCAAGCCTTATAAATCCGCCTATAAGCGGTTTACCATTAAAAGCTTTCTCGGCAACGACGATTACCGTTCCATGCACGAGGTGCTGACCCGCCGTTTTTCGGAATATGAAAAGCGAAAAGATACAGGCGAGGGTTTTGGCAAATTGCCCGATTTGATTCTTTTAGACGGCGGTATCGGGCAGGTGAACGCCGTACAGCCTGTTTTAGAGCAGTTCGGGCTTTCCGTTCCGCTGTTCGGTATGGTAAAGGATAACCGCCACCGCACGCGTGCCATTGCACAAAACGGCGGCGAGATTGAGATTCGCTCCAATCGGCGCGTGTTTACACTCGTTTCCGAGATTCAGGAAGAGGTACACCGTTTTTCGATTGCCTATCACCGCAATAAACACGCCAAACGCAATCTGACCTTGTCCTTAACCGAAATCGAGGGTATCGGCGAGAAAAAAGCAAAATCACTGTTAAAGCATTTTAAAACGCTGACCGCCGTGAAAAATGCGTCCGTAGAGGCGCTTTGCGAAGCGGAGGGCGTCAGCCGTAAAAATGCGGAGAAAATTTATGCGTTTTATCATAAAGAGGAAGAAACATGAAAAAAGCGATTGTATTTGATTTGGACGGTACACTGTTAAATACCTTAGAGGACTTGTGCGACAGCACAAATTATGCACTTAGAAAATGCGGCTTTCCGAAGCGTTCTCTTAACGAAGTCCGCCGTTTTGTCGGCAATGGGATTCGAAAATTGATTGAACGCGCCGTGCCCGAAACGGCTGGGGAACCCGAAATTACGGAATGCTACGGCATTTTCTGCGAACACTATAAAGGCAATATGGAGAACAAAACCGCCGAGTACGACGGAATTACCGAAATGCTCGGCGCACTGTACGAAGCAGGCTATAAAATGGCGATTGTTACCAACAAAGCGGATTTTGCGGCGCAGGCGCTGTGCCGCCGTCTGTTCGGAAACTATATACATACCGTGGTCGGCAGTGTGGATACCCGTCCCAATAAGCCTGCGCCCGACGGTGTGTATTATGCGCTTGCGCAAATGGGCGCGGAGAAGTCGGAAGCGGTGTTCGTCGGCGACAGTGAGGTCGATATTTTAACCGCAAAAAATGCGGGCATTGATGCTGTCGGTGTGCTGTGGGGCTTTCGTGATTTGTCTGATTTACAGAACGCGGGCGTCAAAACAACCGCAAAAGATACAAAAGAACTGAAAAATTTGCTTTTATCCTTAAAAAATGGATGATTTTAGTTGACATTTGTGCTAAAATAGTGAAAAATAGTGGAGAGTGGAGTTATGCGGGTAATTACAGGCTCGGCACGCGGCAGAAAACTGAAAACCTTAGAGGGCGGCGATATCGTCCGCCCGACAACCGATAAGGTGAAAGAAGCCATGTTCAGTATTGTGCATTTTGAGTTGGAGGATGCCGCGGTGCTGGATGCGTTTGCAGGCTCAGGGCAGTTAGGGATTGAGGCGCTCAGCCGAGGGGCGAGAAAAGCTTATTTTTTGGACGCCAATAAAAAAGCGTTTGAAACGGTAAAAGAAAACTTAAAAACGACAAACCTGTTTGACCGTGCCGTGGTTTTAAATACGGATACACTCTCTTTTTTAAACGGTACAAAGGAACGGTTTGACGTGGTGCTGTTAGACCCGCCGTATCAAAAGGGCTTGGTCGGAAGTGCCTTGCCGCTTTTGTCCCGTTGCTGTAACCCGAATGCGCTGGTGGTTTGCGAAACGGATGTTTCGGAGGATTTGCCCGATTCTGCGGGGGCGCTTCAAAAACAGCGTGTATATAAATACGGTAAAACCAAACTGACGACATACAGAAAACAAGAGGAAACGGTATGAAAACGGTCATTTGTCCGGGAAGCTTTGACCCTGTGACGGTCGGGCATTTGGATATTATCCGCCGTTCTGCGGCAATGTTTGATAAAGTCATCGTGGTCGCTATGACGAACTATCACAAAAAGAATACCTATGCGTTTTCCGCGGCAGAGCGCGTGGCGCTTTTAAAACGCTGTACAAAGGATATTCCGAACGTCGAGGTGGATGCTTACGACGGGCTTTTGGCGGAATATGCGCGGCAAAAGAACGCGGCGGCGATTGTTAAGGGTCTGCGCGCCGTTTCGGATTTTGAATATGAATTTCAGCAGGCGCTGACCAATCAGAAACTGAACGGCGATTTGGAGACGATTTTTATCGCAAGTACGGCGGAAAATATGTTTTTAAGCTCCAGCGTTGTCAAGCAGGTTTGCGAATTGGGCGGGGACATCGGTAATTTTGTTCCCGAGGAAATTCGTGACGATATAATCAAGAGAATCAGCAGAGGTGAAGAGAAATGACCATAGAAAGTTTGTTGGATGAAATCGAGGACATTCTCGAGGACGGCAAAAAAGTACCGTTTTCTTCGGGTCTTTTGTTGGACGTGAACGAAATCAAACGCGTGATTGAGGATATTCGCCTGAATATGCCCGACGAGCTCATGCAGGCGCGCAAGATTGCTTCGGAGCGCAAGGAGATTCTGACGGCGGCGCAGAACAGTGCGGACGACATCATTGCAGGTGCGCAGAGACGGGCGAAGGAGCTTGTCGAAGCACACGAGATTACAAAGGGCGCGGAAACCGCCGCCGCCGATATTATGGCGCAGGCGCGCGCACAGGCGGGCGAGATTGTCGAGGGCGCGAGAGCAACGGCTTCCGAGCTGACCGACCAGGCGCAGAAGTGGGCGCACGACATGCGGACAAGCGCAGGGGAATACGTGGAGAACATAGTCGCGCTTGCAGACGAAAGCCTTACGAATTCCGTCAACGAAATCCGGCGTGCGCGTCAGTCGCTCCGTGCGGCGGCACAGCATAAACAGCGTGCGGAAAAGCAGTAAAGATATAGAATAAAAGCTTCACCTCGTCGCATATACATGTGTACGAGGTGAATGTTTATGTTCGTGTTTTCCGTACACAAAAGACAAATTAAACTGATTGTGTTGCTGGTGTGCATTGCGGCGGTGGCAATAGCCTTTTTTGCCGTAACCAAACGCGGTGTGGAGACGGCAAAGGAACCCACAGTCAATATCCGCGCATCCACCGCCGAAGAACGGGTTGCCTATCTGTCGCAGTTTGGCTGGAGTGTGGAGGCGGACCCTGTCGAGGTAACGGAAGTGATTATTCCCGAGACCTTTGACGAAACCTATACGAATTATAATGAACTGCAAAAAAAGCAGGGCTTTGATTTGTCTTTGTATGCGGCAAAGCGTGTAAAGCGGTGGACTTACCGTGTGACCAATTACCCCGGCTATGAGGATAAAAGCTGTATTCAGGCAACACTTTTGGTGTATGACGGGCAGGTCATAGGCGGCGACGTCTGCTCTGTGGAGCTGGAAGGCTTCATGCACGGTTTTGTAAAAGAAGCCACAGCTTCGTAAAAATTGTGTAGGGGTCGGCATTCTCGACGACCCGTGAAAAAAACAGAATTTATGTGCACATTTTACGTGCGAATATAAAAGCAAGGTACGAAAGAAAATGGCAAAAGAACGGATTGACAAATTACTTGCGGGCGCGGGAACGCTGTCCCGTAAGGATGTAAAAGAAATGATACGTCGAAAGCGTATTACTTTAAATGGGATACCTGTAACCGATGCGGGGCAAAAGGCGGATATTTCCTGCGACACAATTTGTTTGGACCGAAAGCCTCTGACCTTAAAAAAACACGTGTATATTATGCTGAACAAGCCGACGGGTGTGGTATCGGCAAGCAATTCCGACCGCGAAAAAACGGTTATTGACCTTGTGCCCGATGTTTTGCGGCGGGACGGACTGTTCCCCGCGGGGCGGCTCGATAAGGATACCACGGGCTTCGTGCTGATTACGGATGACGGCGCATTTGCACACCGTATCCTCTCGCCCAAAAACCATATCGAAAAGACCTACATTGCCACGCTTGAAAATCCGCTTGGCGATGCGGATATTGCCGTTTTGGAAACGGGATTGCAGCTTCATGACGGTACACGGTTTTTGCCCGCAGGCATAGCCGTTTTGTCGTCGGATGCAAAAGCGGTGCAGGTAAAAATCTGCGAGGGCAAGTACCATCAGATTAAGCGGATGTTTGCCGCTGTCGGAAACCGCGTCACAGCGCTTCGCCGTACACACATGGGCGCACTCAAATTGGATTCTGCTTTGGCGGCAGGGGAGTGCCGTGAACTGACACAGGCAGAATTAGATTTAATATTGCGAAAATAAGCATTGGTATAAATCCTTTTCAAAATGCAAAAAACAGCGTCAGAGACTTTAAGTGTATCTTACAAAAATCTCTGACGCTGTTTTTTTTTTTTGCGCATTTTCTTACGAAAGCGGCAGTGTAACCGTAAAAGAAACGGTTTCGTTTTCACTTTGTGCCGAAATTGTACCGCCGTGCAGTTCCGTAATTTCTTTTGCAATGGCAAGCCCTAAGCCCGCGCCGCCGCTTTTGGAGCTTCTGGCGGTGTCCAAACGGTAAAACTGCTCAAAAATGCGCGCAAGCTTTTCGGGCGGAATGGTGTTTCCGTGGTTCTCAAAGCAGATTTTCAAAAATCCGTTGACAATCGGTTTTGCCGTAATCAAAATACTTGTGTTTTCAAAGCTGTAATTGACAGCATTGCGCAGAAGATTGTCGAATACGCGCTGTATTTTGTCTGCGTCACAGCGAAGTGTGACATTCGGCGCAATATCCGTTTTGCATTCCAAATTTTTCTCGGCGAGCATCGGCTGAAATTCAAAAACAAGCTGTTCCAGCAAACGGCTCATGTTGATGCGGCTGTACTCTAAAGTGATGTGCGACAGATTAAAGCGTGTAATCTCAAAAAATTCGTTGATTAAATCCTCTAACCGCTCCGCTTTTTCCAAAGAAATGGACAAATACTTTTCGCGAAGCGCTTCCGAAATCTGTGATTCGTCCCGCAGTAAATTCAAATAGCCGATAACCGAGGTGAGCGGTGTTTTTAAATCGTGCGCTAAATAGACAATCAGGTCGTTTTTGCGCTGTTCCGCCTCTTTCAGAAGCTGTGCGTTGCGCAGTGCGGATTCCCGCGCGAGGTTTAATTCATCCTGTGCCTCTTTCATGGCGGCGGACAGCAGAATCGGCTTTTGTGTCGGTTCGCTCAACTGTTTGGCGGCGGCAATCACTTCATCTAAGTAACGAAGCGGTCTGCCGATGAATCGGTATGTGATAAATGCCCAGCCTGCTATCAGCGGCGGAATAATAAATACAGGCAGATATTCTTTCACGAAATGTAAAACAATGTAGACCGGATTGTCGGGCTGCCATATCACCAGCTGTGTCGCGGAGTAGCCCAAAATTAAAAAAAGAATATATCCGACGACAAACGCGACAAGTGTTAGAATGTATTGCAGCAGTATTTTTCGTGTAATACGGCTTTCATAGCTTGGTTTTTGTTTTCTGAACTCAAACAACAGTGTAGCCGACCCCCCAAACAGTTTTGATGAATTTCGGATTCCGTGCGGGTTCATGCAGTTTTTCCCGCAGTCTGCCGATGTGCGCCATTACGGTATTGTTATTGTCGAGGAATTTTTCGCCCCAAATTTTTTCAAACAATTCTTCGGATGAAATCACCTTTCCGCTGTGCGCGCACAAGTACCAAAGAATGGAAAATTCAATCGGGGTTAAAATGACCTCTTTTCCGTAAAGTGTGCAGGTATGCATATCTTTGTTAATGACTAACCCGTGAATATCGTATTCCGAGGGGCTTTGTGTCTCCGTGTTTGCCGCCGTGTTGTAGCGTACATACCGACGCAGCTGTGTTTTTACACGTGCCGTGACTTCCAGCGGATTAAACGGTTTTGTGATGTAATCGTCCGCGCCGATGGTAAGCCCCATGATTTTGTCGCCGTCTTCTACCTTTGCCGTCAGCATAATGACGGGGAAATAAAACTTCTCCCGAATTTTCTGACAAATACGGAATCCGTCTATATCGGGCAGCATGACGTCTAAAATCGCTAAATCCAAATCGGTTTCGTTTATGCACCGCAGTGCGTCTAACCCGTTATAGAATTTATGTACTGTGTAGCCGTCATTTTTCAGATATACCTCAATGAGGTCGGCGATTTCTTTTTCATCGTCCACTACCAAAATGTGTTCGTGCATGTCTCCCGACTTCCTTTCGGCAGTATTATACTGTTTTTACGGCGCACTTTCAATTCCGCGGGCGGTTTCTTAAGATTTTTTTAGAATTTTACATTTTGAAAAAGCGACAAGAAACATATAAAAGAAGCTGTAAAATTTATTGCCTATGCGGGATTTATCTTTGCCGCCGACAAAATCGCCGAACGGCGGTTTGAAAAGCTGGATGTGTAGGCTTTGCGGTTCCTGTCAACCCAAAATTTGCAAATAAATAAAAATGCGACAGAAGCAAAACGGAAAGCTTCTGTCGCATTTTTTGCGATTATGTGTTTTGGGGGATTACCTATTGTGGCTTAACGGTTGGCAAATTTGCAGACACGCTTTTCGCTCCCTCTTAGAGGGAGCTGTCAGCGAAGCTGACTGAGGGAGTAAATATGACGCAAAACTTCCTCAAAGAGAGAGGGGCGTTGCTTTAAATTCATTCGCCAAACCGCACATTATTTTTCATCATAGCTTTTTAAATTATTCTGCTGTCGGTTCGTTCGTCGGCGCGTCGGGCGTCTCCGGGGGTATTGGAGGCGGGGACGGCTCGTTGTCATCGGATGTTTCGGGCGGGTTCGGATTCTCTGTATCGGGATTTTCCGCATCCTGCGGCGGGTTTTGCACATCTTCGCCGTTCGGCTGATTTTCACCGCTGTCTGTATCGCCGTTTTCAGGTGTATCTGTATTTTGTCCGCCGCCTTGACTGTTTGAAGGCCGCCGCGTCGGGGAAGGTGTCCTTCGTGCGGGGGCGGCAGTCTCCGACGGCTGTGTTGCCGTTTCTGTTTCGGGTTCTGCACTTGAGGGCGGGGCGGCAACATCGGTTACGGCTTCCGTATTGTCTGTTGTCGTTTCATCCGCTTTTTCAAAGGTGCGCCGCTGACCGCAGGCAGAAAAGCAAAAAAGCAGTGAAAATATGCACATCAACAATATATATTTTTGCAATTTTGTACGCATAAAAGCATCTCCTCTAAACGTAAATCTATTCTAAAGCAGACGGAAAATTTTGTCAACTGTATAAAGCATTGGTAAATTTTGGGGATTCTATACATATGTATTCTTTTCATGGGTTTAAATCTTCCGTTTGTCGGCAATACTATTGCCGATATTTACTGTTAGGGGGATTTTTCATGAAAGCCGTTATTTTGGCAGGCGGTTTCGGCACGCGTTTGCGCCCGCTGACCTGCACTTTGCCTAAGCCGATGGCAAAACTTTTGGGAAAACCTGTGCTCTCGTACATTTTAGACCTTTTAAAAGCACACGGCGCGTCAGACGTCACCTTGACCACTGCCTATATGCCGGAGGTGATTGCGGAGTACATTCGGGAATATCCCGCGCAGAATATGCAGCTTCGCTGTGCGGCGGAAACACAGCCGCTCGGCACGGCGGGCAGTGTGAAAGCCGCGCTGGGGGACGAGAAAGAACCGATTTTAATTGTCAGCGGCGATGGGCTTTGCGATTTTGATTTGACAGAGATTCTTGCGTTTCACCGCGAAAAAGGCGCGGCAGTTACCATTGTGACCGCAAAAGTAGAAGACCCGCGCGAATACGGACTGGTGCATACAGACGCAGACGGCGCGGTGACGGGATTTTGCGAAAAGCCCGACTGGAACGGGATTTCTACGAGCTGTGCCAATACAGGCATTTATGTCTTAGACCCCGAAATTCTCACATATATACCCGAAAATCAAAGTTTTGATTTTTCAAAAGATTTATTTCCGTTGCTTTTACAGAAGAAATTACCCGTTTACGGCTTTTGCGCCGCAGGGTATTGGTG
>UQFM01000050.1 GCA_900540295.1 uncultured Oscillospiraceae bacterium
TTTTCTGCTATGCATATTGTATCTTTTTTTGAAATGTGATATACTTTTTTTGTTAAAAATATATTGTTTGGGGGAAAGAAATGGCAGAGAAAACAAATAAGCTCGGCGGGCGAATATGGTTCAATATTATTCTGTTCGGATTTATGGGGCAAATCGCCTGGGCTGTAGAGAATATGTTTTTTAACACATTTCTCTACAATGCAATTTACAACGGTGCTTCACAAACAGCCGTAGACGGTTCTATTGATGTAATGAGTGCTATCAGCATCATGGTTGCCGCGAGTGCATCATTTACGGTGGTGGCTACCTTTTTGGTGGGTACATGGAGTGACAAGGCAGGGAAACGAAAAAGGTTTATTTCTTTCGGATATATACTTTGGGGTATTGTGACCGCCGCTTTTGGTGTAATTTCGAGAGACAATACTGCATCGCTTTTTCATTTAACGGATGAAGTAAAAATTCTGACCGTGACGGTTGCCATTGTAATTGTAATGGACTGCGTAATGTCTTTCATCGGTTCAAGCGGAAACGATGCCGCCTTTAACGCATGGGTTACCGATGTGACCTCGACCAAAAACCGCGCTACGGTGGAAAGTGTTCTGGCGTTACTGCCGCTAATTGCCACCGCCGCAGTTATGGGGTTGGCAGGAGCTGTCGGTACAATCGGTTACGATGTCTTCTTTATCGTACTCGGCGCAATCGTATCGGTTTGCGGTATTTGCGGATTGTTTACTTTGAAGGACGGTCAAATACATACAGAAGTCAGTGAATCCTATTTAAAAGATTTGGTGTACGGCTTTAAACCGTCTGTTGTAAAAGAAAATAAAAAGCTTTATTTGGCATTAACAGCCTGCTGTTTGTCTTCTACGGCATTTCAGGTATTCTTCCCGTACATCTTTATTTATCTCGGCAATGTAATGCATTTTAGCTTGGACAGCGTATTGGCGTCTTTAACACCAACGATTATTGCGGCTGCCGCTGCAGTGCTCATTTTAGCTATTGCTTTGCTGATTTTTACAGGTAAACTGATGGATAAATTCGGCAAAGACAAATTCATGGTTTTTTCGGTGATTTTATATTTGTTAGGTTTAATTGCGACGGGGTTTGCAAAGAATATAGCTGTATTCTTTGTGTGCGCCGTACCCGCCTTACTCGGTTGGGCATTATTTTCTATTGCAATGAACGCATCTGTTCGCGACTTTATGCCCGAGGGGAAAGTCGGTGTTTTTCAAGGTATTCGTATTATTTTCTTTGTATTGATTCCGATGATTGTCGGACCGTTTATCGGCAATTTGGTTTGTCGAATTTCATCCGTGACCTATACCAATGAATATGGAGTTGTTACATCTGCACCCGGTTCTGTTATGTTTTGGGCGGCAGCGGCGGTTGCAATTTTCATTTTAATTCCTGTTATGGTGTTGCGCAAAAAGGAAAAGAAAGCATAAAGATTTGTTTAAAAGCGCTTGCAGAAAATTGTAGGCGCTTTTTACTGTCTTTTTTCTTGTAATTAGCTTTTAAAAGCGTGCAGAATATGTTATACTAATTATAAAATCTGTGGAGAAACGAGCAAGCAATGAGAAGGAAAAACAAATTAAACTTTTCAAGTGAACGCCAAACGAAGGCAAAGCGTACGCGCGCTTTTGTGCTTTCTTTTGTTGCGTTCATTTTGGTGTTTGGTTCTGTTTCATTGTTGGTTTTTATGAAATCCTTGGATTTCGATTTGCAAAATCTTGTGAAGAAGCCCGATTCACCGTCTGCTTCGGCTGAAACAACTGCGGCAGAGACCATGCCGATAAAGTTGTCGGATACCAATGTTTTGCTGGTATGCAGCGGCGGCAACAAGCAATTGTCTTTATTGGCGTTGGTTTCTGCACATGCTGAATCCGAAAGCATAACGGTATCTGCCATTGACCCGATGCATATACTCCACACGGAGACGGCTGTCGGTCAAAATTTTCAAAGTGTTTTTGAAAGTCAGGGTCTTGCGGGGTTAAAGAAAGCAGTAGCTTCCGAATATGATTTGCCGATACACCGTTATATTCAGGTAACAGAAAGCAATCTAAAAAAAGCAATCAGTACGGTTGGAGATATTTCCTTGCATGTACCGCAGTCGGTTCAATATCGCGGAACGGATTTCAGCTTGTATTTAGACAGCGGTGAACAGCGCTTGACAGGGGATTTGTTTACAAAATATTTGCAGTACGTTGATTTGAACGGTAAAACTGCGGCGGCAAGTGCATTGGTAAAAACGGTTTTATTTTCTTTCGGGGAAAATAATCGTGAAAAACTTTTTAACACGCTTTTCAATTTATCTGATACGGATTTTTCCGTAGTTGATTGCTCAGATTCTTCGGGTGCCGTAAATGTATTTTTGCATATGCGCAATAACATTCAGACAGCTGATTTACCGATTGCCAAGGAGTAGCCACAGTGAAAAAAAGACGAATTTTTATTGCGATTTTGGCAGTTGCGGTATGCGTCGTCGCCGCAATGAATTTTACCCGTATTTTGCAGAAAATTCCGACAGATTTCTCGGACATACAAATGACATATGATGCAGACGGTAGGTCGCGGTATTATTACAATACACTTTCTGCCGAAGGTAAAGTGGCGTATACCGTCATTTTAGATACAATTCGGGAACACCCCGAAAGGATTGAAATTCCACAGCTAAACGATGCGGATTTTCATGAGATGTTTTGCGCATTATCTTATGACAATCCTGAACTTCTGTGTATGACAAATGAAAGCCAGATTGTGATGCGGGGGGCGAAGGCGTATTTTGTTCCCCAATATTGCGAAGAGTTGTCAGTCTGTGAGTCACACCGCAATGATTTGGAAAATGCGGTGACTGAGATTTTAAGCGGTGTTACACCGAATATGGATGCATACGACACAGAATTATATTTTCATGATGTCATATGTGAAAAGGTGGTTTACACGCCTGACGGCGATAATGTTAAGGGCTATTCCGTATATGACGCTTTGGTACAGGGGAAGGCTGTATGTGAAGGGTATTCACGTTCCGTTCAGCTTTTACTGAACCGTGTCGGGATTTCCAATTACTTGGTCACAGGTATCGGCGCAGATTCGGACGGAACTTCTGAAGGACATATGTGGAATGTGGTTACTCTGCAAGGGGAGAATTATTATTTAGATGTAACTTGGGACGATATGGATGAAGACGATATCAACCGTTATAATCATACATATTTTAATGTAACTTCGGCAGATATTGAGAAAAATCACTTAGAGATTCAACCTGCAAATAACTGCTGCACTGCAACAGCGTATAATTATTTTGTGCGGCAGGGCTTATGTATTTCTAAATACGATGCAAATGCCAAGTCGCTGTTGGTTCAGGAAATCCGAAAAGCCGCTGAAAACGGTTCCGATACTTTTGAAATCCGTTTCGCAGGCGGTGCGGCTTATGAAAAAGCGGTTATGGACTTGATAGACAACGATCAAATTTCTGATTTGGTGCATAAAGCGGAACGCGGTGCGGCGATACATTACAAAAGTGTGATGTACGTGTACGACGCAGATATGTTTACTTTACAATTTTCTTTTTCAGAATAAGGAGTATCTTTGATATGGATAAGCAACGAATTGAGAACGCTGTGCGTGAAATTTTGTGGGCAATCGGGGAAAATCCGGATAGGGAAGGTTTAGCGGAAACCCCGAAGCGCGTTGCAAATATGTATGCTGAAATCTTTGCGGGGTTAGAGGATGACCCTGCGCGGCACCTGAAGATTTTTAATGAATCAGATAACGACGAAATGGTCGTTGTGCGGGATATCCCTATGTATTCTATGTGTGAACATCATTTACTGCCTTTTGTCGGAAAAGCACATATTGCATATATTCCGTCAGACGGTAAAGTTATCGGACTTTCGAAGCTTGCAAGAATTGTAGATTCTTTTTCAAAAAAACCGCAGTTACAAGAGCGTTTAACTTCGCAGATTGCAGACTTTTTGGAAGAAAATTTATCTCCGAAAGGGATTGCCGTGGTTGTAGAAGCCGAACATTTATGCATGACTATGCGCGGGGCGCGTGCGGCGGGGGCAAAAACACAGACTTCGGCATTGCGCGGTTCCATGCGCAAGGATACAAGAACACGTGCGGAAGCGATGATGCTTCTGCGAGGAGAGTGAATATGGCATATTTTCGCGGAAAAAACTTTTCTTTTGAACTGAACCGCAAAACATATATTATGGGGATTTTGAACATCACTGCCGATTCATTTTTTGACGGCGGGAAGTGGAATACGCCGAAGCGTGCATTGGAACATGCACTGCAAATGGAAGCAGACGGCGCAGATATATTAGATATCGGTGCGCAGTCCACCCGTCCCGGGCATATACCGATGTCTGCTGAGGAAGAATTGGCTGTATTGCAGAATTATTTACCGCAGATTTCAAAAAACGTTCAGATACCGATTTCCGTGGATACATTTTTCCCGCAGGTTGCAGATTATGCATTATCGCACGGCGCATCCATTGTCAATGACGTCAGCGGTATTTTTAATTCTGTTATGGCACAGGTTGTACATTCGCACGGTGCAGGATGGATTGTGATGCACAGCGGTAAAAGCGATGCAAATCATGCTGTTGCATACAAAGACGGTGTTGTTGAAAATGTAAAAGAATTTTTTTCTGAAATGTGTGAAAAATGCTGTGCGGCAGGCATTTTGAAAGAGCAGATTTGTTTTGATATCGGTATTGGGTTCGGCAAAGAACGTGCAGACGATTTGAAATTACTGCAGCATATTGCAGAGATAAAACAGCCGTCACAAGCGCTGATGACCGCACTTTCGTGCAAACGTATTGTTGCAGAGCATACGCATGCGGAGGGGGAGGAACGGCTGTTTGGTACGCTTTCAGCCAATATACTTGCCATAGCGGGCGGTACGGATTTTATTCGTGTACACCATGTGCGTGAACATAAGCTTGCCGCATGTATGGCAGATGCGATTGTCAGAACAGGGGTATAGAGAGTTATGGATAAAATTAAAATACAGGGATTACGGCTTTATGCATATCACGGTGTAAATCCTGAAGAAAAAGAAGACGGGCAGATGTTCTTTTTAGACATCACTTGTTTACTGTCTTTATGTGTTCCCTGTGCAACGGATTGTGTCGAGGACACTGTCAGTTATGCAAAAATTTTGAAAACAGCGCGGCAGGCTTTTCTTTCGCAAAAGTTTGATTTGCTGGAAAAAGCGGCGGAAACGGTGGCTAAAGCTGTGCTTACCGATTTTACGCCTGTTAAAGAGATTACGGTTTGCATACGTAAGCCTGAGGCGCCGATAAAAGCAGACTTTGAATATGTAGCCGTTGAAATCACAAGAACTGCTGAAGATTACAGGGGGATTACGGAATGAAAGCTGTAATCGGATTGGGCACAAATATCGGAGAGCGCGCTGAAAACTTAGAACAGGCGATGTGTGCATTAAAGCTGCTGCCGAATACGGAAATTTTAAAATATTCGTCTGTGTATGAGACAAAACCTTACGGTTATGCGGAACAATCGGATTTTTTAAATATGGTGTTGATTCTTGAAACGAATCTAACTCCGGAAGTGCTTTTGGGTGCTTGTCTCGGTATAGAAGCAGGATTCGGTCGGATACGCCGTTTTAAAAACGGTCCGCGTATTTTGGATTTGGATGTTTTATTGATTGAAGACTATGTTTCCGATACAGATTTATTGCGTGTACCGCATCCTCAAATTTTGAACCGTTCTTTTGTTTTATGCCCATTATTTGAACTTTTTCCGAACGGTAAAGCGTTTTCTTTCGATTTTTTGGAAGCATACAGGAAGCACCCAAAGGACGATATTAAAGAATACAGAAGATAAAAAAATCCCACACAGTTTCTTAACTGTGCGGGATTTTTTTATCTTTGTTTGTATATCAGCGGTTAATGTATTGCTGTGCAATGAAAGATTCTAACTGAGAAGCGGACCACTTAATGGCTGTTTTAGATTCACTAACCTTATATGTGTCGCCGTGTTCAATATCTTCATTGAACGCTGTAAGGCTTTCATTGGCCAATGCCGTTTTAATAGTGGTTTTCCAGGTTTCCTCATGCTCGTTGCCGACATAGTACATCACATGATAGCCGTAGGTTGTTTCAATGATTCCTGTGTCGCCGGGTTTACGCGCGGGGTCAAAGCACCAATCGTTGAACTGCTGTACCATATCGCCGACTTTTACGTTTTCATACAGACCGCCGTTATCTTTAGAGCCGCCGTCCGCACTGTTTGCAGTCGCAAGAGCTGCAAAATTATCTTCTGTCGGGTTTGCCAAATATTGGTCATACAGCGACTGTGCCTTTTCACGGTATTCCGCTTTCGCTTCATCGGAAATTGTGGTGGTCTGACCGCTGGAGGAGGTGGGGAACTGTACCAGAATGTGACGTACATCTACAGGCTTTACGGTGTTTTTATGCGGTAAAACAGACATGTACAACACAGAATATCCCTTGGGGGATTCGACAACAGTAACATTGCCGACGGCGCGCTCAGCGGAAAGTGCCCAGTCTGCGGCAGCCTGACCGAATGTATTTTTCAGAGACGATGCGGTTACGTCACTGAATTTTACAGAATCCTCCGTTGCAGAAGAACTGTTTTCTTTCGCTTGTGCGGTTAATGAAGCGACATCCTTGATGTTCGCGGCATAGGCGTCTGCCTTTTCTTTGGCCTTTGCCATGGCTTCGGCGGTGGCAGATGCCTTTTCCTCATCGGTAGCATCTGCGGAAACCGAGGAAGTATCTGCGGCTACGGTAAAGCCGTATACCGTAAGTACAGCGTAATCAGCGAGATTTTCATCATATTCTGTGCTGATTTGTTCCTCGGTAATCGCGTCATTTGTTTCCGTCTGCTTTTGTTCGGAATATTTTGCAGCCAACTGACGCTCTTCCATAACCTCGCGAAGCAGCTTTTCATCTACGCCTTTTCCGTACAGCTTAATCAAATATCTGTCCAAAGAAAAATCGTTTTCCGTTGCGGTTTTGCGCAGTGATTCAACCTGCTCATCGATTTCTTTCGCTTCATCTTCTGTAAGCGTCATGCCTGCTTCGCGGGCAAGCTCGGAATAGGCGATATATGTTTGCAGATATTTGAGGGTGTAAGAACGCAAGTAATCCGCCCACGTGGGATCTTCACCTTCAAACCCTTCGATTTCACCGAGTGTGTACTCCTGCTCCATCGGTGTTTTGGAAGAATCATATCCGGTATACATTGCACCGTAACCCGTACCGTACTGAGAATCGTATTGCTTTGAAGTGTTGGCAACACTTAAATACATATCCATATAGTAGAAATTGTATTTTGCAACCGAAATTTTTGTGTCGCCGATTTTGGCGGCAGTCAATACCTTTTGCGGCACACCAAAGAAATTCAAAGAACCGTATATGACACCGAGTGCCAAAACAACCGCCAATACAATACTGATGACCTTACCGACAATTTGTTTTGCCTTTTCGCTTTTCGGATTCTTCTTGGCATTCTTTTTTGCCACGGAATCCATACGCTTTTTACGCTCTTCGCGGTAAAGCTCTGCCTGGCTTTTTTCCACTTGATTGTTTTCCATTCCGAATTCATCCTTTGTCCGTTGATTTTCGGTCTTTGTAAATAAAGGCGAAAGACCGATGAAACATATCTATTTTATACTATTTCGGAAAAAGTTACAAGCACATTTTTGCAAAATAGATAAAACAAATGAAAATTTACAAAATATTTATAACATTTCCTGCGGATTACCTTTCGCTGAGCGTCAGCCATTCCGTTTCCCGTTCTTCAATCGTGTTTTCCAGCACTTCTATTTCTTCGGTTAATTCGGTAAGCCGCAAATAATCGTCTATAACTTCAGGCAGTTCACATTCTGCTTTTAACGCACCGCATTGCAGGTAAAGCGCTTCAATTTCTTTTTGTAAAGCGGCAAGTTTGGCGCGGCGTTTTCGCTCTTCCGCTTTATTTTTGCGGTTCGCCTCATAAATTTGTTTTTGTTCGGAAATCTGCTTTGGTTTCGAAACATTTTCAGAAATTGTAGGCGATGCGGTTTTTGCAGATAAATATTCGTTATAGCCGCCTTTATAAATACAAAGCTTTTCAGGAAACATCTCTATAATTTTCGTCGGTACACGGCTTAAAAAATAGCGGTCGTGTGAAACGGTAAGCATTGTACCTGTAAATTGCTGTAATGCGGCATCTAAAGCTTCTTTGGCGGTATAATCCAAGTGATTGGTCGGTTCGTCCAAAATCAAAAAATTACTCCGCTCAAACATAATTATGCAAAATGCGACCTTTGCACGGTTTGCACCGGATAGTTCTTTAATCCGTTTAAAAACGCTTTCCTCTTCAATCAGAAGTTTGCCGAGTGCACTGCGGATTTCCAATTCGCTTTTGCTTGGAAAACGCCGATGCACAGCTTCTAAAACGGTATCGTTTAAGTTTAGGTTGGCAAGTTCCTGGTCAAAATAAGAAATTTTGACATTTCCGCCGATTTTAATGCTGCCGCTGTAGGGCAGTTTCTTCAGAATCGCTTTTAAAAGTGAAGATTTGCCGACGCCGTTTTGCCCGACTAAGGCAACCTTTTCATTTTTTTCTATTACAAAAGAGAGATGCTCATAAAGCTGCTTTCCTGTTGTGCTGTTACCGACAAAAACGCCTAAATCCCGCACTTCTAAAACGGTTTTATGCGGTTCATAATCATATTCAAAGCTAAAGCGCGCCTTTTTTTGCCGCGGATTCGGTTTTGCCGCCAACTCCATTTTTTCAAGTGCTTTCACACGGGAACCAACGCTGTTTGTACTGCTGGATTTGGCAAGATTTCGCCGCACGTATTCCCGCATGGCTTCTAATTCTGTTTGCTGCTTTTTATATTCTTTTTCAAGCGTGCGAATGCGCTCTTCCTTTTGCAGAAGAAAAGAGGAATACCCGCCTTTGTATCGGTACAGTGTACCATATTCCAATTCACAAATGTCATTTGCGACATGATTTAAAAAGTATCGGTCATGCGAAACAACCACAACCGCCCCTTTATAGGCAGTTAAATACGCCTCGAGCCAAGTAAGCATAGTGAAATCCAGGTGGTTGGTCGGTTCATCCAAAATCAGAAGTTCAGGATTTTTTAAAAGCACCTTCGCCATGGCAAAACGAATTTTTTCACCGCCGCTTAATGTAGCAATTTTACTGTTCAACTGAAATTGTCCGAATCCCAATCCGTTTAACACAGTTTGAACCCGAACATCCGCATGGTAACCGTCTAAAGCGGCATATAGGTTTGACAGCTTCTCGTAGGTATCTGTTAATTGTGTATACAAAGAAGAATCGGGAGCGGTATTTGCAATTTGTACAGAAACCTCGGCGAGCTTTTCGCGAACCGAATATGTTTCCTGAAGTGCCGAATGAATTTCTTCTTCTAAAGTGTTTTGCGAATTTAAAGATTCATTTTGCTTTAAATATCCGATAGAAAGGTCCTTTTTTACGGAAACACTGCCTGTGTCATAGGGAAGCGCGCCCGTTATAATGTTTAAAAGTGTTGTTTTACCCACGCCGTTTACGCCCAAAAGACCGATATGGTCGCCCTCTTGAATCGTTATGTTTATATTTCTTAAAACGGCTTCATCCAAAAAGCCTTTGGATACCTGATTGAGTGTTAAAAGCATATATTTTCTCCGAGTGTGCGCGGTATTACTTAATCAATCGCTCCACGTCTTTGTCTTTGCCGAGTACCATAAGTGATTCCGACTCTGAAAAAATGTGGTCGGGGTGCGGCAGGGGAAAAATTTCGTCTCCGCGTTTGGTTGCTAAAATACTGACGTTATATTTGGAACGGACATTTTTTTGCAGAATGCTTTTGCCGACCCAATTTTGCGGTGTACTGATTTCGTAAATCGCATATTCCGAATTTAATTCAATGTAGTTAAAAATGTTGTCACTGCCAAACTGTACCGCCAATCGTTCGGCAGTTTCCTTTTCGGTATAGATAACTTCGTCTGCGCCGTTGCGCAGTAAGAATTTTGCGTGTACATCACGGCTGGCGCGCGAAAGAATAAAGGATGCGCCCAAATCTTTGAGAAGCGCTGTGGCTTCTAAAGAGCTTTGAAAATTATCCCCGATAGTTACGACGCACAAATCATAGTTCGCGACGCCGAGAGATTCCATAAAAACTTCATTTGTAGCATCCCCGATTTGCGCATTGGTCACATACGGCAAAACCGCGTCCACGCGTTCTTCTACAATATCAACCGCCATGACGTCATTACCTTGTTTCTCAAACTTTTTTGCCATATGACGTCCGAAACGGCCGAGACCGATAATTAAAATAGATTTCATATTTGAATCTCTCCTTTGATTGAAGGGTATATGGTTAACCGACGGTGATTTTTTCGATAGGATATTTTGAAGGCGTGCCGCCGTGTTCGTGAAACGCCAGCAAAAGTGTTAGTCCGCCGACACGCCCGAAAAACATAAGTAAAATCAGAATCAGGTGTGATGCGGTGCCGAGACTGCCCGTAATACCGAGTGTAATGCCGACGGTGCCGATTGCAGAAGCGGTTTCAAACAAGGCTTCTTTCAGCCCGACATTGTCAAAAGCACACAACAGCATACCGCAGATGAAAAAGAGAAGCACATACATTGCTGTTACGGCAATAATCTTTAAAAGGGTATTGTCATCAATGCGCCTTTTAAAGCATTCAATATTTTTTCTTTGACGGAAAATTGTAAAGAGGCTTGCCGCAAGCATTGCAAAGGTGGTTGTTTTTAATCCGCCCGCAGTGGAACTGGGCGAACCGCCGATGAGCATTAAAAGCAGCATAAGAATGATAGTTGCATCAGAAAGCCCGGATATGTCAACTGTATTAAATCCTGCGGTACGTGTGGTAACGGTTTGGAACAAACTGCCGAAGATATATGCAGAAGGCGTTTCGCCGAAAACAGGATTTTGATATTCAAACAACAGCATCAGTAAAAAAGGGATAGCAATCAGGGCAAGTGTTGTAATCAACACAACCTTTGTATGCAATTTAAATTTGCGGAATCGAAATTTTGAAGTTTTTACATCCGACCACACAAAAAATCCTAATCCGCCGAATACAATCAACAGCATAATTGTTGTGTTGACCAACGGGTCGGCAGTATAGCTTGTCAGCGAGGAGAAGGGTTGATTTCCGCCCATCAAATCAAATCCCGCATTACAAAATGCGGAAATTGCATGAAATACGGAAAAATAAACACCTTTCCAGAATCCGAACTGCGGACAAAAGCGAAAGGCAAGCAAAACCGCACCGACTGCTTCGGTTATGATTGTGCCTAAGAGTATAAAGCGCGTCATACGCACGATGCCGCCGACCTGCGGTGCATTTACGGATTCCTGCAAGGTATAACGGTTTCTCAAACCGATTTTTTGCTTTGTCAGCATCAATGCTGAAATTGCGAGCGTCATAAATCCGATACCGCCGACCTGAATCATAGCAAGAATGACAATTTGACCGAATAATGACCAATAGGTATAAGTATCCTGTACGACAAGTCCTGTCACACAGGTTGCAGAGGTCGATGTGAACAGTGCCTCCTCAAAGGAAGTCCAGATGCCCGCGCGCGAAGAAACAGGCAGTGTCAACAGTATTGCGCCGAACAAAATGATGCCTGTGTAGCCGAGTACAATCGTGCGCAGCGGGGAGAGCTTAAATCGCTGATTCCTAAGCTTCATATCAAAATACCGCTTTCTTTGTCGAGAGTAAAATATATTATAGTATACTTTTGCACAAATGAAAAGTATTGTTTTATTTTTTTACATAACGAATTACTACTTGCTGAAAACCTGCCGTAATCACACGAATTAAAGAAGAAACAACCATAATTCCCGCGGCGATTGCCATAGCCAACTGTACGGTATATATTGCTGTTTCTCCGAAAGACAGCCAATCGCTGTTCAAAGCATATTTCATTGTATTATATAATGCGCCGCCGGGAACAAGCGGTATAATTCCGGAAACCAAAAAGGATGTTGTCGGTGTTTTTTTGATGCGGGCAAATATCTCGGCGTATACAGTCACAAATGCTGCGGCAAAAAAATAACGTACCGCATCTCCCGTAAGAACAGTGCCAAGCGCCAAATATATACTCCAAGCAAGCGCACCGCCGACAGAGGCAATCCATAATTTTGTGCGCCGAATATTAAATAATACCGAAAATCCGAATGCGCCGAGAAAGGCTGTAAAAATTTGCAGTGCATAAGTCATTTTAACAGCCCTCCCATCAGAAGCGATGCCAGAATATATCCTGCCGCAATGGCAATCGCTATAACCAGCGCCTCGCAGAACCGCAGAATCCCTGCCATGCTGTCCCCGCTGATAATATCACGGATGGAATTCGTCATAGCGATTCCGGGAATCAAAAGCATCGTATTGCCGATAATGATTTTGTCTGCCTGTAAACTTTGGAAAACAGCTGCACATAAAAATGCGGACACACACATGGCAAAGGATGCGACTGCATTTGCAAAAACCATATTGATTTTGGTGCGGTCCGTGGCATATGTTAAAAGTTTCAGTAATGCTCCGAGGCAGGCGGCGGCGATTCCGTCCGACCACGTTCCGCCGAAAAATACGGCGAATGCGCCTGCAATCAGTGCATAAGCCAAACATTGTATGCCTAAGCCGTAATGCTGCTTTTTCTCTGTTTTGATTAATGCGTCCTGAATTTCTTCAATCGGCGGTGCACTGGCACATATTTGGCGAGACAGGGCGTTCAGCGCATCGAGTTTTTCTAAATCGGTGTTATATTTTTGTATTCGTCTTGTTTGCGTAATTGTGTGACCTTCATCATCGGTTACGGTTGCAACAATGCTGGAGGTGATGGTGAATACGTCAGCACGCTGTATATTATATGTTGTAAGGATTCGTCGCAAGGAATCTTCCACACGGCTGATTTCTGCGCCGCTGATTAGCATTTTCTCGCCGATATCTAAAGAAACAGAAAGCAATTCCTCGGTTTTCACAAAAACACCTCCTTTGAAAATAGTATCATAAAGCATACGGAATATCCATCCATTTTTTTCAAAAACTATAAAAAAGCAAAATTTATATTAATTTTTTCAGAAAACTTTCCTTTTTATAAAAAAAATGGTATAATTCCCTTATATATATAAAATTTCGTAAATCGTTTTTGTGTATAGTACCTGTCTCTTATACACATCTGACGCTGCCGACGATA
>UQFM01000051.1 GCA_900540295.1 uncultured Oscillospiraceae bacterium
GGGCTCGGAGATGTGTATAAGAGACAGCAATCCGATTGTACCGATAGAAATTAAATCCTCAACGTTTACGCCTGAATTCTCAAACTTTTTGGCGATATACACAACCAAACGTAAATTATGTACAATCAAATCCTCCCGTACACCCGTTTCCCCTGCCGAAAGACGTGACAAAAGTCTTTCTTCCTCTGCTTTTGACAGCGGCTCGGGCAAGGTTTCGGGACCGTTTATATAGTGAATGTCTTCCCGAAGAAACAACGCACGAATTTTTTGCAGAATCGCTTTTAGTTTTTGCATGTACATTTTCTGTATCTCCTCTTTCAAAGAAATCACTGCACAGCAAAACCTCATATTCCGTACCCGAAAAATCCGCTTTGCTTTGTGCTAATAAAATATTGGTAACTGTATAGTTTCGTTTCGGAACACAAATGCTGTCCGCATAAAACGCTTTCAAAACGCCTTCTCCGCCTACTGCCGTATACGGAATCAAGCGCAAATCTTTTGAACTTGCAGGTACGGCATCAGATTCCATAAAAGCCTGCAAATCCGGCGGTGCCAATATTTTGGAAAGCCGGCTCGAAACCACCAAAACAGGCGTGTGGGAAAATCCGTCTGTGAGCGCATGCCCTGTATCCAGCAAAGCCTTTGCGCACACGGTTTTTCCGCTGTTTGTAATTTCCACATCATATATCACGCTGTCAGGTGCGCGTCTGTGAAGCAGACGGCAAAAACAGGTTAACAGAACGTAACAGGCAACGGAAGTAATCAATAAAATTTTTATATCGATATCAAAATACACGGTTCCGTTTTGGTACACCATACCGTTTGGACGAAAGAACAGCCAAATCGCCAACATCGCGCCCGCGAATCCGAAATTCACCGCGAAAAAAGCGAAAAAAGTCTTTGCAAAAAATTTTTTGTTATGTATCGGAAATGTGACAAGCACCATAAGAGCAGAAACGAAAAGATTCATAAAAGTACTGACAAAAATCGGTAGCTGTGGCAAAAATATTGTTAAAGAATATATACTGCCAAGCAATGCGCCAAGCACAATTCGTTTCCGCGTACACCGCATCCGAAGCAAAATTTTTGTTACCGACAATAAAAAATAATTTACAAACAGATTGGTGACCATCAAAACATCTGCATATACAACCAAATCCCCACCCGCTTTACACAAAAAAATCCGATACCCATATTATATCGGTATCGGATTTGAAATTTTGTCGTATTGTGGGCAAATTTAATTTTTCGTTTTGCGCAAATAATCTTCTAAAATAATTACGGCGGAAACCGCATCCACAATCTCTTTTCGCTTTTTCCCGCGCGTATCCGTCGCGTTCAGCATTTGATGTGCGGAAACGGTTGTCAACCGCTCATCCTGAAAATCCACGGGTATATTTGCGGTTTCTGCAAGCAATGTACCGAAAGCACGGCAAGCTTCGGCACGGAAGCCCTCGGTGCCGTCCATATTTTTCGGCAGTCCCAAAATAATTTTTTCAGCCCGTTTTTCTGCGGCGATTTCCGCAATACGCATCGACAGCCGCGCCTCGTCCCGTTCACGAATTACCGTAACCGGTGAAGCCATAAATTCAAGTTTGTCGCAAACCGCAATGCCTGTACGAACATCGCCGTAATCCACTGCTAATATTACCATGGCTGAACCTTACCGACAATGTCCGTAACAGATTTTTCACCGTGCGCATCCAAATACGCATTTAGTCCCTCAATCACTTTGAGCGGTGTAAATGCATCGGTAAAATTCGCTGTGCCGATTTGTACGGCGGTCGCGCCCGCCAAGAGCATTTCCACGGCGTCCTGCCATTTGGTAATCCCGCCCAAACCGATTACGGGAATATGCACGCGGTTTGCCGCCTGCCAAACCATACGCAGTGCCACGGGGAATACAGCCGCGCCCGACATACCGCCTGTGTTGTTTTTAAGAAGCGGACGGCGACTTTCGATGTCAATCTTCATACCGGTCAATGTGTTAATCAAAGAAACGGCATCTGCTCCGCCCGCCTCTGCGGCGGCGGCAATTTCGGCAATATCCGTAACATTGGGGGTCAGTTTTACAATTAAAGGCTGTTCTGCGACAGCTTTTACCTGCTTTGTAATATTTTCGACACTTTGCTGCAACGTCCCGAAAGAAACACCGCCTTCTTTGACATTGGGGCATGAGATGTTCATCTCAATCATATCTATCGGTGCACCCTGCAAACGGCGCACAGTTTCAACATAGTCTTCTACCTGACTGCCCGCGATGTTCGCAATAACAACGATATCCGTATTTTCAAGCAACGGTAAATCGTGCTGTAAAAATCCGTCCACACCGGGATTCTGTAAGCCGACGCTGTTGAGAATTCCCGACGGCGTTTCTGCAATACGCGGAGACGGATTTCCCATACGCGGTTCTAAAGTTGTCCCCTTGCAGGAAATACCGCCCAGTTTGGAAATATCATACAGCTTTGCATACTCCTGCCCGAAACCAAAAGTACCGCTTGCTGTAATCACGGGGTTTTTAAAGTCAACGCCCGCAATATTCACACGTAAATCAGCCACCGAAATCAACCTCCTTCGCGTTGAATACAGGACCGTTTTTGCACACGTGGCGCATATGGTCGCCGTCTGCTTCGTGTGTCTTGCAAGCACAGACCAAACACGCTCCGACGCCGCAGCCCATGCGCTGCTCCAAAGAAACGAAGCACTGTACGCCCTTTTGTGCGCACATATCTGCAACGCCTCTGAGCATCGGCATAGGACCGCAGGCATACACCACACAGTCGGGATTCTCGGAAAGCTTATCTTTTAAAACATCGGTGACAAAGCCCTTTACGCCGTAAGAACCGTCGTTGGTGGTGACTTCAACCGACTGACAACACCCTTTAAAATCATCCAGCAAAATCACTTGCGCCGCAGAACGGAAGCCCAATATCGCCTCGGCATTTGCACCGTATGCCTGTGCCGCCCCGAGCATCGGCGGGCATCCGATACCGCCGCCGATAAAAATTGCACGCTTTTCCTGATTCGGGAAAAATCCGTTGCCGAGCGGACCTAAAACATCCAATTCATCGTCCGCTTTACGCGCGGCAAGCCATTCCGTGCCTTCCCCGCGCACTTCAAACACCAAAGTGATTGTGCCGTTTGCTTTATCAATTTCACAAATAGAAATCGGTCTGCGCAACGGCTTCTCACCGCAGCGAATATTGACAAACCGACCGCACCAACTCTCCTCTGCCAATTCTGCACAATCCAAAATCAAACGGTAGGTCGTCGGATTCAACTGTTCCATGGATTTAATTTTATAACAGGACTGAAACATACATTTGCCAAATGATACGAAATTCACAAAACGAAAGCATTTTGTATCCGTATCAATCCTTTCTACAGAATATTTTTACAGCTTCTGCACACGGATTTCTTCTACGGTACCGTTCTCCGCCAAACACGCCGACAGTGCAGATGCTGTTTCAACAGACGGCAAGACAGGAATGCGGCGCAGAAGTGCCGTACGGCGAATCCGCACATCGTCCGAATTGGTTTTCGGTCCGCTTTGTGCCGTGGAAACGAGGTAAGACAAACGGTTTTTCGTAATCAGCGTCAGTGTATTCGGCTCACCCTCGTGAATTTTTCGCACCGCATTTGCCGCAACATGATTCGCATTTAACAGCTTCGCCGTATTTGAGGTCGCATAAACTTTAAAATCTTGCTTTAAAAATGCTTCGCCTAACGGAACAGCCGCCTGCTTGTCCGAATCCGCTACGGAAATCAGTACACCGCCTGTGCGCTTAATACGCATACCCGATGCAATAAAGCCTTTTAAGAGTGCTTCTGCAAAAGTGTCTGCGACACCCATGACCTCACCCGTAGACTTCATTTCCGAACCGAGCCGAACGTCAGCACCCTCTAACTGTGCAAAACTGAATACAGGTACCCGTACAAAATATTTGGAAGGTTCTCTGTAAAGACCTGTACCGATACCAATGTCCCGCAGAGATTCCCCGAGCATCAGACGCGTGGCAAATTCCACAATCGGTAATGCGGAAGCTTTCGTCATAAAAGGAATGTTCCGTGTCGCGACAACGCTTGCACTCCTGACATACAATTCATTATCATACACAACAAACTGAATATTCAGAAGCCCGCGAATTCCCAATTCATGCACCAAACGCGCTGTATATTCCACCACCTTGTCTTTGATACCGTCCGACACAGACACCGACGGATAAACAGAAATAGAGTCGCCCGCATGCACCTGCGTTTTTTCGATGTGCTCACAGATTCCGGGAATCAAAAATTCTTCGCCGTCTGTCAGGACATCCACTTCAATACCTTTCCCGATTAGTCCCTTGCGGTTGCCCGTGTGGCGGATATTGAGCTTATCCAAGATATCAAAAAACTCTATCTGGTTTTTAAGCGCCTTGTGCACAGCCGCATCCGCACCGTAAACAGTCACACCCATACCGCGCAGAATCTCCGATTTTCGCAGAGCTTCGCCGCCGCCGAATACCAAAATTGCACCGTCGGGCTTTTCTGTCACCGCAACACTTTCAATATCTTCTTCGGTTATCGGGTCCACATACAATTTATCTGCCGCGGCAAAATCTGTCGTGTTCGCCGCAGGATTGTTGTTGAGCATTACGGTTTCATACCCGAAGTCACGCAAGGTATAAAGCGCCTGATATGCCGCGTAGTCTCTGTCCGTACCGAGACCGACAGAGGTGGGACCTGAACCGACGACCAAAATCTTTTTCTTTTCGGCAGGATGTGCCCGCAGAAACATTTCCGCTTCATTTTCTTCATCCCATGCCGAATAAAAATAGGGCTTTTGCACATCGTATTCCGCCGCGCAGGTGTCTACTGTATTATATGAAGAACGCGCTTTAAAATCCAAAGATTCGCAATCTGTCAACTGTAAAATGACAGAATCTAAAAATCCGATGGACTTCGCATATAAATACGTTTCTTTTGTAAAATTCGTACGCAGAACGGATTCTGCATCGGCGATGTTTTTAAGCTTGGCTAAGAAAAACGAATCAATGTTTGTCTGCGCATGCAGTTCCGCCAACGAAAAACCGCGCTTAATGGCTTCGTAAACCGCAAACACACGTTCATTGTCGCACAGAGCCGGCAAATCTTTAATTTCGGCATCTGTCTTTAAACGAAGTTTCGGAAGAGAAATATGCTCGGTTTTGGGGTTCACGGAACGAATTGCCTTTAAAAATGCCAATTCAAAACCCGTGCCAATCGCAAATGCCTCGCCGGTCGCTTTCATGGTTTCATCCAACTGACGTGCCGCATCATCAAAATTCTCAAATGACCATTTCGGCATTTTTACGGCGCAGTAATCAATTGCAGGTTCATTTGCCGCCGTTGTTTTTCCCGTAATTTCATTTTGAATCTCATATAGCCGATAACCGAGTGCAATTTTTGCACAAACCGAGGCAATCGGATAGCCCGTCACTTTGGAAATCAGCGCCGTTGTACGATTCAACTGCGGTTCTGCGCCTAAAACAAAGTACTCTCCCGTAGTGGGATGCAGTGCAAAACGAACCAAACAGACCCCTTCGATTTTCAAATGGCGCGCGAGTTTTCTTGCGGCACGGCGCAGCATAACAGCCTCGGCATCCGTTAAGGTCTGCGCGGGCAAAACAACAATACTGTCGCCCGTATGCACCCCGACAGCATCCATGCTTTCCGTACTGCAAACACTGATACAGTTCCCGTCCGTATCACGGATACAGGCAAATTCGATTTCTTTGTAACCGTCTACGCATTTCGACAGCAAAGCCTGTCCAACCAGCGATTTTCGGACGCAATCTGTAAAACAGGCAAGCAATTCTGCTTCTGTATCACAGCGTACAAAAGCACCGCCCTCTGCAGAAAAAGCCGCTTTACAGGAAATGGGATATCCCGCAGTTTCCGCAAACTGCAGCGTTTCGGTTTCAGAGCTGACAATCGCTGTAGGTAAGTAAGGCTCATTTGCTTCCTGCAACATATTTTGAAGTGCTTGTGCATTTCGGACACTTTTGATAACATCTGGCTGTGCGCCGAGTAAAACCGCATGATGCTCAGCCAAATAACCATTCTGCGCAAGCTCCAAACAAATTTCCAAGCCTGTTTTTCCGCCCGCAGTCGCAAGTACGGCATCAGGCTTTTCAATTTCGATAATCTTCTTAATTGTTTCGCCGTTTAACGGTTCCATATATACAGAATCCGCCAAGCGGCGGTCTGTCATGACCGTTGTCGGATTGGAGTTTACACAGACAACCTCAATCCCTTCCCGCTTCAAAACACGGCACATCTGTGTACCCGCATAATCATATTCGGACGACTGTCCGATTACAACAGGACCTGCGCCGACGACTAAAATCTTTTTAAACGCATGTTTCATGCGCGCACCTCCCCTAACATTTCGACAAAACGGTCAAAAATCCATGATGTACTGCTGTCGGGACTGCCGTTCGGTGTAAACTGCACGCTGAGTGCGGGAACGGACGGATAATAAAGACCTTCAACTGACGTGTCGTTAATATTTTTCATCATAATTTCAGCCGTATCGGCAGAAATACTTTCCGCGCGGACGGTATATCCGTGATTCTGTTCCGTGACCATCAGCATACCTGTTTCCGCAACCAATACAGGCTGATTAGACCCGCGGTGTCCCTGCGGCATTTTAACAATTTCCGTATTTTCCGCCAACGCAAGCATCTGATGCCCGAGTCCCACGGCAAACATCGGGATTCCCAGCTTTACCATGTCTGCAATATTCTGAATATAAACAGGATTATCATCAGGGTCGGCAGGACCGTCAGACAGGAATATACCGTTCGGACACAGTGCCGATACTTGTTCTGCGGTATAGGAAGCCGGTAAAATATCGACAGAACAGCCGCGGGAAAGCAACGATTCCAAAATCTTACGCGGGAAACCGTAATCCAACACCGCGACACGATATATTTCATTTTTTGCCTTGATTTGCTGCGGCGTTTTCACGGTTACAGCTTCCACGGCACCTGAGACGGTATATGCACGAATTTTCTCCAGCAATTCTTCCCGATTGTCTAAGGAATCGGTAATTGCGCCTTTCATATATCCCTTGTCACGCAAAATACGTGTCAAACGCCGTGTATCAATACCGCTTAAACCGACGATACCGCGTTCAAGCAGATACGCATGCAAAGACTTACCGCCCGCAGGCACTTTGCACCATTCACGGACAATATAGCCGTTTGACATAATATCAGACTCGCGGTTTTCATCCGCCACACCGCGGTTCCCTACCAACGGATAGGTTTGGGCAACGATTTGCCCGTAATACGTTGGGTCGGACAAAAGCTCTTCATAGGATGCCGTACAGGTGTTAAATACCACTTCACCGATTGCCGTTCCTGTTTTGCCCATTGCATTTCCGACAAAAACAGTGCCGTCCTCTAACAGCAAATATGCTTTATTTGAACATTCCGCCATAAGGATATTCTCCCTTTTCTTATTTTAAAGCCGCCGCAATTTCATCGCGCATACGGATAGCCTCTGCGCGCGCCGCCGCCGCATAATCTTCCTCTTTCCATTCGCCCTTTTTATAAGCGCACATGATAGCGCGGGAAGAATTGATGATTGCGCCAAGACCGCGCTTGTCAAACGCAGGCGCAACATCTTTTGCGCCGCCGCCCTGTGCACCGTAACCCGGCACTAAAAACATGGTGTGCGGCAATGCCTGCCGCAGTTCGCCGAGCTGTGCGGGATAGGTCGCACCGACAACCGCACCGACAGCGGAATATCCGTGTGCGCCGCGTGTATCCTCGCCCCACTGCTCACACATATCTCCCATAGTTCTGTATACGGTATTATCCGCAATCATTTGGTCCTGCAACTCGCCCGACGAAGGATTGGAAGTCTTTACAAGTACAAAAATACCTTTATCCTTTTCCTTGCAAATCGGTAAAAGCGGGTTTATGCCGTCACTGCCGAGATAGCCGTTTACCGTCAGGGCATCACCGTCAAAGGGTGCGAAAACCGATTCCTCTACGGAAACTTCACCGAGATGCGCCGCCGCATATGCTTCCATGGTTGTACCGATATCATTACGCTTGCCGTCGGTAATGACAAACAAGCCTTTTTCTTTTGCATAGGCAATCGTATCGTGCAGTGCCTTTACCCCCTGCCAACCGTACATTTCATAATAAGCGCACTGCGGTTTTACAGCGGGAACAATATCGTAAAGTGCATCAATTAAGCCTTTATTAAAAGTCAAAAGCGCATCGGCTGCTCCTTCTAAAGTCTGCCCGTATTTTTGGAAGGACGCCTCTTTAATAAAATTCGGCACAAATGCAAGCTTCGGGTCTAACCCCGCCACTGTCGGATTCCCTTTTTCGAGAATCGCCTCGCAAAGTCTGTCAAATCCCATGTTATTCATTCCCCTTTGTAAGTTCATCATATACAATTTCACCGTTCAAAACGGTCATTTTCACTTTAGACTGCAAGGTGCAATTTTTAAATACGCAATTTTTCGACTTACCATGCAATTCGTGAACATCTACTGTCCAAGCTTCATTTTCATCTATCAGAAGCAAATCCGCCTGTGCGCCGACACGAAGCGTACCTGCATCCACGCCCAAAATCTGCGCAGGCACATACGACATTCTGCGCAAAAGCTCGGAAACCGTCATCGCACCGTTCCTGACAAGCACAGTATAGCTTGCGGCAAAAGAGGTTTCCATACCGATAACGCCGTTCGGGGCTTTATAAAAGTCGCTTTTTTCGGCAACCGTATGCGGCGCGTGGTCAGTTACAATGGCATCCAGTGTCCCGTCTAACAGCGCCTGCCGTACAGCACATCGGTCTGCTTCGGAACGCAAAGGCGGGTTCATGCGGTAATCCGCATCCTTTGCCGACAATTTTTCATCGGTAAACATAAAGTAATGCGGACAGGTTTCGGCTGTAATGTGCAGTCCGCGTTTTTTTGCATCCGCAATCAACGCGGCACTCCCCGCTGTACTGACGTGACAAATATGCAGCCTTGTATTTTCGGGCGCACTCATTAACAGTGCAATTTCGCGTGCTGTACCGACATCTTCCGCGCTGTTCGGGATGCCTTCGGCAGACAAGCGTTCGGCAAGCGCACAGTGATTCATAATTCCTTTGCCTGAAAGGGATTTGTCTTCCGTATGCGCCAAAATCGGTAAATTTAATGCCGCCGCTTTTTCCATTGCCTGCCGCATTAAATCAGCGGTAGCAACCGGTACGCCGTCATCGGAAAATGCGCAAGCTCCCGCCGCCGCAAGCGCTTCCATATCGGAAAGCGTTTCGCCGTGCAACCCCTTTGTGATTGCCGCTACGGGCAACACGCGTGCTTTCGCATTCTTCGCTTTTTCTAAAACATATTGAACGGTTTCCGGCGTATCACAAACGGGATTGGTGTTGGGCATTGCACACAGGGTCGTTACACCGCCCGCCGCCGCCGCCGCACAGCCCGTATAAATATCTTCTTTTGCTGTAAAGCCCGGATCCCGCAAATGGGTATGAATGTCAACGAGCCCCGGGGCTAAAATCAGCCCCGAAGCGTCTATTTTTCGTGCGTTTTCGCAAACAATATTTGTGCCGACAAGTGCAATTTTTCCGTTTTTACAAAGCACATCACACACACAGTCAACATTTTGTGACGGGTCAATCACCCGTGCGTTGGTAAACAGAATATCCGTCATAACAGCTCCTTAAGGTGCGGGATTTGACGTAGCGCCGTTCGTGGTTTCCGAATTTGCTCCGTCGGTAGTACCCTCGACAGCAGGCTCGGAAGATGATGTGGACTGCGGTTCGGTTGCCGTCGGCTCAGACGGTGTCTCCGGCACAACGCCTGTACAGGAAGTACAGCGCCCCGGTAAATTCTCTTTGGAATACCAGCCCATCGCCTTGCTCGGACAGTTATCACTCGCCAACAACCCTGTTGCGGTGCAATATGCATGCTGTTCAACAATCGGCGAGAATTTTGTGAAAGATTTCGACTCCAAGCCTCTGTGCACTGCATTCATAACCGCATCAAAAATTGCGCCTGACGGACTGCCTGAAACGTAATTTGAAATCTGTTTCGGCGTATCACAACCGAACCAAACCGCCGCCACATAATACGGCGTGCCGCCGACAAACCAACGGTCTTTATCTTCTGTGGTTGTACCTGTTTTTGCAAACAAAACAGAATTTTTCAGAGCGTACTTCAAACCTGTTGCCTGCCCTGCCGCGTCTGTGACAACCGTCTGCAACAGTTCATTCATGATATCCGCCGTATCAGGCGATAGAATCTGCTCGCCCTCCGATTCCTCATGCTGTAACAGCACCTTGGAACCGTTACTGTTTGTCACCTTATAATAGCAATAAGGTTCAAAGTATTTACCGCCGTTTCCGAAAGCGGCATAGGCAGATGCCATTTCCAAAGTGGTGACGCCTTTATACGTACCGCCGACCGCTAAGGAAGAGGTATTTTTATCCGTCGGGTCAATAAGCTTTTTCAAATGGAATTTTTGTGTAGCATATTCAAAGCTGGTTTCAAAACCCATCTTCCGCAAAATCTGTGCAGGTACTGTATTATAGGACTTACAGATGGCCTTCTGCACATTTACTTTGGAATCAGGCGATCCGGGGTCATTGCCGTAGTTCACAGGTCCGTAGCCGCCGTCACTGTAATAATGCGGAATACCGTAGTTGGTAATCATGCTGCTCCAGTTTACATATTTTTCGTTCACAGCAGGCGCGTAAATTGTAATCGGTTTTATGGAAGAACCGGGCTGACGGTAAGAGTTCGCTGCACGGTTCAATCCGCGGTTCTGCGTCTTTTCGCCCGCACCGCCGACCATGCCGACAATGCGTCCGCTGTAATCCATAATTGTCATGGCAGACTGCGCATCGTCAATATTTTTATTGTATTTCGGGAAAGAGATTCTGTTGACATACACGGACTCCATCGCTTCCTGAATCCGCAAATCGACAGCACAGTAAATGCGCAAACCGCCCGAATAAATTGTAGAAGAAGCCTGTGAGGGCGTATAACCGTATTGATCAATTAAATCATCGCGCACACTTTGAATTACATAATCGACATAGTAACTCCAAACCGCATTTTCGGTTTTTGTCTTTTTAGAGGCAAGCTCTTCCGACGGCACATAATTTTCGCTGTTGGTGAAAATCATTTCATATGCCACAGCCTCATCGTGCTGTTCCTGTGTAATTTTTCCCTGTTCTCTCATATTTTCCAAACAGGTTAGCTGACGTTTACGGTTTTTATCGGGGTGCAGAAGCGGGTCGTTTTGTGACGGCGCTTGTGTAATCGCCGCCAAGGATGCACATTCCGCCAAATTCAAATCCTGCACATTTTTGCCGAAATATTTTTCGGAAGCCGTCTGCACACCGTAACAGCCGTGGTGCATGTAAACCGTATTCATATAGGCTTCCAAAACCGTTTCTTTGGAAACATTTTTTTCAAGGTTCAGCGCCATTAAAATTTCATAAAACTTACGGTTTAATGTGCGCTTATTTTCTCCCGTCAGATTTTTAATTAACTGCTGCGTTAATGTAGAGCCGCCTGTTTGCCCCCTGTCTTTGATGACTGCGGACATGGTTCTGAACCAGTCCACACCTTTATGGTCATAAAAACGCTTGTCTTCCAATGCGATGTATGCATTGGCGAGATCCTGCGGAATGACGCTTTCATCGGGATTTTCCCGATAGGTCACCCAAACACGGTTTTGTTCACCGTGCAAACGCGCAATTTCCGTCACCTCATTATTGGCGTCGTAAGCGTAAATAAATGTGGTTTGGTCTTGGTTTTCTTTATATTCCTCTAAATTCACTTTCGGTTCCCCGTTCACATAAGAAACCATAAACGACAACACATATATACCGACCGTGGACACAGTCAGTATCGCCGTAAGCACAAGCGCAAGCAAAGCCGTTATCGTTACACGCTGTTTTTGAGTAATCGGCTTTTTGCGCTTTTGCGTATTCTGTTCGCTTCGATTGATAGCCATAGAAATCCTCCGTCAGCATAAAATCGAATAATATTGGACATATCTTTTGGCAGACAATGGTATTGTAACATATTTTTGCCTGTATTTCATTAAAAATTTCCAATTTTCACGCAATTTTAATAAAAAAGCAAAACTTTGCCAAAATATAAAAGGTAGTCATATCCGAAAGGACGTGTATAAAATGCAAAAAACTTTACAAAAATGTATTTTAATTTCCGTATGCGGACTGCTGATGATTGCGTTGACAGGCTATTTTTCACTTAATGCCGGAGAAGACGCGGCGCAAACCACCACAACAGCACAAACAATACAGCCGCAGTATACATTTTCGCAGTACCAGGGAAAACTCGCACTGTATCAGCGCGGCTATGCCATGCCCGTAGAAATTTTTGACGTCTATTTGGACTCTCTCCCCGATGACGAACGAAGCTTAATCACCGCAGGTATATGTGCCGAAACGGATGCCGAAATTCAAAAAATCATTGAGGATTATACCAGCTGAACAGAAATATGCAAATCCTCTCCGCGTACAGGCAGTCTTATTTCCAGCATACCGTCAAAACGGCTTTTGTATTCTGCCGGCTCTCCATTCAACAGTACAGTATACTGCGCATTGTCCTGCATAACAAGCAGTAGCGCACTTTCCGTATCACTGTAATTGCGGAACACACCCGAAAACGCGGTACAATCGGAATGAAACTGCGCCGTCTTGCAGAACGTATCGAAACCGCTTTGATATGTACCCGGTTTAAAGTAAGCCGCCGACCAAAGGTTCACAGGGGCGGAAAGTCCGCCGAAATTATGAAACCAGCCGCCGCGTCCTGTTTCAATACTGAACATTTCAAAGGTATAGTAAGAATACTCTACTTCACGTTTCCATGCGTCCAGTGCCGTTTTTGCAATTTGCCATGCAAAGTCTGTTTCGCCGAGGTCTAACATGGTTTTCCAAACAAACCACTGATGTGACAACCACACATTGCCGTTCCAATAACCGTTGGTCACATAATACCCTGCCGTTCTGTCCACCGCACTGATGCCGACAGGGGTAAACATTTCCTGCGGATTTTTCAAATGTCCAAGAATTCTTTCTCTTTGCGATTCGGTTACGGCACCTGCGACAATCGGATAGATGCCTGTCTCTTATACACATC
>UQFM01000052.1 GCA_900540295.1 uncultured Oscillospiraceae bacterium
GTTTTTTCAAAATTTCCATATATAATATAGAATATCTTATCATATAAAATTGCGAAATCCGACTTTATTATTCCACTTTAACAAAAGGAACTTTTATATGCATAAAATTCTGTCTTCCCCAAAGGTGTTACAGCTGCGGGAATTTATGATGACAGGGCGGTACATGATGCTCCTGTTTGCGGTCGCCGCTGTATTTTCCACCTTTGAACTGAACGTTTCAGGCGTGCTGTGTTTCGCCGTGATTATCGGCATCACCTTGGTTGTCAGCGATGACATGCTCGCCACCTTCATGCCGTTCATGCTGACCTGTTTGCTGGCGGCAAAATGCTATAACTCGTTTTCCGTATTTATCAAGCACGTACCGCTCGGTATTGTGCTGATTGTCTGCATTGTTCTGCATTTTATTTTGTATCCCCGCAAGCTGCAATTCAAGGGGCAGCTGCTTCTGCCGATGCTGCTTGTATCGGTTGCTGTGGTGCTCGGCGGGGTGGGCTTTATTTCCAAAGAAGAATATTTCAGCGGCGTTTCCGTCTTTTATATCTTGGCGCTCGGCTTCGGCATGGTTTTTCTGTATGTGCTGTTTTACAGTCATTTGACCGTCCGAAAAGACTACTCTCTGATTGACAAAATCACGCTGATTATGGTCATTTCGGGCTGTTTTGCCTCGTTTGTCACAATTGCATTTTATCTGATACACATCAACGAAGTAATTGAAACGCACGATTTGCTGTTCATGCAGTGGCGCAACAATTATTCCACGTTTTTCATGCTGTGTATTCCGTTCGCCTTTTTACGCGGCAATAAAAAGCCGTATTCCATCATGCTCGGATTTGTGTTCTTCTTCTGCATATTGCTGACGGGTTCACGCGGCGGACTTGTATTCGGTGCGATTGAAATGCTGATGTGCTGTGCGCTGTTCATTCTGTACGATAAGCGGCGCAGACTCACCTACATCGCCATTTGCGGCTGTCTTGTGTTTGCCGTTTTAATTTTCTCCCGCGAATTCTTCTCCTTTTTCGGTTCCACAATGGACCGATTGCTTTCCGCGATTAACGGCGTTCTAATCGGTGAACAGCAGGAAGTGCGCTATTACCAATACAAGCGGGGCATTGAAGACTTCTTTAACAACCCGATTCTCGGCACAGGTATCGGGTACATGGGCAACCGTGATGTATATGCGGGCGCGGACTTTTCCATTGCATGGTATCACTGCGAACCGATTCAGGTCGCCGCAAGCTTCGGTATTGTCGGTATCGCGGCATATGTGTACCAGTTTGTTAAACGGATGATGCTCTTATGGCGCAAGCCCACCATGTTCAACATGACGGTATTTCTTTCGTATATCAGTCTGGAACTGATGTCCTTGGTCAACCCCGGTATTTTCAGTCCCATCCCCTATCTTTTGATTGTCACCCTGTTTTTTGCCGTGGTGGAACGCTGTAACGCAGGTGAATTACAGCAAGCCATCACGACAGGTGACCCGAAGGATGAACCGCCCGATGAACCGCAGTTTGAAGATGTGGCAGAGCTTGCCGTAACCGTCGGAAAATAAACCGCGCAAACGCTTACATAAAAACTGAACCCCGCCCTTTTACTAAGGGCGGGGTTCAGTTTTACAGGCACGGTCGCCTGTTTTTACATTTCTGCAATCAAAAAGTCTGAAAATGTTACCTGAAGCTTTTGACCGTCCATCGTCAAAACGCGCAGAGAACCGTCTTCCTTATCCTGTTCCAGCTGAAAAGTATCTCCCGCCTCGGTCATACCGCTGTAAATACGGCTGTCTCCCTGCACGGAAACGGCGCAGCGCGTTCCGTTTTGCGCACTGTCCGCGGCGGCATACAGCAATTTTAAAAATGCGGTATCCGGCAAAAGGACTTCGGGGGTTTTCAGTTCCAAGCCTAAAAAGCGCACCGTACAGGATTCCTTTGACTGTATAAAAGTGAGCGTCCGAATGGCTTCGGGATTACGCATTTCCAAAGTAACCGTACCGTCCGCAGTGCGTGTACACACTGCGTCAAATTCGGCATCGCGGTGTACGATATGTACCGATGCGGAAAATGCGGCAGGAAACGCCTGTGCTTCTTGTGACAGCTTTGTATTTTGACATCCGCAGCAGAGCAAAAAAAATCCTGCCGCCAAAACACAAAGAATTCGTTTCATTGGGACGAATCACCTTCTCCGTATATTATTCGAATCGGGAAAGCAATTTCGGCAAAGCCCCCAGCATTTTTGTCGGTGTCACCGCGCATTTAGACGCTGTCTTTGCCACAGCATCCCCCGCAAGACCGTGAATGTGCGCCGCCGCAACCGCCGCCTCTAACGGCGGCAGACCGATACACAAAAAGCCCAGAAGCATTCCCGCCAGCACGTCTCCGCTCCCTGCTGTTGCCATTCCGGAATTGCCGGTTAAGTTGACGGAAAACCGTTGTCCGTCTGCGGAGATTACCGTCCCCGCCCCTTTCAGCACAACAACAGCCCCCGTTCTTTCACAAAGCGCCGCACACGCTCCCAAACGGTCATTTTGCACCTCGGCAGTCGAAATGCCGAGCAGACGCGCCGCCTCGCCGGGGTGCGGCGTTAAAATTAAGGGCGCTTTTACTTCCCTTAGCATATCTATGCTGTCCGCCATAGCATTTATGCCGTCTGCATCTAAAACCACAGGGATTTCCGCCTGCTGTAAAAGCATGCGGACAAGTTGTTTTGTGTCATAATCCACACCGAGTCCGCACCCAATCAGCAAAGCTGTTGCGCTTGATAATGCATCCGACAGCTTTTTTCCGTTTTGCGCCGAAATACGTCCGAAACGGTTGGCGCAAAGCGGCAGAAGCACCTTCTCGGGACAAGCGGCAGTGACCGCCGCATAGACACATTCGGGAAATGCCAGCCGCACAAGACCTGCACCGCACTCCACTGCGGCGGAGCTGGACAGAAGCGCCGCACCGGGCATTTCATAACTGCCCGCCACAACCAAGGCTTTGCCGAAATCACCCTTGTGCGCATCGTCTCGGCGCGGCGGAAACAGTGCAGTGACGTCTGCATCTGTAAAGGCGAATTCCTTTTCATACGGCTTGTACAGTCCTTCGGGAATGCCGATGGAAACCACCTGAATTTCACCTGCATATCCCCTTGCGGGATATGTCACGAGTGACCGTTTGAGCGCCATAACCGATACGGTCAAATCCGCACGGACGGGTGTGCTTAAGAATTCGCCCGAATCTGCCGAAAGACCGCTGGGTAAATCGATTGAAATTACATAGCCCTTGCATTTTTCCAAAAAAGCAAACAGGGCTGCAAGTCCGTCAGGCAGTGCGCCCGCAAAGCCTGTGCCGAATACGGAATCCAAAATAATATCCGCCGCCATAAGCCGTTCACGCTGTTTTTCGCTTGCCGCGTCGTATGTATCCACGGGAATCCCCAGTTCTGTTACGCGGGTGAACATTTCCTGTGCATTTTCGGCACGGGGCATCCCCAATACCAACACCACACGTACCGCATAGCCGTTTTCATACAGCTTCCTCGCCGCCACAAATCCGTCGCCGCCGTTTTTTCCTTTGCCGCAAAGCACAATTACATTTCGTTTCTCCGTACGGTCAAACCGCATGCGTACCGCTTTGGCGCAAGCCGCACCCGCATTTTCCATCAACCGTAAATAGGAAATTCCGCTTTTGTCCGCCGCCGCTTCGACGGCTTTAATTTGTTCTGCCGAAAGAATGCGCATCATACTGTTTCTCCTCTCTCATATGCGGTAACCATTGCCGCCGCAAGGCTGTCTGTATGGGTAATGCTCAGAGCGAATTCCAGATTTTTACTTTCGGCAAGCTGTTTTGCCGCACCCGAAAGCAAAAAATACGGTGCGCCCAAAGCGTCATGCAGTACTTCAACCTCATGCAGCGAAAATCCGCGGACGCCTGTGCCGAGCGCCTTCGCAAAGGCCTCTTTTGCCGCAAACGCGCCCGCCAAATGGCGCGGTGCAAACTTTCGCACCGTCAATTCCGCATGCTCCTGTTCTCCGTATACTTTTTTCAAAAACGCAGGATTCTCCGCTGAACGGCGAATGCGTTCAATTTCTACAAGGTCAATCCCGTTTCTAACCATATAATTCTCCTTACCGCGTCTGTGGATATAAAAAGTATAGCATATTTTCCTGAATTTGTACGCAAATGCGAAAAAAATTCAAATATCCTTTGCAATCCGCGCAAAATATGCTAAAATAATGCAGAATTACAAAGAATACGGGTGAGACTATGGAAATCTTTATCATGGATAACGCTGAGGAAATCGGCAAAGCGGCAGGCAAACTGTTTGTGGACGCAATCAACAAAAAGCCGAACATTGTTTTAGGCTTAGCAACAGGCGCAAGTCCCGTGCCGACCTATCAGTACATATACAGTGAATATCAAAAGGGCAATGTCAGCCTTCGCGATGTTGTGACGTATAACCTCGATGAATATGTGGACTTGCCGAAGTCGGACAAAAACAGTTATTACAGCTTTATGCACACGGAACTGTTTGACCACACGGACATCCGCGAGGAAAACGTGCATTTCTTAGACGGCAACGCCGCAGATGTAGAAGCGGAGTGCAAACGCTACGACGAAGCGCTTGACCGTGCGCAGGTGGATATTCAGTTGCTGGGCATCGGCAGAAACGGGCATATCGGCTTCAACGAGCCGTCCATCTGCTTTACAAAAGGGGCTTTTAAGGTTAAGCTGACACAGAGTACCATCAGCGCAAACTCCATGTATTTCAATGAAAATCCTATGCCGCATTACGCGCTGACCATGGGCGTCGGTTCCATTATGAAAGCGAAGAAAATTGTTTTGGTTGCCACGGGCAGTGCCAAAGCGGACGCCATGGCGGCAATGATTCACGGCGAGGTCACCCCCGTCTGCCCCGCTTCCATTTTACAGTTCCATCACGATGTCGTTGTCTATATGGATAAGGATGCGGCAAAACTGCTGTAAGATTCGGATATAAAGTTCTCCGAGGTTCTTATCATCTTTGAATTTTCAGAGCCTCGTGAGATGATTCCAAAACAAAATCGGACGCTTCCTATAAAGAAGCGTCCGATTTTTAAATGCTTATTTCGCCTGCATAACCTTTTTCAGCTGCGGTCTTGCGGAAAGCGCCAATACCGTACACAGGGCAATTTTTGCGATATCGCCTGCAAGGAAGGGGAAAACTGTCAGAGATAATGCTTTCCCGAAGGACGAACCCGAAAAAACAGTGAACCATGCCGTGCCGCATGTATAACAGACAACAGCAGACAGTATAAGTGTACCCACCAAAAACAGCGCGCGCGAAAGGGTCTTTTTCGCCGACACTTTTTTATCGTAAACCTTCATCATTGCCGCGATAATGAACACCATAATCGGGTATGCAAGCAAATAGCCGCCCGTAGGTCCCGCCAAGCGCGCAACGCCCGACTGAAAGCCCGCAAACACGGGTACACCGACGGTGCCGAGCAGTAAATAGACGATTTGCGACAGAACTGCGGGGCGCATCGGCAGCAACAGACCCGTCAGGAATACGGCAATCCAAGAACAGGAAATCGGCACGGGTCCTATCGGCACGGAAATTTGCGAAAGCACGGCGGTAACGGCGGCAAACATCCCGCACAGAACAATTTCACGCACGGAAATTTTGCGGCGAACATTTGATTTTACAAACTCCTGCGGCATAAGCAGCACCTCAAAGAATCACGCCGAGCGTGCCCGCAGGCGCCATCACGGCATTGGATTCATCCGTATCAATATGCATGGCAAGCGCATAACTGGGGCTGACACGTACCACGGTATCGCCGAACACCAGAGAACGCTCTGCCGATTTAATTTCAACAGACACAACCTGTTTGTCGGAAAGGCCGTATTTCTCTGCATCTTCGGGCGTCATATGTATATGGCGCTTCGCAACGATAACGCCTTCTTTCAGTTCGACTTCGCCTTTTGGTCCGACCAATTTGCACGCACCGCTGTCGGCAATATCCCCCGACTCACGCACGGGCGCAACAACCCCGATGGAACGCGCATCGGAAGCGGAGATTTCCACCTGATCCGCAGGGCGCTCCGGACCTAAAATCGAAACCGCGGGAAAACTGCCCTTCGGTCCGATGACCTGCACACGCTCCTCGCAGGCGAACTGCCCGGGCTGTGACAAATCCTTTTTCTTTGTAAGCTGATAGCCTGCGCCGAATAAAGTTTCCAAAGTTTCTTTGGTCACGTGTACGTGACGTGCGGAGGTCTCGACTAAAACTGTTTTTTCCATTGCTGAACAACTTCCTTTTTATGTATTTTTTCTCTAAAAATCCATTTCCAAATAAGGAAACAGAAAAGGTTAGCACATTCATCAGAGGGAGTGGTTTTCTACGTCTTCAAAACACGGATGAAAACAGACAGACTCCCTCAGTCACGGCTTCGCCGTGCCAGCTCCCTCAAAGAGGGAGCGTTATTCGGTATTTTAAAAGAATTTTAGCTTGCATGCAACGCGGCATTGCGGAAAAGAAACTATTTCGCCGCCATTTGGGCGCGTGCTAGCTTAATATTTTCCACAAAGCGTTTGCCTGTTTCGGTAATCTTTTTGTAATCGCCTGTTTTTGCGCCTGCGGTCAAGGACGAGCCTGCGCCGACAGCAACCGCGCCCGCTTTAATCCACTCACCGACGTTATCGGCATCGACGCCGCCTGTCGGCATCATTTTTGCATACGGAATCGGACCTTTGATATCCTTGATAATTTTCGGGCCGAACAGGTCGGCGGGGAATACCTTCAGAATATCCGCGCCGTTTTCCATCGCCAAAAGCCCCTCGCGCACACTCATAATGCCCGGCATCATCGGCACTCTGTAGCGGTTGCACAGATGTAAAGTATCCAAGTCCAAAGCGGGACTGACAATATATTCCGCGCCCGACAGCATTGCGATACGCGCCGTGGTTGCGTCCAGCACCGTGCCCGCGCCGAGAATAATTTCCTCGGGAGTATAGCGTTTTGCAAGTTCTTCAATCACCTTATCCGCATGCGGTACGGTGAAGGTCAGCTCAATCGCCGCCACACCGCCTTCAATGCACGCGTCGGTAATGCGAATCGCCTTGTCTACGGATTCCGCACGCACCACGGCAACAATGCCGCAGTCCTGAATGCGGGTAATGATTTTTTCTTTGTCCATTGTTTTCACTCCAAAAAACTATAATCTAAGCCTTGAACGCTCCCTCTTTGAGGGAGCTGTCGCCACAGGCGACTGAGGGAGTTACTTGTCTGCAATGCGAAGTTTCACTTCTCTGTCGATGCAAGAACACACCTCATAGAAATTTTTATCAATATCTAAATTTGTAAAACGCAGAATTTTCAAGTGGTGTGTGCGTAATTGCTCTGTGCGCTTCACATCATAGCGGTTCTGCTCCGAAGTAAAATGCCCGCCGCCGTCCAATTCTATAACCAGCTTTGCTTGATGGCAATAAAAATCCGCAATAAAATCATCAATCACTTTTTGCCGCTGAAAACGGATGGGGTAGTCTTTTAGAAAATAATACCACAATTTCCGTTCCCACGGTGTAGCATTTTTTCGCAGTTCTTTTGCGTAAGGGATTAAATCTTTATTATACGGTAAGGACATATTTACTCCCTCAGTCTCGCTTTGCTCGACAGCTCCCTCGGAGAGGGAGCGTTATTTTTTATTTTAAAAAATTATCTTTGCACTCTCGCCCCTGCGCCGCCGACGATATTTTCTACTTCCTTGAGGGACGCCATAGAGGTGTCGCCGGGGGTAGTCATCGCGAGTGCGCCGTGCGCCACACCGTAGTTGACCGCTTTCTGCGGGTCGCCTGTGGTCATCAGTCCGTAGATAAGTCCCGAAGCGAAGCTGTCGCCGCCGCCGACGCGGTCTAAAATTTCAAGCCCGGGAAGCGACAAACCGTTATACACTTTGCCGTCTGCGTAGCAGATAGCCGACCAATCGTTGACCGTTGCGGTTTTCACGGTGCGAAGCGTCGTCGCAATCACCTTGAAATTCGGATACACCTTGACAACCTCGCCGAGCATTTTGTAATAGCCCTCAATATTGAGCGATTTGAGATTTTCGTCATTGCCCTCAACCTCAAATCCGAGGCACGCGGTGAAGTCCTCTTCGTTGCCAATCATAACGTCAATATATTTCGCGATTTCACGGTTGACCGCCTGTGCCTTTTCCTTACCGCCGATGTCTTTCCAAAGGGACGGACGGTAGTTGAGGTCGTAAGAAACCACAGTGCCGTATTTTTTTGCCGTTTTGACGGCTTCAATCACAACGTCCGCCGTTGTATCGGACAGCGCCGCGAAAATACCGCCTGTGTGCAGCCAGCGCACACCCAGCGTGCCAAAAACATACTCCCAGTCGATGTCGCCTGCTTTTAACTGCGACGCCGCCGTATTGCCGCGGTCAGATACACCGACTGCACCGCGGATGCCGTAGCCGCGCTCGGTAAAATTCAAGCCGTTGCGGACGGTTCTGCCGATACCGTCATAGGCGCGCCACTGAATCAGCGAGGTATCCACACCGCCCTGTAGCATAAAATCCTCTACCAATCTGCCGACCTCGTTGTCCGCAAGCGCCGTTACCGCCGCCGTTTTCATACCGAAGCAACGGCGCAGTCCGCGCGCAACATTGTATTCGCCGCCGCCTTCCCATGCGCGGAAAGAACGCGCGGTTTTGATGCGTCCCTCACCGGGGTCTAAGCGCAGCATAATTTCGCCCAAGGAAATCATATCGTAAACATATGTGCCCTGCTCTTTTAACTGTAAATCCATATTGCGTTCTCCCTTTATACGCCTGAATACGCGTTGAATCCGCCGTCCACAGCGATGGTTGTGCCCGTAATGAAGCTCGAATAGCGCTCGTCACAAAGGAACAAAAGCGAACCCTCTAACTCCTCTGCCTCGCCGAAGCGTTTCATCGGAGTTGCGGCAAGGATTTTGCCTGTGCGTGCCGTCGGCGTACCGTCTGCATTCCAAAGAAGCGTTTTATTCTGATTGGTGGAGAAGAACCCGGGCGCGATGGCATTCACGCGGATACCGACCTCGGCAAAATGCACCGCCATAAACTGCGTAAAGTTTGCCACTGCCGCCTTTGCCGCAGAATATGCGGGAATCTTTGTCAGCGGACGGAATGCATTCATGGAAGTCACCATGACAATGCAGGTGTTTTCTTTCTCCGCCATATCGCGGGCAAACACCTGTGTCGGAATGAGTGTGCCCAAGAAATTCAAGTTGAACACAAACGAAATGCCCTGCGGGTCAAGGTCGAAAAAGGTTTTCACATTTTCGTCCTTTTGTGTAAGGTCGATTTTTTCCAAGGTTTCTTTCGTGGTCGTGCCTTTCGGATTGTTCCCGCCCGCACCGTTTAACAGAATGTCGCACGTGCCAAAGGTTTCATTGACAATCGCGCGCGCCTGTTCCATACTTTCAGGCTCCAAAACATTGCATCCGACGGCAATCGCTTCGCCGCCCGCCGCTGTGATTTCATCGGCAACCGCCTGCGCCGCCGCTTCGTTTAAATCGAGTACAGCGACTTTCACGCCCTGTCTGCCGAGTGCTTTCGCAAAATCGCCGCAAATCACACCGCCGCCGCCTGTGACAACCGCAACTCTGCCTTTTAAATTTTCGTGTATCATATTTCAAATTCCTTTCTGCTTTCAGAAAATAGAGCGTTCTTCCGTAGGGACGGCTGTCTTCAGCCGTCCGCGGGACAATTGCAAAATCCCTTATTTCGATTTTTCCGTAGCTTCCCACAGACCGTTGAGGTATGCCGCACCCAGCGCACGGTCAAAAAGCCCGTAACCCGGGCGTGCAACCTCGCCCCAAATCATTCTGCCGTGGTCAGGACGGATATAGCCGTCAAAGCCAACGTCCTGCAAAGCCTTGACAATTTCATACATATCGAGAGAACCCGCCGCACTTTCGTGTGCGGTTTCGTTGAAATGTCTGTCCTCTACTTTAATATTGCGCAAATGTGCAAAATAAATACGGTCACCGACGGCACGAATCATCGCGGGCAAATCATTTTGCAGATTTGCACCGAGAGACCCTGTGCAAAAAGTCAATCCGTTATATTTGCTCGGCACGGCGTTTAACAGCTTTTTGAGCGCGTCCAGATTTGTGATAATGCGGGGCAGACCGAAAATTCCCCATGGCGGGTCATCGGGATGAATCGCCATTTTCACGTCGCATTCCTCGCAGACGGGCATAATCTGCTCTAAGAAATAAATCAGATTGTTCCAAAGGTCGTCCTCGGTTACGTTTTTGTATTTCTCAAACAGTTCCTTGATTTCGGGCATACGCTCCGTTTCCCAGCCGGGCATCGCGTAGCCGTTGGAGTTGTCGTCAATCTCCTTAAACATCTGCTCGGGACTTTTGCCCTCAATCTGCTTGCCGTCGTAAGAAAGGCAGGTCGCACCGTCGCACATCACGCTTGCAAGGTCGGTGCGCGTCCAGTCAAACACAGGCATAAAGTTGTAGCAAATCACCTTTACGCCCGCCGCCGCCAAATTGCGGATGCAGGTTTTATAATTTTCAATATACTTGTCGCGCGTCGGCAGTCCGATTTTAATATCCTCATGCACATTCACGCTTTCAATGCATTCCATTGTCAGTCCCGCCGCTTCGATTTCCGCTTTCATACGGAGAATATCCTCCATCGGCCAAACCTCGCCTGCGGGCAAATAGTGGAGTGCAGGCACAACGCCCGTTACGCCCGGAATCTGCCGAATCTGCGCAAGCGTTACGGTGTCCTTTTCCGCGCCAAACCAGCGAAATGTCATTTGCATAGGTCTCATCACCTTTTTTATGCTTTTTAGGAAAAATCGAAAAATCAATATTTCCCCATTTTCGCTTATTTTATCACCGCAGGGAAAAATTATCAATACGAAATATCGGAAAAAACAGAATTTATAAATTCAGGGCGCGGTTCCGACAAAAAAATGTAAAAATCTGCACAAATCCATAGAATAAAACCCATATATTCTTTGCCTTCTCCCTCTTGCAACATGTACGTAAATTGTATATAATATTTGAATTAAACTATGTTAGGAAGACCGATATGGAAAAAATCTTGGTTTTGGATTTCGGCGGGCAGTACAACCAGCTGATTGCGCGCCGTGTGCGCGACAACAACGTGTATGCCGAAATTCTCCCCTATACCACGCCGCTTGCGGAAATCAAGGCACGGCACTACAAGGGCATTATTTTCACAGGCGGACCGAATTCCGTGTACGATTCGGCATCACCGCATTATCCGAAAGAAATTTTGGAGTTGGGAATTCCCGTGCTCGGCATTTGTTACGGCTGCCAGCTTGTCGCGTGGATGCGCGGCGGTAAAGTGGCAACCGCGCCCGTGTCGGAATACGGCAAAATCGACGTGACGGTCAACACCAAAAGTCCGCTGTTTAAGGGCATCCCCGAAAAAAGCGTAATGTGGATGAGCCATACGGACTATATTTCGGAAGTCCCCGAAGGCTTTCAAACCGTTGGTACAACTGCCGACTGTCCCTGCGCCGCCATGGAAAATCAGGAAGAGAACCTCTATGCCGTACAGTTTCACCCCGAAGTGACACATTCGCAGTTCGGCAAAGCGGTACTGCACAATTTCCTGTATGTCATCTGCCGCTGTACGGGTGACTGGGTGATGGACGATTTTATTGAAAACACCGTACAGTCTTTGCGGCAAAAAATCGGCGATAAAAAAGTGATTCTCGGTCTTTCGGGCGGTGTAGATTCCTCTGTCGCGGCGGGACTGCTTTCCCGCGCTGTCGGCAAACAGCTTACCTGTGTATTCGTCGACCAAGGGTTAATGCGCAAGGATGAGGGCGATTTCGTCGAAAAAACCTTCACCACGCTTTTCGATATGACCTTTGTGCGCGTCAACTGTCAGGATACTTTTTTGGAAAAGCTCAAAGGCGTGACCGACCCCGAAGAAAAGCGCAAAATCATCGGCACGGAATTTTACAATGTATTTTGGAACGAAATCCGCAGAGAAGCGGACAAGGGCTTCTTTGCGCAGGGTACGATTTATCCCGACTGCATTGAATCGGGCAAGGGCGACGCGGACGTTATCAAAACGCATCATAACCGCGTCAAAATGCCTGAAGATATCGAATTTGAGGGCGTGATTGAACCGCTGTGCGATTTATTTAAGGACGAGGTCCGTGCCGTCGGTGAAAAGCTCGGCATTCCGAAAGAGCTTGTTTGGCGTCAGCCGTTCCCCGGGCCGGGACTCGGCGTGCGTATCATCGGGGAAATCACAGCCGAAAAGGTGCGCATTTTGCAGGACGCAGACGCGATTTTCCGCGAGGAAATGGCAAAAACGGGCTACGAGAAACAGTTAAGCCAATTCTTCGCCGTTCTGCCGAACGTGAAAACCGTCGGCGTGATGGGCGACCACAGAACCTACGACCATCTCATCGCCCTGCGCGCTGTGACCACCGACAACTTTATGACGGCGGACTGGGCGCAGATTCCCTACGATTTGCTCGCCAAGGTTTCCAACCGCATCACCAACGAAGTGGAACACGTCAACCGCGTCGTCTACGACATCACCTCGAAACCCCCGGGAACAGTGGAGTGGGAGTAAGAGTTCGTATAATATTTTTGTATACACGGCAAACCCCTAAACACCGTTTTATTTGCAAATTCACATGAAAGCAGAAAAATATGCATTAAAAAAATGTAAATATTCTGTTGCATTATTCGGATTATATGTTACACTGAAGCTGTAAGCCTTAACCATAGCGCACGCATAAGAACACGCCCAAAAGGCGTGTCCTGCGGGCACTTTTCAACTTATCGCTCTCGCAAGGCGT
>UQFM01000053.1 GCA_900540295.1 uncultured Oscillospiraceae bacterium
ACGAGATACTGATCGGTCTCGTGGGCTCGGAGATGTGTATAAGAGACAGGACTACCCCTCAGTCGCGTTACACGCGACAGCTCCCCTGACAAGGGGAGCTAAATTTTTATCCATTTTCTGCACCCTTGTGCATAATACGGCGGTATACGAGTATGCCGATACCGCTTAAAGCAAGGGTTGCGGCGTACACAAGTACGGCGGCGAGATAGTTTTTCTCGCCGAAATACGCACCGCACATGGTCGAGGTAATGATAGACGGAATCCGCGCCACGGCGGTAATCAGCAAATATTCCCACAGACGGATGTCCGTAAACGCCACAAAATAGGTTAGTAAATCCTTCGGCGCACCCGGAATAAAATAAATTAAAAACAGTAACGGGCGCAGTTTGCGGTTATCCTGCAAAAAGGAAAATTCCTTCAGCTTTTCGGGGTCTGTAAAGTGCGAAACAAAGCGCATCCCGTATTTCTTGGAAAGCAGTAAAATCACGGCACTGCCAAGCTCCGTGCCGAGCATACATAGAAACAGTCCGCCCCAAATACCGAAAGCGTAGCCTGAGCCGACCTCTAAAGGCTCGGCGGGAATAAATTTAAACACCGTCTGCGCCGTGCGTATGCCGACAAATGTCGCTTCGCCCCATGCACCGAGGCTGTCAATCCAAGCCCGAAATGCCAGCGGGTCTTCTATAACGACCAACAGTTTTCTGCCGAACACAGCATATAAAATCGCAGTCAGTCCGAGAAGAATGCCTACGGGCAAAAGCAGGCATATCCACTGCCGCCGCGTCATGGCACACAGCTTTTCTTTTGCATTTTTTACAGCTCTGTTCATACGCTTTTTGTCCGCAAAAGTTTAGAGGGACAGCGTGCCGCGTGCGGATAAAACTGTATCAGCTCGCCTTTATAATTTGGTTTCCACGGCTTGTATTTGCCGTCGTAGTGCAAAATACAGGTTTTATGCCGCACAAGACTTTCCGCACCCGCTTTGCCGAATTTTTTCAAAATACGGCGGTACACGCGTTCATCGCAGTTGTAGACTTCCGCGTCCAACGGCAAAATACGGTCGCCGTACAAGGCGTTGAGGACGTCCTGGTCTGCCAAAAACAGCGTGGATGCGTGGCGTTCTACAAAATCAAACACATCGTTCGGCGAAAAGAAGGCGCGCAGTGCCCGCAGGTTTATCAACAGTACACCCGCGTTGATGTAGGCGTTTTTCGGCGACATGCCGAGCCGTGCGGTTTGCACAAAATTGGTAAAGGAATTCATGTGCGTACAGCCCGCAAAGAAGTTGTCGCCGAACGGCAGATGATACAGCGCGGAAATATCGCGGAGTATCAGCGTGTCGGGGTCGATGTACAAAATGCGTTCCAGTGTTTCGGGCAAATACATAGAAGCAAACAGTCGGTAATAGGTTGCTTTGGTAATTCGTTTTAATACGGGTGCTTTTTCAAATAAGGAATCGGGTACGCGAATGCCGATGATACGGCTGCCGCTGCCGTCCACCGCTTTTCCGATTCGCTGAAAATCCGCTTCTGTTAAGTGCGCATATGCGACATATATATCAAACGCTGTGCGCGGATTAGAACGAATCAGCGAGGAAAGCATTGTACACAAGGGCGTGACATAATTGGAATCTAAGGTGACTAAAATATTCATAACCGTTTCTCCTGTGAATTAGTATGTCTATAGTATATCCTGCCCCGATTACAGAAAGATGAAGAGAAAATATAAAATCCGTTAAAACCGTTCACAGAGTTCTAAGAAAAAGTTAAAAAACTTCAATCAAAAATAAAAAAACAGCAGACTTTGCAAGCAGCATCAGCACGGATAATGCAAACCCGAATCCAACCGCCAAACGCGCACTGCCGTATTCCGCTGATTTTACCGAAGGGGACACGGCGTTCAGCTTGCAGATACCGACACAGCCGCATAAAAGACCGAGTAATGAGAAAAATAAGGCGAACACCAACGCACTCAAGCCTAAGATTTGTGCAATTTGCAGCTTACGGCTGTGCATTTCCGCTTTGGTTCGGGGAAGCCTGTGTTTATCTGCTTTCCGTGTTTTTAAAATATCCCGATGCATAAAATCGACCTTTTTTGCGTTTTCTTTATTCTAATTCTTAAAATGTAGAATATCAAGCATAATTTAAGGTTTTTTATTCTCTGTAATCGGCAAAAATTTTCATGTATTATTTTTTCGGTGATTGAAATGAAATTAAGTCATAAACAGAAATACCGCCTTTTGGGGCTGAATATTGCCTATTACCGAAAGCTCAACGGTTACACACAGGAGGGTCTTGCCGAGAAATTGGATATTGACCGTACTACCGTCAGCAAAATTGAGCTTGCCAACGCAGGGGTTTCTTTGGATATTATTTTTGATATCGCGGACTTATTTGAAATTCCCGTAGAAAAGCTGTTTGTATTTCGCTGAATCGGAACAGATGTGAAACAAAAATACCGAGTGAAGCAGATTCTTCACCCGGTATTTTAAAATTTTTGTTGACAAACCGAAATTGTGTGTTATACTGAATCAAAATGAAAGGCAGGTGAACACTGTGCAATTGCATCTTTTCCCGATGAATATGAAACCGTCCGACGCGCACGCCGCAGTCGGCTTATTTGCGTTGTGTTCATCGGGCTTTTGAATAACAGATTTTTTAAATTTGCTCTTCACACCGCCGATGCATAACGCATCGGCGGTTTTTTATATATTTTCGTTTGTTTTCTCAAGACGCGTCAGGAAATAAGCGAACAAAATTTTAAACAAGGAGAAATGTATATGTACACACCGATTTTAGAAACCGAACGGTTAATTTTAAGACCTTTGTGCGTAGAAGACGCGCCTGCGGTTTTCGCGTGGGCAAGCGACGAACGCGTCGCAAAATATATGATATACCCAAAACACGAAACGATAGACACAACACTCGAATGGCTACGAAGCATTGACCACAGTTCCGATGCGGATTACGATTTCGGCTTTGTGGAAAAGACAAGCGGTGAACTCATCGGCTCGGGCGGCGTCTATTGGGAAACTGACCGTCAGCAATGGCGTGTCGGCTACAACCTGCGGCATCAAAGCTGGGGCAAAGGCTACGCCACCGAGGCGGCGCAGGAGATGATTCGATTTGCAAAAGTTGATTTGGGTGCTGTGAAAATCGGTTCCTGCCACGCTGTGGAAAATACCGCCAGCGGACACGTTTTGGAAAAATGCGGGCTTGTATTCCATCACCACAGCACCTATCAAAAATTTGACGGCAGTGTCACGTTTCGGTGCAGAGAAGTGATTTGGACAAAGGACGGAGAAGAATTGACACACCATAAGGGCACACAGACCCTTCGCACAGAGCGGTTATTGCTCCGCCCATTTCGCAGTACAGATGCGGCAGATATATACCGCTTTGCGGGGAATCCGAAAGTGACGCGCTATTTGAGCTATCAAACGCACCGAAACTTAAAAGAATCCCAGCAAATTGCCGACTTGTGGGCGCAGGAATCCAAAGAAAAAGACAAATATAATTGGGCGATTGAACTTGACGGCACAGTTATCGGCAGTATCAACGTGGTGCAGTCCGACGGGCTTTGGGATGCAGGACTCGGTTGGCAGATTGACTTCCCCTATTGGAATCAGGGTATGATGACAGAAGCCGCACGTGCGGTTGTTGCATTTTTATTTAACGAGGTGAATTTCCACCGTATTTATACCGCGCATGACACGCGCAACCCTGCATCGGGGCGCGTGATGGAAAAGCTCGGTATGCGCAAAGAGGGCATTTTCAAACAGCATTATTATAAAGCGGGCTTCGGCACGGGCGACAGCCAAAGATACGGCATTTTAAAAGAGGATTGGCTGACCTCGTGCGCGTCGGAACAGGAGCGATTTTATGAATTATGTTGAAGCGTACTATGCGCAATATGATGAAGACGCACGGTTTCTGCGCAAAAGCCATGAGACAGAATATCTGACGACGATGCACTATATACAAAAATATCTGTTTTCAGGGGCGCGTATTTTGGAAATCGGTGCGGGGACGGGGCGGTATTCCTGCGCCCTTGCAAAACAGGGGTATTCCGTCGACGCCGTTGAGCTGTTGCCGAAGCATATTGAGATTTTAAAGCGAAAATCAAAGAATAACAGCAATTTACATATTTATAAAGGAAACGCTGTGGATTTGGATTTTATAGACAGCGATACTTACGATATCGTTCTGTTGCTCGGTCCGATGTATCATCTGTTCAGTGAAGCTGACAAATCGAAGGCACTTGCCGAGGCAATACGTGCGGCAAAACCGAACGGCATAATTTTCGCGGCATATTGCAACAATGATACAACCGTTTACAATCTGTTTTTGCAGCGACAAATTGCAGAATTTCGGAAAAGCAATACACTCACCGAAAATTTTCAAATAAAGCCGTTTCCCGAAATTGTATTCGCCTTTTCACGCAAAACGGATATCGACTGCCTGATGCGCAAATTCCCTGTACACCGACTGCACTTTGTCGGCACGGATATGCTGTCTGAATTTTTCTGCGACGCAATAAATGATTTCAGCGATTCGGAATTCTCACTGTATATGCAGTACCATTTCCAAATCTGCGAACGGGCAGACTGCGTCGGTATGTCTTTTCACTTTTTGGATGTTTTTCAAAAAGACTGCAATAATTTGTGATTTTCTCAGGCTGTGGGGGGTATCTGTGCGGATATTTACCCGCCGCAGTCCGCAAAAATCCGCAGAACGGTACAGTGCCGTCCTGCGGATTTGAATCAAAACTTATTTTGTGCTATTGTACTGATGCACAAAAGAACAGACTATACAAACCGCTTTTGATAACTTTCCATATCAAATAAGTCTAAGGGGCTGTCTTTCTTCAAATACAGCGGATGGTGCGGATGTCCTTTTACGGAAATTTTGCCCGCCGAAACCCATTTTGCGTTATGGGCGTTTCCGATGGCAATAATTTCAGACAGGCAGAGATTCAAATATTTGCGCTTTTCCACAATGTTGCCCCAAGCCGCCCAAACCGTCGGGTGTTCGCCGTGGCATAAGGTGAGCGCATATCGGAATGCTTTCTTGTTTTCTTCGTGCAAACGGGCGTTGAAATTCCGTTCCATATCGTCGGGGTCGGTGGCGCGCTGGGCGTAGACATTGAGCATAATAAAGCTGTCGAAGCCGTTGTGCAGTGCAATGCGTTCGGCGGATTTCAGGGTGTTGTCGAGCGCATCGGGCGCGGCGGTAGAGGGATTGATGCCGTAGCAAATGAGCGGATTTTCCCCGCGTGTGCCCAATATGTAACGGTATTCGTCATATTTGTTCGGCACAAACAGCCAGCGTGCAACATCGTAATCATCGGCAGGCTGTAAGGCACTTTCCAAAGCAGGGGCAAAATCCAAAATCTCCACTGCGTTGGTTTCACATTGCGGGATATGCATTTTTATTTCACCTCTGTTTCCGTATTTTCAAAAAATTCCGCTTTCCAGGAGAAAGAAAATTCCCCGCCTGCGGGCAGTGCGACAATTCCGCGTTTCTCGGAAAAATCGTCTTTTCTGTCGTAGCTGTCGTTTACACCGTACCACGGTTCAATACAGACAAACGGTGCGGCAGGCTTTGCCCAAATCGCAAGAAACGGCGCATCACCAAAGGTAAAGCGTATTTTCGTGCGCGCCGCTTCTCGGTGCAGTGTAACAAAATCGGACTGCACGCCCTCAAAAATCAGTGCGTCTTTGTCAAACAGGTGTTCTGTCAGCAACAGGGTATCGCTGTTTTCAAGAATCAAATCCGTTTCGCCTGTAATCACGGAATCATGGTCAATGCGTTCGCTGACAAGCGTTTCCTGCTTTTCAAAAACCAATTTGTCCCCAAGCGTGCAGTTGAACGCGGGATGCGCCCCGAGTGAAAAATACATGGTTTTCGCATTCGGGTTTTTGACCATATGCGTGACGGTGAGACTGTTTTTGTCTATTGTAAAGGTAATATACAATTCGTAGTCATACGGATAGGCTTTTTTGGTTTCTTCGTCGCTTTTCTGTAAAAATACAAGCTCGTTTTCGCGCTCGGCAATGCACTGGAATTCTCTGTGCCGTGCAAGCCCGTGGCGGATGATTTCATATTCCCTGCCGTCAATGCGGCATTTGTCGTCAAGCAGTTTTCCGATTATCGGAAACAGAATCGGGGACTGCCCGTTCCAGACGGATTTGTCGCCCTGCCATAAAAATTCGTGTCCGCTTTCTTGGGACTGTATGCTTGTGAGCACAGCGCCGAACTGCGCGACACGGACTTTCAGATATTTGTTTTGGACGGTATAAATCATAAAAATCCCTCTTTTTATATGCAAATATAAAAATAAAAGCAGATGTTTTAAAGCATCTGCTTTTATTCGATTACACAAGAATTATTTCGCTTTGGCGGTTTTGGCTTTGCCGAGAATTAAATTCGTGATGATACCGAGAATCAAGGCGCAGGCGATAGAGGTGAGCGTCACCTGACCGAAGCTGACGGTAAGCCCGCCGATACCGCAAATCAGAATGACGGCAACCACAAAGAGGTTTTTGTTTTCGCCGAGGTCAACGTCTTGAATCATTTTCAGACCTGACACGGCAATAAAGCCGTAAAGCGTCACGCAGACGCCGCCCATGACGCAGTTCGGAATCGTTGCAAGGAAAGTGACGAACGGTCCGAAGAACGAAATGACGATTGCCATAACCGCGGTTGCAAGAATGGTAATGACAGAAGCGTTGCCCGTAATGGCGACACAGCCGACGGATTCGCCGTAGGTGGTGTTCGGGCAGCCGCCGAAGAGCGCGCCCGCGATAGAGCCGACGCCGTCGCCGAGCAGCGTTCTGTGCAGTCCCGGCTCTTTCAGAAGGTCCTGACCGATAACCGAGGAGAGGTTCTTATGGTCTGCAATATGTTCTGCGAAAACGACGAATGCAACAGGCACATAGGCGACTGCAACGGTTGCAATGTATTTTCCGTTTACAGCGGAAAGACCTTTTGCCGCCATCAGGAACGAAAAGTCGGGAATCGCGAAAAGCTTCATGTTGCTGAAAACGCTGAAGTCGATTACCTGCAATGCGGTGTTGTTTGTTTTGAGACCGATGACGGTGAAAATTGCCGCCGCGGCGTACCCCGCAAGAATACCGATGATAAACGGAATGAGCTTTGCCATTTTTTTACCGAATACCGAGCAAAGCATAACCACAAAGAGGGTTACAAGTCCGCAGGCAAGCGCGACATAGGGGCTTGCGGCGGAAACGAAGGATGTACCTTCCACAATCGCACCGTCTACGATTTCCTGTGTGGGCACTTCCGCCATAACCTTGCCCAAGGTGAGGTCGCTGACGGCGTTGCCCGCGAGCGAAAGACCGATGATGGCAACTGTCGGTCCGATGACCACGGCGGGCATCAGCTTGTCAATCCATGCAACGCCTGCAAATTTAATCACCAGTGCAATGACGACATATACAAGACCCGCAAATACAGCGCCGAGGATAATGCCCGCATAGCCCGCTTCTGCCGAAGCCGCACCTGCAAAGGCGGAGAACATAGAGCCTAAAAAGGCGAACGAGGAGCCGAGAAATACAGGGCTTCTGAATTTTGTGAAAAGCAGATAGACGATTGTGCCGATACCTGCGCCGAACAGTGCCGCAGACTGCGACATCCCGTTGCCGACAATGGACGGCACGGCGATGGTTGCCGCAAGAATTGCCAGCAGCTGCTGAAATGCGAACACAATCAGCTGTCCGAATTTCGGTTTGTCTTTGATGTTGTAAACAAGTTGCATGGATAACCTCCTGAGTTTATTTTATCTTCAAAAGAATAGCATAGTATCCTGCAAAAGTAAAGGCAAAAATTCCTTAAATATTCCTGAATCCGCACTTTTTCGTCAAAATACACCTATTGACAAACGGACAGCCTCTTTTTATAATAATTTGCAATATACTAAAGATTTTACAGAGGTGCTTTTCAAGATATGCTTTCTTATATTCTCTCTGCGGCAGTTGCGTATTTGCTCGGTTCTTTGAGCTTCGGCATTATTCTTTCCAAGGTAAAATACAAAAAGGATATTCGCGACTACGGCTCAAACAACGCGGGTATGACCAATACCCTGCGCACGTTCGGCAAGCGCGCGGCGGCATTTGTGTTTGTTTTTGACGCGCTTAAAGGCTCTGCGGCGGTGCTTTTGGCAAAATATGTGCTGAGCTTTTCAGGCGACGCACAGCTTTGCGCGTATATTGCGCTGTTTTTTGCAGTCGTCGGGCATATGTTTCCCGTCTATTTTAAATTTAAGGGCGGCAAGGGGGCGGCAACCGCACTCGGCGCTACCACCGCGCTTGCACCGCTTACTTTTCCGCTTGTCATGATTCCGTTTTTTGTTGTGGTGTTTACAAGCAAAATGGTGTCTCTTGCTTCCATTATTTCGGGCGTTTTTTTGCCGTTTATTACGTTCGGGATTTATTATTGTAAAGGCGAACCGACGCTTGTACCGACGGTTTCCACTGCGCTGGTTGCCGTATTGATTGTGTTTATGCACCGTTCCAACATCAAACGGATTCTGAAAGGCGAAGAAAGAAAAATCGGCTCCGATAAACCGAAAGCCGAAAAAGATAAGAGCTGATATTTACAGCGGCATGGGCAGGTAGATATACCACATATACAAAAGCCCGATTTGCACCGAAATGATTACAGGCAGTCCCCACATGAATTTTTTGTGCCGTGTTTTGTGCCGAATGATGTGCATGGTTACATACATCGGCAGTGCTGCACCCAATATTCCCAAAGCAAGAAGAGTCCGTTCGGGTACTCTTCTTTTTTTGCGCTTTGCGGCGCATTTATCGTAAACTGTCATAAATACCCCTACGACAGAAATACAAATACAATAGACAAGCAAAATTTTTGCTTCCAAAACCATAATATCACCACACTTATTATATTATGTGCTTGTTAAAAAGTCAAAGGGGTTTACAATATGCAAAAACGGTTTCTTTTGGCAGTGCTCTTTATTGCCGCGGCGGCGGGTGCAATATATTTCTTTCTTCGGCAGAGTGCGCAGGTACAGCCGCCGCAGGAGATGCCGGCGACACCGCCGACGGTTTCGGCGAGCGAAGAGGTTCGTGCGGTATGGGTGAATTACAATGAGCTGTCCATGAAATCATTGGGCGGCGGGACACAGACGGATTTTCAAAATAAATCGGAGGAGATGTGCCGAAATATCCGCGAATCGGGCATGAATACCGTGATTGTGCATGTGCGCCCGTTTTGCGATGCGTTTTACGCGTCCGAGCTGTTTCCGTGGAGTGTATATCTGACGGGAACACAGGGACAGGGGGTGGACTATGACCCGCTCGGGATTTTCTTGGCGGCGGCGAAGGCGCAGAATCTTTCCGTACAGGCATGGATTAACCCGTATCGCGTGCTTTTGTCTGCGGAATGGGAAAAATTGAGCGATAACAATCCTGCAAAGCAGTGGTACGAAGCAGGAAAAACAGAGAATTTGCTGTTGGTCGAGGACGGAATTTATCTCAATCCCTCGTCTGTGGAAGCGCAAACACTGATTATTAACGGCGTGCGTGAAATCTTGCAGAAATACGACATAGACGCAATCCATATGGACGACTATTTTTACCCGACGAATGACCCGTCCGTAGATGCCGCCTCCTATGCATCCTATCAGCAGGCAGGCGGCAGACTTTCGCAGGACGATTGGCGGCGGGAAAATGTGAGCATGTTTGTAAGCGCGCTGTATGCGGCGATAAAAGCGCAAAATCCGCAGACACAGCTGGTGATAAGCCCCGGCGGGGACATTCGGAAAAATCATGACAATCTGTATGCCGATGTCGAGCGCTGGGCGCGCGAGCCCGGATTTTTGGACGTTTTGATGCCGCAGTTGTATTACGGCTTTGAAAATGCCGCTAAGCCGTTTGAAAAAACCGCCGCAGAGTGGGCGAATCTGCGTTTCGCGCCGAATGTTTCTCTGTGCTTCGGGCTGGCGGCATACAAATGCGGCAAAGAGGATGTACACGCAGGCACAGGTGCACTCGAATGGACACAGCAGGAAGATATTTTGGCGCGTCAGCTGAAACTTTGCCGCACTTTACCGCATTACGGCGGGTTTGCGCTTTATACCTATTCCAGCATTTACATGTCGGATTCCGCCGAAATTATGAAAAAAGAGTGGAAAAATTTCAGAAATGTGTTACAATAAAAATAATCGAAGAAAGTACATAATCAAATGAAAGGGGGGACGAACCGACATACAATGCATACATATAAAAAGCAATGGATAGGTGCGCTGGTGCTTTTGCTGTTGAGCGTGCCGATTGCGTTTACGGCGATTTTTCAGGGTTGGCTTTCAGAGACGGTGCATGCCCCGGCGTTTTCGGAGGAGACCGTTTCGGAAACGGAAAGCGCGTCGGAGCCGCTTCCCGAGGACACCACTGCGGAGCCGACCACCGAAGCCCCTGTGCTTCTGCGGGCAGCCTCGCCGAACAAGAATCTTTCCGCAGACGGCGGCATGGTGTTAGAGGTTTCTGCCGAAGCGGTGCAGGGTGCAACGGTAACCGTAACCCTCGGTAAAACCACCGTTTCTCTTGTGCCGTCCGAAGAAACCGCAGACGGGACAGGCTATGTGACTTATAAAGGCTCGTTTACGCTTCCCGCAGGGAAACCGAAAAAGCAGAAGCTCGGCACACTTCGTTTTACGGCTGAACAAAACGGACAAGCCGAGACGCTTTCGGGCGCGTCTGTTACGGTGAACGCACTGCAATATGCCGACATCCCCATAGACGTCGGGCAGGGCGTTGTGAAACCGCCTGTTGTTTCGGGTGAGGGAAAGGTCGATGTTTTGTCTCCCGAAACGGATTACGGCAGAGGTGCGGCGCGTATTTTACAGGTGACTGCCGATTATGCCGAGACCTGCCCCGGCAATACCGCAGACGACCAATCCTCGCCGCTGTGCACGCCGTTTCTCGGCGGTACATACGATTATATTACGGGCGAGGGCACGTTTGACGGCAAGGCGTATTATATCACCAAATCGGGCTATAAGGTAGAGCAGGCGGATTCAAAAAGCTTTGACGGCTATGTGCTGCCGACCAACACCGCTTCCGTATATAAATCCTACACAAGCGGTGAAAGCCATGTGATTTTAACAATGAACTGGAAAGTTCCCTTTGTTTCGGAGCTGAAACCGCAGGCATATCATAAGGGGTACATGGACCGTGTGTTCAACGTGACGGACTCCACGGCGCAGTATATCGATTTTACGTTTTATTATACCAATGCCGCCGAAGGGTCGGCGGACTTTTCGGGCAGTAATGTTGTAAAGTTCGCAGAATGGCGCAATGTCGGTGTAAACGGTACATCTACTCTGCGCGTGTATCTGCGCCAAAACGGCAAATTCTGCGGCTACCGTGCCTATTATTCGAGCGATAACCGATTGGTTATCAGTTTCCGTAATAAACCCACATCCGTGCGGAATGCGGTTGTGGCAATCGACCCGGGGCACGGCGGACGCGACTGCGGTGCGATTGCCGTGAACGGAATGTACGAATCCGCTTTGAATTTGCGCGTATCTGCGCTTCTCAAGCAAAAATTAGAAGCGCAGGGTGTGCGGGTTGTGATTTTCCGCACAAACGATACGTATTACAGCAAAGCGGACCGTCGGCGCATGGCGCGCGAAGCGGGGGCGGATGCGTATATCTCGCTCCACCACAATTCTTCGCCGAGCGCTTCTTTAAGCGGCACCGAGGTGTATTATTACCGCGCGTATGCACAGCCGTTGGCAAAGAGCATTCATGCAAATCTTGCAGGTGCTTGGCAGGATATTTACAAAAATGACGCGGCAATGCGTGCAAAAGTCATACCGAAAGACGGCGGTGTGCGGTATTATCCGTTCGGTGTGACGCGTATTGAGGAGTGTCCGTCCGTACTCATAGAATGCGGTTATCTCTCCAATTCGGCAGAGTGCAGCGCATGTTATGACCCTGTAAATCAGGACAAGCTTGCCTCGGCAATTTGCCGCGGTATCGTGGGGTATTTGAAAAATAACTGATGTACAAAAATGTGCAGTGCGAAAGAAAGGATATGGTGTGCACATGAAAAATAAAAAAGTTCTGCGTTCCGTGCTTGCGGTGCTGTTACTGCTGTGTATTACGGTGCTGCCCGTTTTTGCTTTAACGGGTACGGTTGTGACGCAGGGAAGCAGTTTGAAAATCCGAAAAGGTCCGGGTACGGGCTATGAAGAAGCCTTCAGGCTGAGCCCGGGGGATACTGTAACGATTTTGGGCGAATTCAAAAGCGATAAAGGCGATACCGTGAATTATCCGATTTGGTATAAAATCGCCTATGAAATGAAAAGCGGACAGGTTTTAGAGGGATATGCCGCAGCGAATTATATTACGATTGACGGTACGCCCGACCCTGTTCCCGGCGGCGAAGTGGATATTTACGCATATCCCGAAGCATACCGTCCCTATTTAAAATCGCTTGCCGAAGCGCACCCGAATTGGAAATTCACTTTCTTCGACACGGGTTTGGATTGGAACACAGTGATGGATAACGAGTGCTATCGCGGTGAACCGTTCCGAAATGTGGTCAGTTCTTCCACTTTCAAAAATCATCCCGAATACTGCTACAAAGATGCGAACGGCAATTATCTGAAATCCGCCGAAGGCTGGTATCAGGCTTCCGATGCAGTTGTCGCGTACTATATGGACCCGCGCAACCTGATGACGGAATCCCGCATATTCCAGTTTGAAAAGCTGTCTTTCGACTGTCTCTTATACACATCTCCGAGCCCACGAGACCGATCAGTATCTCGTA
>UQFM01000054.1 GCA_900540295.1 uncultured Oscillospiraceae bacterium
CGGTCGGTGCTTTTGAATACTTTGTATTCAAAGGTCTCCACCGGAGACCCGCACCCCGCCCTACCGATGGTACAATTTGCTCTGTGCCGTGTGAGATTCTTCGCTATGCTCAAAATGATATGTTTATACAACCTCTGTACCGTTCCGTGCAATTTCATCGGATTTTGCAAAATATGCGAAATCGGCAATTGAAAAAATGCCCTGTCTGAAATCAGACGGGGCAAAACTTATTTTACAACCGCATCACATCTTCCGCAATTTGCTCGACGGTCAGGCGATTTTCTTTTAAAATATCCTCTGCATTATATCGGTCTAAAAATTCTTTTTGATAGCCGTAATTCAATACGCGTACAGGGGAGTTTCCGTAGAATCTCGCGACCTTTTCACCGAATCCGCCGTCTAAAAGCCCATCCTCTAAGGTGATGACGGTGTCGTGTGTTTTCGCAATTTCCCGCAATAAATCTGTATCCAACCCGCTGACGAACTGCGGATTCACAAGCGTCGGCTGTACGCCTGTTTCCGCTTTGATTTTCTCCGCCACACGTTCGCCGAGCGGGAAAAACGTGCCAAGCGCGAGTACGGCAACTTTACTGCCGTGCTGTGCAACGGTAAAGCGGTTTAAATCGCCGTACTCTGTCTTGACTTCTCTGCTGTCCGAAATGACTTCTCCGCCGGGTACGCGAATCGCTACGGGGTGTTTCTGCTGTTCCACACTCCACTCAAGCATAGCAAGGTATTCCTCTTTCGTGGTCGGTGCGAGATATACCAGATTCGGAATGTTGGCAATCATCGGAATGTCATAAATACCGAGATGTGTTACATCGTTCATACCGTAAATCGACGCAGAGAACACGAGAATTGTTGCGGGATTGTTGTTGATGCACAAATCCTGCGAAAGCTGGTCAAAGGTTCTTTGCAGGAAGGTGCTGTATACGCCGTAAACAGGCTTGCCGCCGTTTGCCGCAATACCTGAGGCGAGCGCGACGGCTGTTTCCTCGGCAATACCCACATCCACAAACTGTTTGCCTGCCTGCTTGCGCCGTTCTTCGGTAAATCCGAATACAGCAGGTGTACCCGAAGTAATCGAGACTACGGTTTTGTCCGCTTCCATCTTTTTGAGCAGATATTTTGCCGTGATTTCGGAATAATCTTCCCCGTCAAAGGTGATTTTCGGTGCGCCCGTTTCGGGGTCAAAGGGCATACACCAGTGCCAGCTTTCTTTATCCTGTTCGGCAGGTAAGAATCCTTTGCCTTTTTGCGTGCAGATATGCACAACTACGGGGTGCTTACTGTCTTTGACAGAAGCGAACGCGGGAATCAGCTCCGCAAGATTGTTTCCGTCCCTGACGAACACATACTCCAACCCGAAGGATTTGAACAGATTGCATTCCGCTTTGCCGTCCGTGTCGCGCAGAAGCTGTAAATTGCTATAAAGACCGCCGTGATTTTCCGCAATCGACATTTGATTGTCGTTGACCACGATAATGAGATTGCTCTCAAGCTCCGAGGCAAAATCCAAGCCTTCCAGCGCCTCGCCGCCGCTCAATGAGCCGTCGCCGATGACCGCTATAATATTTTCGGTATCGCCTTTTAAATCACGCGCTTTCGCAAGACCGCACGCAAGACTTACGGAAGTGGAAGTGTGCCCGACGGTGAAAAAGTCGTGTGCGCTTTCCTGCGGATTGCTGTAGCCCGACACATCGTCATATTTTTCTGCGTATAAAAATGCATCCTTGCGCCCCGTGAGCATTTTGTGACAGTAAGTTTGGTGCGATACGTCATAGACGATTTTGTCGGTAGGGGAGTTGAATACATAATGCAGGGCAACCGTTGCTTCTGCAAATCCGAGATTCGGACCGAAATGCCCGCCGTGCGCGCTGAGCTTATTGAACAGTGCCGCCCGCATTTCGTCCGCCAATACGGCGAGCGCATCCATCGGCAGTTTCTTTACATCGGCAGGACTTTGAATGTTTTCTAAATACATAAAAATTTCTCCTTGCGCCGAATTTTGCCCGCACTTGACAGTCGAAATACGGCTTGTTATACTATATCTGAAAGTTTGTTTAGATTATAAAACTTAAAGTTAACTTTAAGTCAAGCGTTTTTTTAAAAAATTTTTTGAGGTGAATTTTACATGTTCTACACGGTCGGGGAAATCGCGAAAAAGCTGAATGTTGCGCCGTCTACGCTTCGGTATTACGACAAAGAGGGGCTGTTGCCGTTTGTGGAGCGTTCCGACAGCGGTATACGTATGTTTAAGGATTCGGATATGGAAGGCTTGCGGGTGATTGAATGCCTGAAAAGAACGGGGATGCCGATTAAAGATATAAAAGTGTTTATGGGGCTGTGTCAGTTAGGCGATGCAACGATAAACGAGCGCCTTGCCCTGATTGACAAACAGCGGGAAACCGTATTGGAACAGCAGAAACAGTTGCAGGAAACCTTAGATACTTTGAATTATAAGCATTGGTATTATGAAACCGCCGCGAAAGCGGGCACCTGCGCCGTCCACGACCTTATGACAGATGCGGATATCCCCGAAGATTTACGAACCGCTTACCAAAGGCTTAAAAAAACTGATATATGAAAAAATCCCTGTCCGTGTGTTGCAACGGACAGGGATTTTTGTGCTTATTTTATATCGGATTCCGAATGTGCCTGATTTTTCTTTTCCAATGCTTTACGGGCTTCCAAAATTCCGTTTTTGACAGCCCATTTGATGACAAAATACAAGGCAATCAAAACGACCAAAGCCGTTCCCGCACTCATACCCAATTCCTGCCACATATCGGAAAGGGTTTCGCTCATTTCTAATTCTGCCCATAAATCCATGATGTATTTCACTCGGCTTTCTAAAACTAATGTTCTATAACATGTGTTATTATACGCTGTTATCTTTTGAAAGTCAAGAACAGTTCAAAGAATAAATTCGGGTTTTCAAAGGGCAGGGGGGATTTCATTTTAAAGTGCGCTTTCCTTTCCCAATTTTTTGAATATAGAGCAAAGCACAAGAACTGCGGCGATTGCCAACACGAATTCCGCCGCAAACTGCGCATAGGCAAGCCCGTACAGCGGGAAGAAGTGATTGAGGATAAACAATGCGGGAATTTCCAGCACGATTTTTCGCAGAATCGCAAATAACAATGCCTTTTTGCCCATCCCGCAGGCTTGAAATACGCCGACCGCCAGAAAATCCATACACAAAAAGGGGAGACCTAAGCAAAAACCGCGTAAAAAGCTTGCACCGTAAGCGACAATCTGCTCGTTTTTCATAAAAAGCGTAATTAAGTTTTCCGCTCCAATGAAATAACCGACGGTAATGATAACCAAAAAGGAAAGAGAGATAGCCGATGAAAACGTCAGCGCCTTTTTCATACGCGGGGTGTTTTTTGCGGCGTAGTTATAACTGATGAGCGGCATAATGCCCTGCGACAGACCTAATGCGATTTGCATGGGAATCATATTGATTTTCTGGGATATACCCATGGCGGCGACAGCGTCCGAGCCGAACCCCGAGGTAAAATTGTTTAAAATCGTCATCCCTGTTACGTTTAACAGATTTTGAATGGCGGCCGGAATACCCACGCCGAAAATGCCGAGCAAAACCGCCTTTTTCAGTACGAACATTTTCGGGCGAATGCACACGTAAGTGGTTTTGCGTTTGACCGTCAGGAAGATAAAGAAATACAGGCACGCCGCACAGTTGGAGAGGAATGTCGCACAGCCCGCACCCGCCGCGCCCATATTGAGCCCCTGCGGCAAAATAAAGAGCGGGTCAAGCACAATGTTCAAAAGACAGCCGCTCATCGTACCGATGCTTGCGTGTAAGGCGGCGCCCTCGGCACGCACAAGATATGCCATCACGACGTTGAGAATGGCGGGTGCCGCACCGCAGGTTACCGTCCAAAATAAGTAGCTGTCCGTTGCGCCCGCAGTTTCTGCATTTGCACCGAGTATATGCAGAAACGGGTTGCGAAGCAGGGTGTAAGAAACAGAAAATACCAATCCGCTGAAAAGCGAGCAGTAAAACCCGAACGCAGAACTGCGGTACACCGTATCGAAATCCTTGCGTCCGAGCGCACGGCTCATCATGCTGGAACTGCCTACGCCAAACAGATTGTTGACTGCGTTAAAGGCAAGTAACAGCGGCGCGGCGAGCGTGACGGCGGCATTTTCGATAGGGTCATTGAGCATACCGACAAAATAGGTGTCTGCAAGATTGTAAAGCACCATGACAAGCGAGCTTAAAATCGTCGGCACTGCAAGCTGTGCCACCGCCTTCGGCACAGGCATCGTTTCAAATAATGCCTGCTTTTTGACGTCTTCCATATTTTCTCCTAACTATTCAGCCGAAAGACTTTCGTCTTTCGGCTGAAAAAATAATCCGTATAAATTTTACGTTATGCGTTGCGGTCAACGCGGTCAAAAATCGATTTCTTTTCGGGTGCTCCCGCTTCCGTTTCGGGCTTCGGCAGGATTTCTACTTTCACTTTCCCGATACGGCGGTCTTCCACGTTCAGCACGGTGAAACGGATATTCTCAAATTCCACCGCGTTCATATCGCCGTCCTGCGGTAAAAATCCAAGTTGGCTGATGATGAATCCGCCCAAGGTATCAAAGTCGTCTTTGGGGAATTCAATCCCGAGCTGTTCCTCAACCTCTTCCAAATCGGTTACACCGTCAATGGTGAAGGTGGTTTCGTTGATTTTGGAAATTTCCTCATCCTCGTTGTCGTATTCATCCTGAATATTGCCGACAATCGCTTCTACAATATCTTCTAAGGTGACAAGACCTGCCGTGCCGCCGTATTCGTCTACGACAATCGCCATTTGAATGTGTTTTTCGGTCATTTCCGCAAACAGCGCACCGCAGCGCTTGCTTTCGGGGACGTAATAGGCTTTGCGCATCACATCTTTTAATTGCAGTGTTTCGGGCAGTGCCGAGCCGATGTATTTTAACAAGTCCTTAATATAGACAATGCCGACCACGTTGTCGGGGTCTTCCTCGTAAACGGGAATGCGCGAATAGCCCTCTTCCATGGAAAGCTGAATCGCTTCCGCAAGAGAATCTTCCTCGTCTACACAAGCCATATCCGTGCGGTGCGTCATAATGTCCGCCACGTCGATATCGTCAAATTCGAAGATGTTGTTAATCATTTCCTTCTGCACATCTTCAATAACGCCTTTTTCCTGACCGACGTCTACCATCATGCGGATTTCTTCCTCGGTTACTTCTTCTTCGTCCGCATTCGGGTCAAGACCGAACAGGCGAACCACCGCATTGGTGGAAACCGAGAGAATTTTCACAAACGGCTTAGTAACCTTGCTTACAAACAACAACACAGGCACAACCGCAAACGAGACCTTTTCAGGCTTCTGCATCGCGATTTTTTTCGGCGCCAATTCGCCGAGCACCAAGGAAAAATAAGAGGTAACCAAAGTGATTAACACCGTGGAAACGCCGCTGATAATTCCTAACGGCACCACATTTGCAACTGCGGTATTTGCGAGTGCATCGGTAAGCATCGTGGCGAAGCTTTGTGCCGCCGTAGCGGAGGTTAAGAATCCCGCTAAGGTTACGCCGATTTGAATGGTGGACAGGAAGTTGCTGGAATTTTCCGTCAGTTTTTTGACTTGCTTTGCTTTTTTATGCCCCTCTTCCGCCAGCTTGTCGATTTTTGTGTCGTTCAAAGAAATGATGGCGATTTCCGACATGGCGAAGAAAGCGTTCAAAAGCGTGAGGATAAAGAGTAGTACAACCTTTAAAATAATACTCCCGGGGTCTGCGTCCATAATGATTTGTGGACTCCTTTCAAAATAATTTGCTTTATAGTATATACGATTTTTCGGAATAAGTCAACAATGCGGAATATCTTCCGTTTCTTTGCCTCGAGTGTTATTCCGTCATAATTTCTTTTACAGATATTTTCTTTATCTTTTTGACATAGAGGCACATTACGGTTTCGTAAATGACAGTGAATGCCGCAAGGGAAAGACACATCGCGGGAAAGTCGAATTCATACGCGGGAACACCTTCTATATCACGGATTACAATGTCTACCATCATACGAAGCAATACATATTGATATACGGTTCCCAACAGAAACCCGATATATGCCAACGGACGGTACCCGTTCAGTAACGCTTTCCCGCACCGCTGTCGGGGCGTTCCAACCCCGAAATCACATTTAATAAAGTGGATTTGCCCGAACCCGAGGCGCCGAGAATCACGGCAAAGTCACCGTCGGCAATTTGTAAATCAATATTTTTCAATACCTGAAAGCGGCTTTCGCCGTCCCCGTAAAATTTCGTAAGGGATTTTACCTCAATCATGGTTTTGCTCCTCTTTGCATTTCTTTAACAGGCTTACAAATACCTCGGTCAGAAAATCGCTGATTTCTTCTTCTGTGAAACGGCACATTTTGGTGGCGCAAAGCGATGCAATGCCGTGGGTGTAAATCCACAAATGCGAATACAGCCGTTGCGCGGCCGTATTTGTAACGCCGTAATTCTCCGTAATGGATGCAAGAATTTCTGCGTAGCTTTGGTCAATCAGCGGCAGAACACGGTCAAAGTCGGGAACCGTGGTTTGCTCCGTCATAAACAGTCGGCGGAACAGCTTCGGCTCGTGAACGGCAAATTGAATATACTGCATACCGACGCCCTTGAAAGCGGGTGTTTCCGATAATCCTTTTTCCACATATTCTTTATAAAGTGCTTTGGCGGCAGCAATCGCCGACTGCTGTACCTCTTCCATATTGGCAAAAGCGGTAAAAATCGGACAGGCGGAACTGCCGAGCTTTGCACCCAACGCTCTTGCGGTTAAGTTTTCCATACCTTCTTCCCGAAGAATCCCGAATGCGGCTTCGGTGATTTGGGCTTTTGTGAATTTTGCCTTCGGCGGCATAATAAACGCCTCACCTTCTAAAACAAGCGTTATATAACGATTGTTTTAATTATATTCTGTAAGACTGTGCTTGTCAATAGCGTTATACATTGACACGGGGATAACATACGGTTATAATTTATCCGAAGAATCGGAGCGGCAAGGACGGTGGACAGCGATGTACGATGTTTTGATAATCGGCGCAGGGCCTACGGGATGCACCGCCGCCAAAATTCTTGCAGAAAACGGCTGTAAAGTGCTTTTGGCGGAGCGATGTAAGCTGCCGCGCTACAAATCCTGTTCGGGACAGCTGATTCAAAAGACCTTGGATTTGGTACAGATGTATTTCGGCGAGCCTGTGCCGCTTTCCGCCGCGTGCGTGCCGACGGAAAATAAAGGTATGATTTTTACCGATGATAGGGGCAGGGAATTTCGTTTTGAACAGGCAGGCTTAAATGTATGGCGAAGCACGTTTGATTATTGGCTTGCGCAGAAAGCGGTACAGAGCGGTGCAGAACTGCGCGACGGCACGGCGGTTCTGGAATGCTCCGAGGCGCACGATGCGGTTACTGTCGGATTAAAAGGGAAGAGCGCCTATACCGAACAGGCAAAATATGTACTGGACTGTGCAGGGGTTACAGATACTCTGAAACGGAAGCTGCTCGGAAAAACTGCGCCGTATATTACAACCTATCAAACCTTTAACTGCGGCAGTATAGATTTAGATTATCACTATTTCTACGCATATTTACAGCCCGCACTTTCCGAATATGACGCATGGTTTAATGTGAAAGAAAACCGTCTTGTTTTAGGCGTCGCCGTGAAAGACCAACGAAATATTCCGCTGTATTACAATCGGTTTGTGCATTTTTTGCAGGCGAATCACAATCTGCAAATGGAGACGCAGTTGAAAGCGGAAAAATGGCTGATGCCGCATATCCGCCCCGATTGTATCGTGGATTACGGCAAAGGACGTGTGCTGTTCGCAGGCGAAGCGGCAGGTTTTTTGAATCCGATGGGGGAGGGCATATCCGCCGCGCTGGAAAGCGGTTTTGCCGCCGCAAAAGCCGTTTTGCAAAATTTCGGGAATGCGGATTCCGTTTGTGCGGCATACAAAGAAAATACCGAGACGCTGTGCAGTTATATGCGGCGGCAGTGGGATTTCACGGGAAGAATGTCCGAAACCTTCCGTGAAATGCGGATTTAAAACGTCTGTACAGTGATTCGATTCACCTGAAACGCATAAAATTAAAAAATTCCCACATTTTCAGAGAATTAGAGGTTTACACACGAAAAATATCGTGTTAAAATAAATCTGTATGTAGACGAGTTGGTTTTCCCGCTCCCTTACAAGCTAACAAACCTTTCAAGGAGGAAATATCCATGGCAGAAACTCAAAAACCCGTCGTTTCTCGCAAGTCGAAAACGATGGACGGTAACAATGCCGCCGCATATGTATCCTATGCGTTTACAGAAGTTGCAGGCATTTACCCGATTACGCCGTCCAGCCCGATGGCGGACTATGTTGACCAGTGGTCGGCACAGGGCGTAAAGAACATTTTCGGCACAACCGTTAAGGTTGCGGAAATGCAGTCCGAAGCAGGTGCGGCAGGTACGGTGCACGGTTCTTTGGCGGCAGGTGCGTTGACCACAACCTACACTGCTTCCCAGGGTCTTCTTTTGATGATTCCCAATATGTATAAAATCGCGGGCGAATTGCTCCCGTCGGTGTTCCACGTGTCGGCACGCTGTGTTGCGTCCCACGCGCTGAACATCTTCGGCGACCATTCCGACGTGTATGCCTGCCGTCAGACAGGCTTTGCAATGCTTGCTGAGACCAACCCGCAGGAGGTTATGGACTTGGCGGCGGTTGCGCATCTGGCAGCGATTGAGAGCCGTGTGCCGTTCATCAACTTCTTCGACGGCTTCCGTACCTCTCACGAAATTCAGAAAATCAAGATTTGGGATTATGATGATCTCAAAGAAATGTGCAATATGGACGCAGTCGATGCGTTCCGCAAGCGTGCTTTAAACCCCGAGCATCCCGTTATGCGCGGTTCGCACGAAAACGGCGATATCTTCTTCCAGCACAGAGAAGCCTGCAACAGCTACTATGAAGCTGTTCCCGCTGTGGTTGAGAAGTATATGGACAAGGTCAACCAAAAACTCGGCACAGACTATAAGCTCTTCAACTACTACGGTGCGCCCGATGCCGAAAAGGTTATCGTAGCTATGGGCTCTATCTGTGACGTTGCAGAAGAAGTTATCGACTACTTGACCGCAAAGGGTGAAAAGGTCGGTCTTGTCAAGGTTCGCTTGTACAGACCGTTCAGCGCCGCAAAGCTTTGCGAAGCAATTCCCGCAACCGCAAAGAAAATCGCAGTGCTTGACAGAACCAAAGAGCCCGGCTCTATCGGCGAGCCGCTGTTCCTCGACGTGGTTGCCGCGCTCAATGAAATGGGCAGAACCGCAAAGGTCTGCGGCGGCAGATACGGTCTCGGTTCAAAGGATACACCGCCCGCAAGCGTCTTTGCCGTGTATGAGCATCTCGACAAAGAGAATCCCGAGCGTCAGTTCACCATCGGTATTCAGGATGACGTTACACATCTGTCCCTTGACGAGAAACCCTCGCCGAATACTGCTGCGGAAGGCACCATCGAGTGCAAATTCTGGGGCTTGGGCGGCGACGGTACCGTCGGCGCAAACAAAGACTCCATCAAGATTATCGGCGACCATACCGACAAATATGTACAGGCATATTTCCAGTATGACTCCAAGAAAACAGGCGGCGTAACCATTTCCCATTTGCGTTTTGGTGACAAACCGATTAAGAGCCCCTATTACATCAATAAAGCGGACTTCGTGGCTTGCCACAACCCGTCTTATATTGAAAAAGGCTTCAAGATGGTGCAGGATGTAAAGCCCGGCGGCGTATTCCTCATCAACTGCCAGTGGGATGCGGAAGAGCTTACAGAAAAGCTCAACGCAGAAACCAAGCGTTATATTGCGGAAAATAGTATTCAGCTTTACACCGTAAACGCGATTGACCTTGCCGCACAAATCGGCTTGGGCAAGCGTACCAACACGGTTCTTCAGTCTGCTTTCTTCTCACTGTCCAAGGTTCTTCCCGAAGCGGAAGCGATTGGCTATATGAAAGAAAAAGCCCAGAAGTTTATGAAGAAGGGCAAAGAAATCGTCGAAATGAACGAGAAAGCAATCGACGCAGGCGCTACGGCATACGTGAAGATTGACGTTCCCGCAGATTGGGCAAATGCAGCCGACGATGCAGTTGCCGTGACCGAAAACGGTCCTGCAAAGCTTGTTAAGATGGTTGACAATATTATGAAGCCCGTCGGCAAAATGGACGGCGACAGCCTGCCTGTTTCCGCCTTCGTTGACCATGCAGACGGTACATTTGAGCAGGGCGCGGCGGCTTATGAAAAACGCGGCGTTGCGGTTATGGTTCCCGAGTGGAATGCAGAAACCTGCGTACAGTGCAACAAGTGCGCATACGTCTGCCCGCACGCAACCATCCGTCCGTATGCACTGACCGCTGAAGAAGCGGCGGCGGCTCCCGAAGTTGCGACCATCGTAGACAAAAAGGGTAAGGGCAAGGATGTTTACAAGTATACCATGGCTGTTTCCCCGATGGATTGTATGGGATGCGGCGTATGTATCGGCGTCTGCCCGACCTCTTCTCTGAAGATGGTATCCCGCGAATCGCAGGATGCAAAACAGGCGGCATTCGATTATATGGTTGCCAACGTCACCGTCAAGGAAGACCTTGCTAACAATACCGTTATCGGCAGTCAGTTCAAGACGCCGCTTCTTGAGTTCTCCGGCTCCTGCGCAGGCTGTGCGGAAACCTCTTATGCGCGTCTTATCACCCAGTTGTTCGGCGACAGAATGTACATCTCCAATGCAACAGGCTGTTCGTCCATTTGGGGCGGTCCTGCGGCAACCTCTCCCTATACCGTCAACAAGGACGGCCACGGTCCCGCATGGGCAAACTCCCTGTTTGAGGATAATGCGGAGCACGGCTTCGGTATGTACCTCGGTCAGAATGCTATCCGCAACCGTTTGATTGACGAAGTGAAATCTTTGGATTACTCTTCCAATCCCGAAATGCAGGCAGTGCTGGATCAGTATTTGAACACTGTAAATGACGGTGCGGCGAATACGGCGGCAACCAAAGCGTTGGTGGAAATGCTTGAAAACTGCGTTTGCAAAGAGGCTTGCGATTGCTGTGCGGCAGAACGTGATATTCTCGCCAATAAAGAATACCTTTCCAAGAAATCCGTTTGGATTTTCGGTGGCGACGGCTGGGCATACGACATCGGTTTCGGCGGCGTAGACCACGTGCTTGCGACAGGCGAAGATGTCAACATTATGGTGTTCGATACCGAAGTCTACTCCAACACAGGCGGTCAGGCTTCCAAAGCTTCCAACATCGGTCAGGTTGCACAGTTCGCGGCGGCTGGTAAGTCGATTGCGAAGAAGAGCCTTGCCGAAATCGCAATGAGTTACGGCTATGTTTATGTGGCACAGATTGCGATGGGCGCAGACCAGAATCAGACCATCAAAGCGATTACAGAGGCAGAGGCATATCCGGGTCCGTCCATCATCATTGCTTATGCCCCCTGCGAAATGCACTCTATTAAGGGCGGCATGACCAACTGCCAGGCAGAGATGAAGAAGGCTGTGGACTGCGGCTACTGGAATATGTTCCGTTACAACCCCGCACTCAAAGCACAGGGTAAGAACCCCTTCACCATTGACTCGAAGGAAGGCTCCGAGAGCTACCGCGCGTTCATTATGAACGAAGCACGTTACTCCTCGCTGACCCGTGCATTCCCCGAAAGAGCAGAAGAGCTCTTCCAGAGAGCAGAGGATACCGCAAAGGCAAGATACAACCACCTTGTCAAATTGCAGGATCTCTATGCACCCGATGCTGAGTAAGCTTGCTGTTAACAGCTAAACTGAGAACAGGCATTCCTTTTTTGGAATGCCTGTTTTATCTAATGCAGTTATTTATCGGATAATCGCAGGGGAGAGAGGGAGCAGAAAAACTGTGAAAGTCAGATTGAAGTTGCGAGTTATCCGACGAAATCTTTGTTAGACAGATTTTTCCTGAAATTTTCGTATGAAATTTTAAAAAAACCTTGATTTTATATGCGAAATATATTATAATACCTTAGCATTCAAGAATAAATGCATTTCGGGGTGTGGCGAAGTTTGGTATCGCGCTTGGTTCGGGACCAAGAGGCCATGGGTTCAAGTCCCGTCACTCCGACCACAAATTATGACGCAAGGGAGTCCTTGCGTCATTCATTTACGCGGATGTAGTTCATCGGTAGAATGCAAGCTTCCCAAGCTTGACAGGTGGGTTCGACTCCCATCATCCGCTCCAAGCCGTAAAAGCCTTGTATTTTAAGAGAATACAGGGCTTTTTTTCCTTTCTTCAGCAAAGGCGGCTTAGTATAAGCAGAAAATTTTGTTACTGTGTCTTTTCAAGGTAAAAATCAATAATAATGTGTTCTTGTTAATATCATAAGAAACACCACGGCAGTGAATTTTTTCACTGCCGTGGTGTGCTTTAATAATTCTAATTTAATTTTTTAATTCTTAGGCAAAGAATCATTCTTTATTCTGTCTCTTATACACATCTGACGCTGCCGACGATAAGGCT
>UQFM01000055.1 GCA_900540295.1 uncultured Oscillospiraceae bacterium
GCATACGAGATACTGATCGGGCTCGTGGGCTCGGAGATGTGTATAAGAGACAGCCCTTGAAATATGCCTGTCGGCTTTTCAATTGCCTATATCGGATTCTGCACTGCCCGTCGGAATCCGAAAACCGTGTGCCGTCTGTTTTTGTATATATCGCTGAAATACAATTATTTTTTCGATTGTGGTTGCTATTTTCTTGTATTTAGTATACTATATACAAATAAAATAGTCTTTTTGCATTTTTATTTCAATTTTTTTGGAGGAAATGTATGAATTACACATTATCGAAAAAGAAAGCAAAAGAACTGCTTTCTGCAAAACTTTCGCATTTCATGGGCGTTTCGCCCGCGGAGGCGACCAACGAGCAGTACTACAAGGCAATCGCACTGATTGTCCGCGATATGATGAGCGCGGGCAGAGCGGAATTCACGGAAACTGCCGCAAAAGCAGGCACCAAAAGAGTCTATTACCTGTGCATGGAGTTTTTGATGGGGCGTTCCCTCAAAAACAATCTCTACAATCTGAATCTGACTGAAACCTTTGAAAGCGTTCTGTCCGATTACGGCGTAAAGCTGGAAACGCTTTACGACTGTGAACCCGACGCGGGTCTCGGCAACGGCGGCTTGGGCCGTTTGGCGGCTTGCTATCTGGACGGACTTGCCACACAGGGCTACCCTGCACGCGGGTATTCCATTCTCTACGAGGCAGGCATTTTCAAACAGAGAATCGTAGACGGCTGGCAGACCGAGTTGCCCGATTTCTGGCTGCCCGGCGGCGAAGTCTGGCTTGTTCCCCATGAAGAAAGCGCGATTGAAGTCCGTTTTGAAGGCGACGTCGTCGATTCCTGGGAAGAAAAATTCCACCACGTGGAAATTGTCAACTACAAGCCTGTAAAAGCAGTCCCCTATGATATGTATGTGGCAGGCAAAGACGGCAAGGGCATTTCCGTCCTGCGCCTGTGGGCGGCAAAAGCACCTGCGCTCGATATGTCTCTGTTCAATCAGGGCGACTACATCCGCGCCATGGAGCAAACCGCTATGGCGGAAGTCATTTCCAAGGTGCTGTACCCTGCCGACAACCATCCCGAAGGCAAATCCCTGCGTCTGCGTCAGCAATATTTCTTGGTTTCCGCTTCCATTCAGGATATTGTGCATAAGCATCTGCGTACTTTCGGCACAATGGATAACTTCTCGGAAAAGGTCGCCATTCATCTGAACGACACCCACCCGACCTTGGCTGTCCCCGAACTGATGCGTATTTTGCTTGACGAATGCGGCTACGGGTGGGACGATGCGTGGAATATCGTCACAGGTGCGGTAGCTTACACCAACCACACCGTTATGAAAGAGGCGCTGGAATGCTGGCCCGAAGATTTGTACCGCCGCTTAATGCCGCGCATTTGGCAGATTACCAAAGAGATTGACAACCGCTTCCGCAATTTCGTATGGCAGGCAACAAACAACGCCGACCAAGTCGAACGCATGGCGGTCATGTCCAACGGCGTTGTGCGCATGGCAAATCTCTGCGTAGCGTCCTCGCACTCCGTCAACGGTGTTTCCGCTTTGCACAGCGAAATTCTGAAAGACACCGTCTTCCATGATTTCTATACCCTCTCCCCCAACAAATTCAAAAATGTTACCAACGGCATTGCGCACCGCCGCTGGCTCTGCCAGTCAAATCCCGAGCTTACGAATTTGCTCAAGGAGTTAATCGGCGACGGCTTTATTTACCGTGCCGACGAGCTTTTAAAACTGCGTGATTATAAGGACGACGAAAGTGTCCTCAAAGAATTGGAGCGCATCAAAACACACAATAAAGAGCGTTTTGCCGAGCAGGTTTATAAAAATTCTGGCATAAAGCTTGACCCGACCTCCATTTTCGATGTACAGGTCAAGCGTCTGCATGAGTACAAGCGTCAGCATCTGAACGCACTGAATATCTTAACAGAATATCTCACCATTAAAGCGAATCCGAACGCGGAATACACACCGCACACCTATATTTTTGGTGCAAAAGCGGCTTCAGGCTATTTCGTGGCGAAAAAGATTATTGAATTCATCTGCGCACTGAGCGATATGATTAACAACGACCCCGACGTGCGCGGCAGACTTAAAGTCGTATACTGCGAGGATTACAACGTCACCATGGCGGAAAATCTGATGCCTGCGGCGGATATCTCCGAGCAGATTTCTTTGGCGGGTACCGAGGCAAGCGGCACAGGCAACATGAAGCTGATGATTAACGGCGCGGTCACCTTAGGCACGATGGACGGCGCAAACGTAGAAATTTTCGACGCAGTCGGCGAAGACAACATCTTCATTTTCGGCATGTCCACCCCCGAAGTCGAGGAAATGAAACGCCGCGGCTACACGCCGAACAACTTCTACAACAATAACGCCGAGCTGCGCGCAACCATCGATTTTATCAACCAAAACGGCATTGCAGGCAAGCAGTTCCCCGAAATCGGCGGCACCATTCTGCACCACGACCCCTACATGGTGCTGGCAGACTTCGCGGATTACCGCCGTGCGCAGAAGCTGGCTGTCGAAACCTTTAAAGACAGAACCGTTTGGAACAGAATGTCTTTGATGAACATTTCGGGTGCAGGCAGATTCGCCGCCGACCGTGCCATCAACGACTATGCACGTGACATTTGGCACACGAAGTCTGCATTCCCCGCAGAAAGCGCCAAGCCCGCCGCACCCAAGGCGGAAAAGGCGGAAGCTGTTTCCGCGAAACAGCCTGCCGCGAAGAAAAGCACAGCAAAAAAAGCGCCGTCTAAAAAGAACGGCACAAAGAAATAAGCAGATGTAAAAAAAGTTACAGCAGAAAATACAGTTTCTGCCGTAAACAAAACACACACGGTATCTGTTTGCGATACCGTGTGTGTTTTTGTGTGTCGGAGACAACTGTTCAGTACCCACAGCAATGCGAGTTAAGCGGACTGCACACCGCCCAATACGCCCTGCAATTTAATTACTCTGAATCTTTTTCTTCCGATTCCAAGCGGGCCTGTCTCTTTTCGTAGATTTTTGAGCAGGCGGTGAGCGCGGCAAAGCACAGCGCAAAGGTCATTCCCGTACACAACAGAAAGACACATACAGAGCCGACAGCCGCATGGTAATTTAAATAGGAACGGACGCCCATTGCGATGCCGACGACTGCGCTCGCAACAGCGGATATAACCGTATTTGTTTTCGGCGTCGGGCGGAGTCTTCTGTCCCAAATCCCGTGCCGCAGGCAGGAAAAAGAAATATACAGCGATAAAATCATCAGTAATATGCTTTCGCCGACGATGGCAAAAGTCACTTGTTCCCCGCCAATCAACAGATGTACTACAAGGGAAATCACGAGTCCGTAGAAAGCAATCCACATCCCGCGGGATTCAATTTTTAAAAGGGTTTGTTCCTGCATTTCATCTAAATTGTTTTGGCTGTTATGTTTACGCATTGGTTTCATCCTCCCAAAATAAATCATTCAGTGTTTTGCCGAGAGCTTTGCAAATGGCTTTGCAAAGGTTTATGGTCGGGTTGTATTCGCCCTTTTCAATGGCATTGACGGTTTGCCGCGACACGCCGACGGCATCGGCAAGGTCTTTTTGTGTCATATCCGCCCCGGCACGGGCGGATTTTAATTTCAGATTTTTTCCCATGTTGTCACCTCTTACTTGCAGTATATACTATACAAAACAATATGTCAAGTATATTTTACAAATAAACAAAAATATTTTACGAATTTAGGGCAGTCGTATACATCTGCATATAGAAAAAACCTTGCTGACGAAGCTTTTTATAAAAAAACGCTGTGCACGAATTATGCACAGCGGACAAATACAGTTTAAAAAGATGAAGACCGCCACTGCAAAGCGGCGGTCTTTTTCAGGTTTGAATTACTCAGCCTGCGGTGCGGAAACGGGGCAGGTGTCTGCGCAAGAACCGCAATCGATGCAGGTGTCTGCGTCGATTACATATTTGCCGTCCCCTTCAGAAATCGCTTCCACCGGGCACTCTGCCGCGCAAGCGCCGCAGGAGATGCAGTCATCGGAAATATGGTATGCCATCGTTATAGCCTCCCTTGCTAAAATGTACTTACATTCTATCATACTTTCATAAAATATCAAGCCCTTTTTGCAAGGGTTCGCTATCTTTCTGAAAAATAATATTTTTATTCGATGCCGCGCAGGGATTCCAATTCGGATTTATCCACCCGAATCTGTGCATCCCGAATCAGTTTGACGTCGTGACGCTCAATCAGCACGGGTGCGGCGTCAGGGCGGCGGTCCAGACGGATTTTGAGCATACCCGTCAGCAAATTGTTATCAACCACTGTACCGCGGCCTTCGCGTGTTTCCACAATCGCACCGATTTTCGGGGTGTGGCGCAGCAGATGCTCATACGCCTCCTGCTCATATTTAAGACAGCACATCAAACGTCCGCACGTACCGCTGATTTTTACGGGATTTAACGAAAGCCCCTGTTCCTTTGCCATTTTAATGGACACGGGCTGAAAATCGCCTAAAAAGGAATTACAGCAGAAAGGTCTGCCGCAAATGCCGAAGCCGCCGACCATTTTGGATTCATCGCGCACGCCGATTTGACGCAGTTCAATGCGGGTACGGAACACGCCTGCCAAATCCTTGACCAGCTCGCGGAAGTCCACGCGTCCGTCCGCCGTGAAGTAAAACAGAATTTTTCCGCCGTCAAAGGTATATTCTACATCTACCAGCTTCATCTGCAACTTGTGCGCACGGATTTTCTCTTCCCCGACCGCAAACGCCTTTTTCTCTTTTTCCTTATTTTCCGCCACTGTGCGCAAATCCGCCTCTGTTGCCGCGCGGATGATGCGTTTTAAGGGCTTGACGATTTCCTCCTCAGGTACATCGCGGTTTTCCATCGCGATTTCGCCGCATTCCACCCCGCGCGCCGTTTCCACGATGACACGGTCACCCTTTTTGTACGGCTTTGCATCCGGGTCGAAATAATATACCTTTCCGACCTCTTTAAATCGGACACCGACTACTTCTGCCATATTTTTCACCTGTGCTACGGAATACGGCTCTGCCGAATACCGTCCCTTTCTCTGTTGAATCATTCCATGGTTTTAATTCTCGGTTGCCTGCCGAAGCCTGTAACAAAGGCTTGTCAGCAGTAAATTCGCATTGGCGTTGCGTTCCGCGCTTGCAATCAGCGTCTGTGCGGTCTGCCAAAGCGCATAAATTTTCGGTTTAGTCAGTTTTTTTGTAAGCTGTGCAGACGCTTCTCCGTATACGCTTTCCGCCGTTGCACCGCCGCTTTTTTCTTTCAGTGCCGCCGCGAAAATCTCCGAAAGACATAAAAGCACCTGCCGAATTTCCTCGCGCGCTTTTTCAAGCGGCGCGCTTTCCCGCAGAACGGAAAGTTCATTGCCTTCGGCAATCGCTTTTGCGAGTGTGCAGGCGACCTGTACGGCGTCTTCGGAAAAGGCGGACATTTCCCCCAACAAGGGGACAACCGCCGCGCGGGACAGCACAGTCGGCAGCATTGCCGCACGGCTGTCGCAGGTTAAAATAAAATATACGCCGTCGGGCGGTTCCTCCAGAATTTTCAGCAGAGCGTTTTCACTGCTGTCATTCATGGCTTGGCTGTCCTCCAAAACATACACCTTGCATTCGCCGTCATTCGGCAATACAAACGCATCCTGACGGATTTCACGGCAGGTCTCCACCTTAAAGGATGTGCCTTTTTTCTCGGGCGCATACATCTGAATATCCGGATGGCTGTTTGCTTTGCATTTTACACAGGCGCGGCAGACGCCGCAGGGACGTTCTCCGTCCCCCGTGCAGACAATCGCCGCCGCAAGCTCCAGCGCGAGTGCATGCCGATGTGTTTCCGAACCGCCTTCCAAAAGAATCGTCTGCGGCAGGGTGCGGTTTTCTATGCGCGCTGACAGAAACCGTTTGTCTCCGTTGGACAGCGGAAAATCCTGTAAGCTCATAATTTATAGAACTGCTCTACGTCCAGCACAAATACGGTTGCGCCGCCGACGGTAACCTCTACGGGTACGGAAATCAGGGAATCTCCGATATAGGTGGAATTCACGGGAACCTGCTGTTTTCTGCGGCTGCTGAATTCCTCAATGACGGAAAGCGCGTCCTTAACCTTTTCTTCTTCCATACCGATAAGCATGGTCACGTTCCCTGCGCGCAGGAAACCGCCAGAGGTGGAAAGCTTGGTCACACTGAATCCTGCCGCGGTCAATTCGGACAAAACAGCAGGTGCATCCTCACTGTTGACAATGGCGATAAGCAGTTTCATGGAAATACCTCCAAAAATATATTTATATATACTATATTACATTTGCGCCGCCGCAATGAACAGCGGCATGGTCAGTACCGATAAAAAGCTCACAACGGCAATGGTTTGTGACGCCGCGGCTGTATCGTTGCCGTATTTTGTCGCAAACATGACGGTATTATTTGCCGTTGGGGCAGAGGCGGAGATAAGAAGCGCCGTACAGAGCACGCTTGGTACACCCAAAAGCTTCAGTCCGCCGAGCATAACCGCTGGCAACACGAGCAGTTTCAAAAACGCGACAAAATAGGTTTCTTTGCGCAGAAACATTTTTCGCAAATCGGTTTTGGAAAGATATGTGCCGAACATCAGCATGGCGAGCGGTGTGTTCAGACTCGCGATGTAGGACACAGGCTCTGCGAGAATTCTCGGGAGTGTGACGTGCAGTAAAAACAGCGGCAAGCCAATCAGCACGGAGATAACGCCGGGATTCAGAAACAGGGATTTTACATGAAATTTTGTTTTATCCCCCGATGCACGCGACATTAAATGTACACCGTGCGTAAACGCAAAAATATTGAACGGAATCAATACGCCGGAGCAGAAAAATACACCCTCATCCCCGAGAACCGCCGCCGCAAGCGGCAGTGCCATATAGCCGACATTGCCGTAAACACATGCAAACTTGTAGACGTTGGCGGTGTGCTTGTCGCCTTTGCGGAAAAACGGAAGTGAAATCAGGATGGCGAGCACATGCAGTGCCGTACCGCCGAGGAAGGATAAAAGCAAATTTCGGAGCGACTCCCGCGTATAGACAATCGAAGTGAAGGACTGCACGATAATGGCGGGTGTAACAATATAAAATAATAAGTCGTTGGTCAGCCGCGCGGCTTTTTCCGTATACAGTCCGACGCGGTCGCAAATAAAGCCGACCGCGACAATTACATACAGAACAGCGACCTGCATCGCCGCGGTTTGCACATTTTGTAAAAACATACCGTCTTTCAGTCCTCAGCTTTCCCGTCGGATTCGTCATCGGCTGTTTCTGCTTTTGCGTCGGCGGGAATTTGTTCGTCCTCAGACGCGGGGCGTCCATACTGCATGTATACAAAAATATACAGTACGGCAAACACACCGAAGCCGATATCCGCAAGGGAAAACGCAAAGCCGTCGGGCAGAACCTCTGCTTTGCCGCCCAAGGTGCAGATTAAGCGTGTACAGCCGACAGTCAGCGCCAAAAATGCCGCGGGCAGACCGTAGCGGATGCACTTTTTCATTTCGCCTTTTTGATTGACGACTGCCGAAACCCGGGCGAAAGACATCATAAACAGTGCCGTAAAGCTTAACATGGCAAGCTCTATGAGCAGTTCGGACAGCAGGGTGAAGCTGATTTTTGTCATAAACCGCGACACCAAGCGGAACAGCGTCCAAAACAGCGGCATAATGGCAAGCAGTTTATATTGGCAGAAAACCGAATTGCCTTTCAGGTAAGAAATTGCCAGCAAAACAAAATATACGCATGCCGCCGCGCCGCAAACCGTTTGCAAAAACAGCGCAAACAACCCGTCTGTAAACAGTATCTCAAATACGTTCTGTCTGCCGAAGCCTTCGGAAAAGGCGGCGGCAATTTTCGTTACGGCAAGAATCACATCATACGCAATGCCGACTGCAAAAAAGAGACCGCCGACGGTCAGCGCATAGCTTTGCCGAATCACAGGACGCGACGCAGGCAAACGCGCGGAAAGCATCGGTAAAACGAGCAGAAGCACCGCACCGAACAGCAGAACGCCGTAAACGGTGAATACCGTCCAGTCAATGGCTTCAAAAAAGCCTGTGTGCGGTTCAATGTTGGTAAATAACTGCACCGTACGAAGCGGCACAGCGCACAGCAGTGCGGCAATAAGCGCCGCCAGCATAGTTTTGACGTCTATGTTTGCAAATTTCTTTTGCATGAATTTCCCTCTTTTCAAGCCAATCACCGCTCTTCGGGCGAAATATATTCGGTTGCCACCTTATGGTCGTCAATACGCTCGCCGATGGGGACAAACCGTCTGGGCAAAGATACATTTTTGTAAGCGGGACGCATAATGCGGCTGCCCGTGGTTAACTCCTCGATGCGGTGCGCCGACCAGCCCGCAATGCGCGCGGACATAAACAGCGGTGTAAACAGCTCTTGCGGAATGCGCAGCATATCGTAGATTAACCCGGAGTACAAATCCACATTCGCGCAGATTTTCTTTTTTTCGCCCTTATATTTGCAGAAAAGCTCGGGCGTCAGCTGTTCAATCAATTCCAAAGTGCGGAAATCGTCTGCACAGCCGCATTTTTCGGCGTAAGCACGCGCACGGCGTTTCAAAATAACCGCGCGCGGGTCGGACAGTGTGTACACGGCATGCCCCATGCCGTATATCAGCCCCGAACCGTCTCCCGCCTGCTTCTGAATGATTTTGGCGAGGTAATCGGCGACCTGCCCTTCATCAGTGGGATTTGCGATATGCGCTTTCATATCGTCCACCATTTTATGTACCTTAATATTCGCACCACCGTGCTTCGGACCTTTCAAAGACCCGATGCCCGCCGCCACAGCGGAATAGGTGTCCGTCCCCGAAGAGGTAATACACCGTGTAGTAAAGGTCGAGTTGTTGCCGCCGCCGTGCTCTGCGTGGATAATCATGCAAATATCCAAAAGCTTTGCTTCTTCATCCGTAAACCTGCGGTCCGCACGGATGGAATGTAAAATCGACTCCGCGGTCCGAAGAGATTTATCGTTTTGATGAATGTACATGCTTTTGTGGTCATAGGCTCTGCGTTTGACCTGATAAGCATATGCCATAATTGTCGGTATCTGCGCAATCAGCTGAATAGACTGACGCAGAACATTTTCCACCGAGGTGTCGTCCGGGTTTTCATCAAAAGAATACAGCGCCAAAACAGAGCGCGCCACCTTATTCATAATGTCAGGCGAGGGCGCTTTCATAATCATATCCTCGATGAATTCATCGGGCAGTTCGCGGCATTCCGCCAAAAGTGCGGAAAAGGCGTCCAACTGTGCCTGTGTCGGCAAATCGCCGAACAGCAAAAGCCATGCGACCTCTTCAAAGCCGAAGCGGTTTTCCGCTTCACAGTTTTTGACAATTTCACTCATGTCAATACCGCGGTATACAAGACGACCGTCCTTCGGCACACGCTCACCGTCGTCAATATAGTAACCTTCTACGGAACAGACTCGCGTCAGCCCCGCCATTACGCCCGTGCCGTCGGCATTACGCAGACCGCGCTTCACATCGAAGCGGCGGTAGTCCTCCATGCGGATTCGGTTATTTTTCAAAAGCTCCGCGCATAAATTAGAAAGAGCCTCATTTGCAATCGGAGAAATATAGTCAGCCATTCTCGGGACCTCCTTTGACTTAATTTCTTCATCTTAAGGAGACCGCATTCGTTTCGGACACGGTTACCTTAGGAAAATACTTTCCCTTTTAACAGATATATTATTGTATCGCAAATCCTGCGTAAAGTCAACCAAAAGGGACAGCATACAATCAGAAAGAAGGCATGTTATGAAAACCTACGGAATTTTATGTTTTGTGCTGGCGCTCGCCATGTTCGCCGCACCTGTTGCGGCATTCGATTTCAGCAATTTTTCCACAGAAAATGTGAAAGAAAATCTTTCCCTGTTTTCCGACAGCCAAAAAGAAAAAACAAAAGAGGACAGCAAGCAAGATACCGTCCGTGTTTTACAGGCGGCAAGCGGAAACGTAACAGAAGTCGGTACAATCGAATACCTGGTCGGCTGTCTGGCATGCGAAATGCCGCCGAACTATTCGGACGAAGCGCTGAAGGCGCAGGCGGTGGCGGCATATACCAATTTGATACGCCTCAAAGAAACGCCTGACGGGAAAGCGGAAAATGCGGATATTACCGACGATACAGGCAAGCATCAGGGCTATTACGATGAGGCAACACGGCGGGAAAAATGGGGTGAAAAATACGATGTGTATCAGGAGAAATTCACCGCCGCCGTACAGGCGGTCAGCGGACAAACACTGACCTATGACGGCAAGCCCGTTACAGCGGCATATTTCTCTTTATGCGCGGGAAGAACGGAAAGCGCACAGGTGATTTGGGGCGGCGATATACCCTATTTGCAGTCCGTGACAAGCACGGGCGACCGACTTTCGCCAAACCTGCAAAGTGATGTACAGCTTTCTGCCGAAGAGGTTCGGCAAAAGCTGTCGGCAGAAAAAGAGATACTGCTGGGAGAGGACCCTGCGGGCTGGTTCGGTGAAGTGCAGTATGCCGAAAGTGCATCGGGCGCAATAGCGCAGGTCACTGTCGGCGGTAAAACGCTGACGGGACAGCAGTGCCGCGCACTTTTGGGACTGCCCTCGCCTGCTTTTGCCGTGGAATACAAAGACGGAGCTTTTTCTTTCACTGCGCAGGGAAAAGGGCATTTTGTCGGCATGAGCCAATACGGTGCGGATTATATGGCGCGCCAAGGCGCAGATTATAAAGAAATTTTAGCGCACTATTACCCGGGAACGGTATTAACGAACATATAGAAACAACTCTGTATCCTTCTGTGGAATCTGCATAAAATGAATTTGTTGTGATTCGCAGGGACGGTTCGCAAAAATCTGTCATTCTGAGCGTAGCGAAGAATCTCATACAGAACAGAGTAAATTTATTATTCAGCGGGGCATGAGGGTACGGCTTCGTGCGTTATGGTTAGCCATTGGCCTTATGCAGAATTCAACTTTGCACGGGCGGGCATGGAAACCCGCCCCTACGGGTTGTGATTCGCCGTTGGTTTTCGCGAAATCCAACCTTGTGCAAACAGCTTACGACATACAAAAAAAGACAGCAAAGCGTTTCTCTGCTGTCTTTTCAACTGAATTTAAATTGTTTGATTTAGGCTTTATCCCCGCGCAGAATTTCATATACCATATCGGGATTATCGCTCATGATTGCATCCGCGCCGACAGACGCCAAATGCTTCACGTCTTCAGGGTCGTTAATGGTCCAATACTGCACGGCAATATTGTGCTTGTGCGCATAATTTATAAGTCGGGAAGTACCGAGATTAAAGATGTAATCGTCATCAGGGATTTGCAGTGCCTTGAATTTGTAATAGCCGTCTGCACGGTCACGGTTAAACAGGCTGTCGAAATAGAAGCCTGCCACCTCTTTGATGCCTGCCGAGCGAAGCATATCCGGGTACTGTTCGTCCATGTATTCGCTGATTTCGCCGTTAAATGTACCGACCACCACGCGGGACAGCATGTCATATTCCTTTAAGACGGAATACAGCGCATCTGTCGCTTGTCTGCCCAGGTCATCGCCGTCTTTAATTTCAATAATAAAGCTGTAATCGCCGTACGGTGCAAGGTAATCGAAAATATCCTGCAAACGGACAACCTTTAAATCTTCGGGAATGTCCGCGCCGCGTAAGCCTTTATACGGCGTTTCGCCCGAATCGGTTGTGAAGTTTTCACCGAGATTAAGCACGCGCAGTTCGTCATAGGTTTTTTCACTCGGCAAAACCTCTTCTTCGCCGAAGACTTCCACAGAATCGCTTGTGCGGTCAAAATTGCCGTCGTGCAGTAAAATCAGCTGCCCATCCTTGGTAATATGCAAATCGAATTCAAAAATATCGATGGCAAAGCTGCCGTTTTCCACGCAGTTTTTGAATGCCATCATGGTGTTTTCGGGGGCGATACCGCCGCCCGAACGGTGTGCGGAAATCATGGTTTCACCTGTGGGCACAATGTACGGATTGCGAACCGTATCCGACGTACCGATTGCCGCTACATCCACAACATCATCCTTAAAATCATGTGTAATCAGCAGATAAAATCCGCCGAGCACCGCAATCAGGACTGCTAAAACAATCAAAAAGACCTTCAATGATTTTTTCACCTTTCTCTTCCTCCGGTTTCTGTTCTGCCGATTTCAAAAAACGGCATTTGAACCATATTCTGTTTTCATATTTTATCGCTTCTGTCTCTTATACACATCTCCGAACCCACGAGACCGATCAGTATCTCGTATGCC
>UQFM01000056.1 GCA_900540295.1 uncultured Oscillospiraceae bacterium
AGATACTGATCGGTCTCGTGGGCTCGGAGATGTGTATAAGAGACAGTAATAAAATTATATATCTAAGATTCATTATAAAAGAGGAAATTACTTATGTGGAACGAGATTGCGAACAACCGCGATGTATTATCCTTTATGGAAAGAGTACAGCATTTTCATGACAGCTGTATAAAAGAATTAAAATATGTGAGCGGGGCGTATGTTGCAGAAGATTTATCTATGTATCCCATTAACGATCAAAGAGTATTACGCGTAATCGTGCAACGCCAATTTGAGGATTTATCCATGCTGGAATTGGAATTTACAGGATTAAAATACATGAAATTATTTCCAACAGATGTGCGATATACGTGTGAGATATTAGATTCTGCAATGTTGATAAAAGACGGATATATTTATTGGTGTGACAGCGCTGATATTACGAAATCAGAATTAGAGAATTATAAGGGGACTTTGATTTGCGCTGAAAAACTTCGCTGGCGCGCGATACCGTCCAACATGGGAAATGCAGAATTTTTTACAGCACAGGAAAATATGTAATGTGAATTGAGGGTTATTTATGCTTGAAACCAAATATGCACGCAAAACCAAAGAGGACAAGCCCGTATTGGCAATTTGCTATGATTTCGATAAGACGCTGTCTCCCGACGATATGCAAGCGCAGGGGTACATACAGTCCGTCGGCTATGACATCGGGAGCTTTTGGTCGGAGTCGAACGCCCTTGCCGAGCAAAACGATATGGACGGCAACCTTGCGTATATGTATAAAATGATGGAAGAGGCAACGGGAAATTTTGTTTTTAATAAAGATACGCTTGCGCGCTACGGCGCACAGGTGGCGCTGTTTCCCGGCGTGAACGAATGGTTTGAACGGATTCGGCAGTTCGGTTTGGAGCACGGCGTGATTGTGGAGCATTACATCATTTCCTCGGGGCTTAAAGAAATGATTGAGGGAACGGAAGTTGCGAAAAATCACGCGTTCGAGAAAATTTATGCAAGCTCCTTTTATTTTAATGCGCGCGGTGTGGCGGTATGGCCTGCGCAGGTGGTGAATTACACCAACAAAACGCAGTTTTTGTTTCGCATCTCCAAAGGCGTGTTGGATATCAACGACCCCGGTGTAAACGATTATTTTTCCCCTTATGAAATGCGCGTGCCGTTTCGAAATATGGTGTATATCGGCGACAGCGATACGGATATTCCCTGCATGAAGCTGGTGAATTCCTACGGCGGGCATTCTATCGGCGTGTACAATCCCGAAACCGAAGACAAATCCAAGGTCTATAAAATGATGCGTGACCGCAGAATCAAATTCTTTGCGCCTGCGGATTATTCCGAGGGCAAGGAGCTTGACCGTCTTGTAAAGGCAATCATTCTGAAAACCGCCGAAACCGAGAAGTTAGAGGATATGTATTACCGTTATCAAAACGAAGTCCGCGAGGTCGATAAGCCCGCCGCCGAAACCTTGGAACGGCAGAAAAAGCAGGAACTGATTGACGCGCTGGCAGACAGCAAAAGCTTTGTGCGCACGCATATGCTTATAAAATCACTGGCGGCTTATGAGGATTTTGACAGGATAATGTGTGAAGCATTATACCGCATTGCCACCGAAAACCCGCAGGTGAAGTTGATTTTGAAAGACAAAGACGTGTCGGAATTTTACGGGCGGCTTTTAGCGCAAACAGAAGTGAAAACAGATGCCGCGCAGGAAACGGCAGATATTTTACGCAGTGAAAAATAGTGCAGTATGAAAGTATGTAACCCTTGCCAAGACGGTTGACTGCAAAGGGCAAAATTGATTATAATTTACAATATACAAGGCATCGGCGTAACAAGGACGAAACAGTGACGGGAGAATATAAAAATGAGATACGCGTTAATCGGCTGCGGAAGAATTTCCCCCAATCATATAGAAGCGGCGAAAAACAATCATTTGGAAATTGCCGCCGTATGCGACCTTGCAGAGGAGAAGATGCGGGGGAGGTTTGACCTACCCGACAGTGTACATTTCTATACAGACTATAAAACGCTTTTGATAAATGAAAAACCCGAGCTGGTAGCCATCGCGACGGAAAGCGGCAAGCATGCCGAGATTGCTTTGGACTGTCTTGCGGCGGGGTGTCACGTGATTATTGAGAAACCGATTGCTTTATCCATCGCGGATGCGGATCACATTATTGCATCGGCAAAGGAAAAAGGCGTGCTGGTTTGTGTGAGCCACCAAAACCGCTTCAACAAATCGGTGCAGTATATTCGCAAAGCGTTGGAGGAAGGCAGATTCGGAAAATTGATGCACGGTGCTGTCCGTGTGTATTGGAACAGAGCAGAGGAATATTATATGCAGGCGCCGTGGCGCGGAACGTGGGCGCAGGACGGCGGCGCACTGATGAATCAGTGTATTCACAGCATAGATTTGTTATGTTGGATGCTGGGTGGGGATGTAGCCGAGGTATTCGCCTATACCGACAATTTAAAGCATCCGTTTATAGAAGCGGAGGATTTGGGGCTTGCATTGATAAAATGCAGAAACGGCGCTTACGGTGTGATTGAAGGCACGACCAATGTGTATCCGAAAAATTTAGAAGAAACGCTGTATCTTTTCGGGGAACGCGGTACCGTGAAGGCAGGCGGAAAATCGGTGAATATCATTGAAGAGTGGAACTTTGCGGATGGGGCGGACGACCCTGCACATGTGAAAGCGGTTTACGGCGAGAATCCGCCGAATATTTACGGATACGGGCACACGCCGCTTTATGCCGATATGTTGGACGCCATAAAGAATAACAGAGCGCCGTATGTAAGCGGAGAGGACGGAAGAAGGGCATTGGAGCTGGTGTTGGCTGTTTATCAGTCTGCACAGAAGGGGCTGCCCGTCAAACTGCCGCTCGAAAGCGGTTCTACGCTTGACTTTCGGGGAAGGTTTGAAAAATGAGTATGCAATTTACGGATATTTATCAAGGCTTGGTTGCAGGCACAGAGAAGCTTGCCGTGGTAGGACTCGGCTATGTCGGACTGCCTGCGGCAGTCGAATTTGCCAAGCATGTGGATGTAATCGGTTTTGATATAGATGTAAGCCGTGTGTCTGCATATAAAAACGGGATGGACGCCACACGGGAGGTCGGCGAAGCCATTCGGAATACAACCGTGGATTTTACCGCAGACCCGACCAAACTAAAAGACGCAAGATTTATCATTGTTGCAGTGCCGACGCCTGTCAAGGCGGATTGCACGCCCGACCTTTCACTGTTGGAAAAGGCGTCTGAAATCATCGGGGAAAATTTACAGGCGGGTACGATTGTTGTGTTTGCAACAACGGTGTACCCCGGTGTGACAGAGGAGATTTGCGCGCCGATTATCGAAAGGGCTTCGGGGCTTGCGCGCGGTGCGGACTGGAAAATCGGATACAGTCCCGAACGCGTCAATCCGGGCGATAAAGTACACACCCTGTCCTCTGTTTGTAAAATTATTTCAGGCATGGATGAAGAAACCGCGGCGGAAATTCAAAAAGTATACAATATTGTCGTGCAGGCGGGAACCTACCGTGTTTCCGATATAAAAACCGCAGAAGCCGTCAAGGTGATTGAGAATACCCAGCGGGATGTAAACATCGCTTTTATGAACGAGATTGCCGTAATCTGCGACCGATGGGGCATTGATACGGACGAAGTGCTTTCCGGAATGCGTACCAAATGGAATGCGTTAGACTTCCGCCCCGGCTTGGTGGGCGGACACTGCATCGGCGTTGACCCCTATTACCTGCTGGCGGCGGCGGAGAAATTCGGCTGCCGCAGCCGGCTGATTTCGGACAGCAGACAGGTGAATGACAGCATGGCATTCTACGTTGCCGATACCGCGGTCAGAGAATTGCGGGCGGTCAAAGCGGAATGGGAAAAAGCAACGGTTGTGGTTTTGGGCGTTACATTTAAGGAAAACTGCCCGGATATCCGCAACAGCAAAGTAATCGATATTATAAACAGGCTGAGAACTTACGGCATAGAGCCGATTGTTGCCGACGCGTGGGCGGACAGTGCGGCGGTCAAGCGGGAATACGGCGTAACATTAACGCCTTTTGAGAAATTGCCGAAGGCGGATTGTGTGATTGCCGCCGTTGGTCACCGTGCATTCAGAGCGCTGTCTGTGCGGCAGCTTCGGACGCTGTTTAAGGAGAACCTGCCCGACAGGGAGAAAATTTTGCTGGATGTAAAAAGTATCTACCGTATAGATGATTTGCGCGCATCGGGCATGCGGTTTTGGAGGCTGTAATGACATTTTGGCAGAGACTGAAAAAGGGCATTCTGCAAGTGTTTACCGCAAGCGTGGTCAACAAAGCGGTTTCTATGCTCAGCAATATGGTGCTGACCAGAATCCTGGCGCAAAATGCATACGGTATTTTCAGCTACGTGCTGAATGTGCATTCTTATGCCAATTTGATTATGGGCTTCGGTTTGGCTGCGGGTGCATTGCAGTTCGGTGCGGAAAACCGTAACAAGCCCGCGCAAGAGCAGTTCTACCGTTATTGCGCCAAAGCGGGCATGCTTGCCAACATAGGTATCGTGCTCGTTTTTGTCGGGTTCAGCTTTACGGGGAAAATGCCGTTTGCACAGGCGGGGTATTATGTACGTATTTACATGCCGCTGATTTTGCTGGAATATCTGCGTACACTGTTTTTGGTGGTTCTCAGAAGCCAAAACCGTTTCGGTGTATATTCCAAACTGACCACCGTACATACCGTTTTTACTGCCGTCTGCACCTGCGGCGGCGCTGTTTGGGGCGTAAACGGTGTGATTGTCGGCAAATATGCCGCAGAATTGCTGTCTTTGCTGATTATCCTGTATGTGATGCGCGGCACACTGCGTGCCGTTTTGCATGCGGGCAGGTTAAACGCTGTACAGAAAAAGGCACTTTGGCATTATTCGGTTTTTAACGGTATCAGCAGTACGCTGAATCAGATTTTATATTTGATAGACATTTCCATGATTGCCGCTTTCATCGGTTCGGAGGAAACCTTAGCCGTCTATAAGGTGGCGACGCTGATTCCCAACGCCCTTGCATTCGTGCCTGCCAGTGTGGTCGTATGCATTGTGCCGGACGTTGTGGCGCACAGTCAAAATCCGAGGTGGCTGAAAACGACGATGCGCAAAACCTTTGCGGGCATGTTTGCGGTGAATTTCTGCATCAGCCTGGTGCTGATAGTGTTTGCGCCGTGGATTATTCGGATTGTTTCAGGCGAACAGTATCTCGCGGCGGCGGCCCCGTTTCGGGTGCTTGTTGCAGGGTACTGCATCGCGGGTACGTTCCGTGTTCTGAGTGTGAATTTTCTTGCGGCGCTGAAGGCGGTTCGGCGGAACGTGGTCTGCAGTTTGCTGATGTGTGCATCGGATATCGTTTTGAATTTTCTGCTGATTCCGAAATACGGAATGATGGGCGCGGCGTATGCGACCTTCGGCGGTGAGGTCATTGCAAGTTTGCTGACCTTCGGCTGTTTATTGCATATACTGCAAAAACAGAAAAACACAGTGCATTCGTAACGATTTTTCAGGGGTGACTTGAAATATGAAAAAGGACTATTTTGTGCATGAAAGCAGTTATTTGGATGAAAATGTAACCGTCGGCGCAGGTACAAAAATATGGCATTTCTGCCATGTGCAAAGCGGTGCGTCTGTCGGAAAAAACTGTGTGTTGGGGCAGAATGTCAATATCGGCAGCGGTGTAACCGTCGGCGACGGCGTGAAGATACAGAACAATGTTTCGGTTTATGCGGGTGTGACCTTAGAGGACTATGTTTTCTGCGGTCCGTCCTGTGTATTTACCAACGACCTTACGCCGCGCGCGAAATATCCGAAAGACTCGGCGGCATATAAAAAAACGCTTGTGCAAACGGGGGCGAGCATCGGTGCAAACGCGACAATTGTCTGTGGGCACAGCATCGGTAAGTGGGCATTGGTCGGCGCAGGGGCGGTGGTTGCGTCCGATGTGCCTGATTATGCGGTTGTAATCGGCGTACCTGCAAGAGTCGCGGGTTGGGTCTGTGAATGCGGAAATCCGCTCGGCGAAGATTTGCAGTGCGCCTGCGGGCGAAAATATCAAAAATGCGGGAACGGATTGGAGAGAACAGCGTGCAGTTCAGAGATTTAAAAACGCAGTATCAAAGGCTGAAACCGAACATTGATTCGGCGATACAGTCTGTGCTGCATCAGGCGGATTTTATTCTCGGGGAACCCGTAACGGAATTGGAAAATACACTTGCCGCATATGTAGGACGAAAATACTGTGTTTCCTGTGCGAACGGGACAGATGCTTTACAGCTTGCACTGACGGCAATGCATGTCGGCGCAGGCGATGCGGTATTTGTTCCGAATTTTACGTATATCGCTTCTGCGGGTGCGGCTTCCCTATGCGGCGCCGCGGTAATTCCCGTGGACGTCGACGCGCGCACGTTTAATATCTCTCCGCAGGCGTTGGAATCCGCTGTTTTGCATGTGCTTTCGGAAAAAAGACGGAAGCCGAAAGTGATTCTTGCCGTTGACCTGTTCGGTCTGCCTGCGGATTATGATGCACTCGTGCCGATTGCCGAAAAATACGGCATGGAAATTTTGGAGGATGGTGCGCAGGGCTTCGGCGGCAGTATACGCGGCAAAAGGGCATGCTCGTTCGGCAAAATTTCCACAACTTCTTTTTTCCCTGCGAAGCCTTTGGGCTGTTACGGCGACGGCGGCGCAATTTTTACGGATGACGACGCGGTGGATGCACGTCTGCGTTCCCTGCGTGCGCAGGGCAGGTCGGAGACAGACAAGTATGACCATTTGGAAGTCGGTGTAAATTCCAGGCTGGATACTTTACAGGCGGCGATTCTTTTGCCGAAATTTCAGGCGTTTACGGAATATGAGCTGTCCGCGGTCAATCAGGCGGCACAGTGGTATACAGAGCGGCTGAAAGATGCGGTTGTAACCCCTTATATTCCGAACGGATACACGTCCGCTTGGGCGCAGTATACCATTATGCTGCGGGACAGCGAAACGCGCGGGGCAGTACAGACGGCGCTCAAGGCGCAGGGCATTCCCTCTATGATTTATTATCCCCGCGGCATACATCAGCAAAAAGCATATGCGTATTTGCAGGTAACGGATGCGTGGTATCCCAATACACTGCACGCGGCGGAAACCGTGCTGAGCCTGCCGATACACCCGTATTTGGAACAAGCACAGGCGGACAAAATTTCTGAAGTAATAAAAAGCTGTTTGTAAAAGTTTTTCAGAAAACGGCTGTACGCCGTGATTGGTTACAGGTAAGATAAGAAAGGAGCCGATTATGCGAAATATATTGTTTGTCAACGCCTGTGTGCGGCAGAATTCCCGCACATATACCTTGACGCAAAAAGTGCTTGAAAAGCTGGACGGGGAAATAACGGAAGTTTGCCTCTGCCGTGAAAATCTTGTTCCGCTGTGCCAAAAACAGTTAGAGGAAAGAAACACACAGCTTGCGGCACAGAACTTTTCGGTGCCGTTGTTTCAATATGCAAGGCAGTTTGCGGCGGCAGATGAAATTGTGATTGCCGCGCCGTATTGGGATTTGGCGTTTCCGTCGCTTTTGCGTATATATTTTGAAAATGTAACCGTAACAGGCATTACTTTTCGGTATACCGAAGCGGGAATTCCCGTCGGCTTATGCAAAGCAAAGCGCATCATTTATGTAACTACGGCGGGCGGACCGATTGGAGACCGCAACTTAGGTTATAATTATGTGAACGCCTTGGCAGAGACTTTTTACGGCATACCGAAGATACAGTGTTTCAAGGCGGAAAATTTAGATATTCAGGGTGCAGACGTGCACCGAATTCTTCGGGAAGCGATGCGGGAAATTGAAAACAGCAGTTTTTTTGCAGAGTAGGGGATAAAATAAAGATATGAATATAAAAAAGAACTTGAAATGCAAATAGGTATAGCAGACGGGATATATCTGAACAACGTGGATATTGCCCCGCTTGCGATTCAGGCAATTATGATAAATGAAGTGGTTCCCTCTGACCCCTTACAGGATTTCTACGGGGCTTCTGATGCAGATTATCTGAAAACAACGATTCCTCTTTTGCAAGGGGCGGGAGCAGAGGTGCATTCCATACATGATATACTGCAAAAGGGAATCTATATCACAAATGCCGTGAAAACGCCAAAGACAGAATATGCTGTTGACAAAAGCAGTATTGAAAATAGTTTACCCTATTTAGAAGCAGAGCTTTCCTTATTTCCAAATATAAAGGTTATTATGCTTATGGGTGATGTTGCAAAGAAAGCCTTTAACATGATTGCGAAAAAGTCAACAAAGAAAAATGTTATTCCTGCTGTTTCCACCTATAAATTGCGGAACAGCGAAATCTATTATGCGGATATCAGAGTAATGCCGTCATATATAATGACGGGAAAAAACATTTTAATAGAAAAGTCAAAAGCTGAAATGGCAACCGAGGACATTGCAACTATGTTGGAAATCATCAAGTAAGACGTACCAAATACAAAAAAGCATTTTGAAACTTTAGAATATACACGCTTTTGGATGCTTGATACACAAAAAAACCTTGCATTTGTTGAAAATGCAAGGTTTTTACTGTTGGTGCGAGCGATGGGACTTGAACCCGTATATATAAGCATAAAACTACTGATAATACTGCATTTATATATTTTGTGTCATAATTTGTGGCATATACACTTGCGCGTTACTATAAATGTTATGGCTCGCCATCTGAGGAAAATAATGTGCCAAAATAATTGCTTAACGAAGCATCAACGCTATTTTCTTTTTCTTGTATAGTGTGTTGATAAACAGTTTTGAGCATATTATTTGTGGAATGCCCCATACGCTCCATAGCGTATTTGTCTGGAATATTTAAAGAAAGCATTACCGAAGCGTTATAATGGCGAAGGTCGTGAAATCTAAAGTGTGGTAGCCCTAAGCGATTCAGTATATAGGAAAATTCATCGCTAATTTGATTGGGCGTTAAAGAAATCAGAGGGAGTTCGTGCTCCTCTCTATATTGAATTTTTTCTAAAATGAAGTCATATATTTTGAGCGTTCGGTTGCTGGAGTACGTTTTTGGTGTTTTCGTAATCCACTCCCCATCTCGATTTAAAACCATTGACTTTGATATTCGAATAGTTTTTCGTTGATAGTCAATATCTGAATAAGTTAAAGGCGCGATTTCTCCACGGCGTAAACCTAAACATGCAGATAGTAAGATAGGTAATTCTATTTCTTTCCCCTCAACATATTTCAGGATTTTGCCAATCTCCTCTGCTGTAGGAATGGAAATCGACTTTTTTTCTTTTTGCGGAAGCGCAATATTAAAATAGATGGAGTGTCCTTTTAGAGCTGTTGATAAAAGTCCGTAAATGTTTTTTACGCTTTTTGGTGAATGGTTTTTCGCTTCTTCATTGATAGCTTCTTGTACATCTTGGGCGGTTAATTTTTGCAAGGGTTTATCTATGATACTTTTTAAATAATTATTTCGCATAACAATGTACCCCCGAATTGTAGAAGGGGAAAGGATATTGTTTTTACTTTCAATGTATTGGTCTATAGCTTCACCAACGGTTATTTTGGACGGAATACATTTATCTTTATAAGTTTGTAAATATAAATTAGCGGCATATTCGGCATCTGCTTTCTTTTCAGCTGTGAAGGATTTGTATTTTCCGTTGCCGATATGTACGCGGACACGGTAGTTGCCGCTGGGCAATTTTTTTGCAGTCGCCATAGAGATATTCCTTTCTATACAGACTAAAAATAACTTTGTGACACGATGGCACAAAGTAAAAAACTCCAAAATGTAGATGGATGTTTTGTCTGTGAGTCTTGTTTATAAAACTTATTTCCAATATTTACCTGTATCTTTTTCAAAAAAACACCTCTAAGATTAAATAGAGGTGATAAAAATGGACAAAGACAACAAAAACTTTATTATTCCGTATAGGCGATATACGGAGATACGGGATGCGGTTTGGCGATTGATTTTGGATATGGGCATCACAAAATTGCCTGTCAGCATCTCATCAGTACTCAGAAGATTATGTATTGAGCTGTATACCTATCAAGAAAATGAGGAAACAATCAAGCGGTTAAAACTGGAAAGTTTAATGAAAACAAGCGATGGCTTTACGGTTGTCCTAAATGACCGATACATAATTTTCTATGATGATACGCAGTTACCTGCCCGTATTCGGTTCACACTGGCACACGAGCTGGGACACATAATTCTTGAAAGCGGGTTCTCCCGAACAGAAGAAGGTGTAGTATATACAACACGCAACAATGAGCCGAATAAAAAGGACAAGCCCGAAGAAACGGCAGCAAATATGTTTGCGGCTCGGTTGCTTGCGCCGTCCTGCGTGTTGCACGAGCTTAAACTGTTTACTGCAGAAGAAATTGTGCAATACTGTGCCATCAGCAAAATTGCAGCAGAATTCAAATTAGAAAGAATGCTGTTGTTAGAGAACCGTAATGAACGTTTTCTCAGAGACCGAGGGCGTGGGTGCTTTTATTTAAGCCCGCTTGAAAGGCAGGTGAAAGCACAGTTTGAGAATTATATTAAAACCGTCCTGAAGTATCGGGCTTAAGATTTTTAAGTATCTCGTCAATTTCTTCTTGAGTTTTCGTAACCGTTCCTCGTTCACCCGAGCGGGCAACATACGGAATCTCGACAAGATTACTCGGGCTACTTGCTTTTGAGCACCGCTCAAATTCTACATCTAAAACACTATTTACCGCTTTTTGGCCGTGTTGGTCTAAAAGGCGGTATTTTTTTATTAGTTCTTTTTCATCGTTTGTTAGAGTACGACGAGAATTGAGGATTTCATCATTTTGACCAAATAAATTTTCAGTGGAAATAGAATTAATGACATCAATAGGTGAATTGTTTTGCCCCAGTAAATAATCAATAGTTACATGAAAATAGTCAGCGATTCTACAAAGACTAGCGTTGTCAATATCAAATTTTCCGTTTTCCCAATAAGAAAGCGTGTTTTGTGCGATGCCTAAATGCTTTGCTAATTCTCTTTGTGTAATTCCGAGTTTTTGTCGAAGTTCTTTTATTCTATTGACCATAAATACACCATCCTATTATATATCAATATAATTGATGAGATGATATATATCAATCTTTTATCGATAAAATTGATAAAAAGTATTGACATATCAAGTTTATTGATATATTATAATATCAACAAACTTGATAGAGGTGCGATATGGAAGCATTGTTAGCTAGTTTAAGAAAAAACGCAGGGTTAACTCAAGATATGGCAGCAAAAGAGTTAGGTGTTTGTCAGTCAACAATTTCTATGTGGGAATCAGGTGCAAGCAAACCAAGAATAGAGATGTTAAAGAGAATAGCTACTGTATATAACTGTGATATTACACAGTTATTGGAGAGTGCTATAAATTAACTCTAAGGGGGATTGTGCTATGCCAAGATTGCGACAAACAGACGAGCAAAAACAGAATACATATCTGATTGCGAATATCAAGCGTGGTATGGACATTTGGGGAGTCTCCAAAGAGCAGTTGGCTAAGCGAACGGACATATCGCTGGCGACTCTGTACAATCGCTTTAATGACCCTGCGGCATTTCATTTGTATGAGTTGCGCCGTATTGCACAATCTCTGCATACAACTGTCGAGGATCTGATGCGGATGTCTTAGAGCGTCTAAATGAAGAATGTTATCTTCCAAAAGAAAAGCAAATATGCGGAGGAAGTACCAATGTACCGAATAACAACACGGACGGGCAGAACCGTACATACA
>UQFM01000057.1 GCA_900540295.1 uncultured Oscillospiraceae bacterium
GAGGATTTTAACAAAGCAGAGGCGGAAATACTGCCGCGAAAATCGTGTTCGGACGCGAGCGCTATGGTTAAAAATTTATTTTTTAAATAGGAGTTCCCGCTTAGTGGCAACCGCTGCAGGAAGAGCACTCGCCGCCGCAGTTGTGTGCGGCTGGGTCGCAGGTCTCGGGGTCTTCGCCGTTGACGCACATTGCAAGAATACCCGTCAGGTAGTTCATCATTTCATCGACCGCCTGGCGCGCTTCTTCAAATTTCTGCATATTTTTGTTTGCCATAATCTGTGTATACACGCCCTGGAATTCCTTGTTGAAGCCTTCCATTTTCGCTTCATCGGGTTCTTCCTTGCCTGCTTCCTGCTGATAGGAAAGCTGAATCAAACGGATTTTGCCCATCAACGCATTGAGTTCTTCGTCTGCATCGTTTGCCGTTCTTGCCGCTTCAAAATCCAAATAGACCTTATCCTGCTGGATTGCCGCGCCAAGCTGTCTTGCCAATTTTTCGAGTTCCATAATTTTCTCCTGTCTTGTGTTTTTTCTGAATCGTAATATAAATAATGCCTTGCGGCACTGTTTATCGAAGAATTATTTTTGCAGTTCGCCTTTGACCTGCCACGAACGCGTATCCGTCACCGTTACGGTTCTGTATGTGCCGACAAGCGACGCATCCGCTGAAAATTCAATCACCACATTGCCGTCCGTGCGCCCCGAAAGCAGTTTTTCGTCCGATTTGGAAACACTCTCAACCAATACGCGATAGGTTTTTCCGCGCATATCGGCGGTACGCCGTGCGGCGATTTCTTCCTGCGCTTTTAAAAGCTCGCCCATCCACTTCGCCTTTTCGGCGTGCGGCACGGGGTCGGGCATTTTTTCTGCCTTTGTGCCTTTCCGCGGGGAAAAGATAAAGGTGAACAGCGAGGTAAACTCCACCTCGCGAATCAAAGACAGCGTGTCCTGAAATTCCTCGTAGGTTTCGCCGGGGAAGCCGACAATCACATCGCTTGTGAGCGACAAATCGAGGATTTTCTTTTTCGCGTAGTCGATTAACTCCAAATAATGCGCGCGCGTATAGCGGCGGTTCATTTCGCCGAGCACGCGGTCATTGCCCGACTGAAACGGCAAGTGCAAATGCTTCGACACCTTATCGCATTCGGCAATGGTATCTAACAGTTCATAGGTGCAGTCCTTCGGGTGCGAGGTCATGAAACGGATTTTAAAATCGCCGTCGAGCGCATTCAGCTCACGCAGAAGCTGTGCAAAATTCATCGGGTTTTGATTATTCTTCCCGTAAGAATTCACATTTTGCCCCAAAAGCGTAATTTCCTTATAGCCCGCTGCAATAATTTCGCGTGCCTCACGGAGTACCTCTTCAGGCTCGCGGCTACGCTCGCGCCCGCGCACATACGGCACAACACAGTAGGTGCAGAAATTGTCACAGCCGTACATAATCGGCAACCACGCCTTAACGCCGCGGTCACGGCACACAGGTAAACCCTCGGCAATTTCCGCCGCATCCTCAGGCGCCGAGACCACGCGCTTGCCGCCCTGCAGGGTTTTTAGAAGCAACTCGGGCAGTAAATGCATGGCGTGCGTACCGAATACCAAATTAACAAACGGATAGCTTTTATAAATCTTTTCGCGAACGTGTGCCTGCTGCATCATACAACCGCACAGCGCGATAACCAAATCGGGCTTGGCGGTTTTATACCGCTTAATTGCGCCGATATTGCCGAACACTCTGTCCTGTGCATGCTCGCGGATGGCACAGGTATTGTAAAGAATCAAATCCGCTTCTTCAATAGCCTCCGTCGTTTCATACCCCATGGCGCAAAGCTGACCGCGGATGCGTTCGCTGTCCGCCACATTGCCCTGACAGCCGTAGGTATGTATGAACGCTTTCGGTACCGCCGCATAATATTTCGCCTGCAATACGGATTTTACTTCTTCCGCAAAGCGGCGCTGACGCGCAAGCTCCGCTTCACTGATAATGCTTTTCTTTGCCACTGACTTTATCTCCGTTCAAGCAAGATACACGGAATGCAACCATGAGAGCACATCGTTCTGCACGGTTTCGTAATCATCTTCAAACAACAGCTCATGGCGGTCTCCCGGATACAGAATCACCGTGGGTTCATGCCCTGCGAGCACCAAATTGTCCGCCACGGATAGCGTCCCCTTGCCGTTGAAGCCGACGGGGTCTTTCGCGCCCGAAATAATCATAATCGGCAGGTTTTCGGGGATTTTGTATGCCCAGTCTTTTCTGCCGCACTCGCACGCAAGCGCATACATATCGCGGTAGCCGCCGAGCTTCAGCGGGAAGCCGCACAGCGGGTCGTTCATATAATTTTCCTGATTCTGCTTGTTTTTGCTAATCCACGCCACAGGCGAGGTGTTCTTTTCGCCTGTCGCAAAATTGCCCGCCGCGTTAAACAAATTCCCGAGTACATGCGCATCCGCTTTTGCACCGAATTTTTCGCACGCCGCGTTCACAACAGGCACCAAGGCTTCCGCCGCCGCAGGCAGTTCCGCCGTGCCGCAGTAAATCACGCCGTTCAGCTCCTCGCCGAAATGCGCGGTATACACACGCGCGCACAGAGAACCCATGCTGTGCCCAAACAGGAAATAGGGCAGGTCAGGGTAACGCTTTTTCATAATTTTGGTGAGGATGTGCAAGTCGTCCACCAAGCGTTTGTCGCCGTTATATTCGTCAAAATAGCCGTAATCCGCATCGGAATTGACCGATTTGCCGTGTCCCAAATGGTCACTGCCGCAAACCACAAAGCCGTTGGACGCCAAAAAGCGGGCGAACCCGTCGTAGCGTTCAATATGCTCCGCCATACCGTGCGCAATTTGAAATACGCCGATGGGTGTAAGCGTTTCTTCCTGCCAAATCAATGCGCGGATTTTGTGCCGGCCCGTGGAAGAATTGAAATATGCTTCTGTCTTAACAATCGCCATTTTACGCCTCCGTTTTTCTGTTTCAAAGAAATCGAAATGACTCCGACTGCAAATATTTATACAGATATAGTTTACCACAAAACACACGGTTTGTCACTTGTTTTCTTACAAGGCGGGGCGGTTTCTAAAATCATGTTCTTTCACATGCCGTTTCGACAGCCTTTTGTGTGGATTCTGTCTAAAAAAATAAAATACGCTGTCGGAAAATACGGTTTTTTCACGACAGAAAAACATTGCAGTCCCCCGCCTATTGTGCTAAAATACTTTCCGAGAACAGATTATATAAATCTGCTTTCGGAATTTTTGAAAGTCAGGTGTTATTTTATGACATATGAACAGGTCGTTGCCAAAGTAAAGGCAAAATATGCCGAGGCGGATGCATCTTCGGTAGAAGGTACACTTGCAATTCAGGTGAATTTGGTCGGCAAAAATGTGGAAGGCATTTTTTACATCGAAGCAAAGGACGGCAAAGTCAACGTGGAGCCTTATGACTACCACGACAACCGCGCGGTTGTAACGGTTGCCCCCACCAATCTTTTAAAGGTTTTAGACGGCAAGCTGAACCCTGTAATTGCTTACACCACAGGCAAGGTCTCCATTCACGGCGACCCCGGTGCGGTACTTACCCTCATTGAGCTTGCAAAATAAGTTTGGATTACACAGCACCCCCGCTCCTGCCGATTCGGCACGGGCGGGGGTGTTTTTTTGTTCGTAAGAAACCGAATTTATTTCAAGGTTTGCGGAGTATCGGTAAGCCCAAGGATATAATCTGCCGAGACATTGTAAAATCGGCAAAGCGTATATAAATAATCAATCGGTAAATTTCTCTCATTCCGTTCATAACGGCTGTAAACCGTTTGAGAAGTATGCAAAAATTCTGCAATTTGAGCTTGCGTTAATTCTCTGTTTTCACGCAAAAAGCGAATTCTTTGTGCGGTTTTCATAACATTTCCCCTTTCTGATTACAATATAGCACAGTATCGTTTGATACTATTGACTTTAACATCAAACGGTGTTAAAATAAGGCAGATTACATAGTAACCCACACTCTTTTCCCTATACAGAAAGAGCATACAGCAAATTGATTCTTGACGGATACAGTTGCCAATGCTATACTGAATCTGCCACATAAACCGAATATTTTAAACGATTAGAGGAATGTTATTTTTATCTTTCGGTAAAAATGCATGCTCTATTTTAGCATACCTCTAATTGTGTGTTAATCGGTTTGTGTGGCGCAAACGGAGCAATGCGTTTTTCGGTGTGCGGCTTCGGCTGCACACCTTTTTTGTTTTCTCGCACAGGAGCAGACACTTGCTCAGAAAACCGAACACAACGGCAAAATACATGTATGAAGCCACAGTATGTAAACCAGATATACCGAGCATACTGTTTATTTATACCTGCTGTATATTACAGCTTACAAAATCCATTCGACAAAGTTATACTATATGCACAGACATGCAATGCAGTGCATGATGAAGACAAGGTGTATTTATGGGCACACACGGTTCTGTCAGATTGAATCTGAACAAACTGATTGAAGAAAAGGGGATTAGCAAAACCAAACTATGTTACCGCGCGGAATTACAGAGAACTCAGCTGAATAACTACTGCAACAACGACATTACCCGTTTGGATGTGGATATTCTTGCACGGCTTTGCGCGGGATTAGAGTGTGAAATCGGTGACCTGTTGGAATTCATACCTGCCGATAAAAATGACGGTTAAACATCTGCATTGCGCTTTTGCTCTGCACTTCAAAAAAAGAAATTTTTTAAAAAATTTTTCAAAAAAACACTGTACATTTCAAAAATATGTGATATAATATCACATATCACAAGAAAGACTGTACACGATTGGGAGGAAAGCAGCCTTTCCGCCTGTGTGTCCCCCACACAGAATAAGGAATCATAAACCCTATCCTATGGTTTAGATGTTTTACGTTTCAGACTTTTTCGCGAAACATCTACTGCTGGTGTTTACTTTTCCGAGTTCTCACCCCCTTCCTCGTCCTCCCAATCGTGTACAGCCTTGCTGAAAATACAACCCCCGCACATCCTTTTGATGCACGGGGGTTGCGTTTTATCTGCTGAAATAAATGCGTGTACGGAAATAGGATTCGCCCTATCCTTATTCTATGCCGAAATATTTTGCGGCATTGGTATAAGAAATATCCCGCACGACCTCCGACAGAAAATCTATATCGCAGGGGTATTTCCCTTCCTCTACCAAATCGCCGATCAGCTCGCACAAAATACGGCGGAAATACTCATGGCGCGGATAGGAAAGAAAGCTTCTGGAATCCGTAACCATACCGACAAACTTGCCAAGAACGCCGAGGTTGGCAAGCGTTTTCATCTGTTCACGCATACCGTCGTAATTGTCGTTAAACCACCACGCCGAGCCGAATTGGATTTTGGACGGCACTTCGGCACTTTGGAAATTGCCGAGCATGGTGCCGAGTACATAATTATCCTTCGGGTTGAGCGTAAACAGAACGGTACGGGGTAAATTGCCGTCTTTGTCGAGTGCATTTAAGAAACCCGAAAGACCCTGTGCAATCTCACGGTCGTCAATGGAATCGAAGCCCGCATCCGCGCCCAACCGCTCAAACATGCGGCTGTTGTTGTTGCGCATCGGACCGATATGCAGTTCCATCGCCCAACCGCGTTTCGCATATTCCGCACCAAAAAACAGCATCAGCGCCGTACGGTATTTATCCGTTTCCGCCGTTGTAAAGCTGCCGCCGAGCAATCCCTTTTTGAAAATCTTTTCAATTTCCGCCTCGGACGCCTTACAGTACGGCACATAGGTAAACGCATGGTCACAAGCACAACAGCCGTTTTCCGCAAACCAATCCATACGCTCCTTGAGCGCATCTTTCAGCTCACGGAAAGTATGAATCTCGCGGTGTACCGCCTTTTCCATCGCCGCAACCCACGGGATAAAGGCAGGCTGTTCAATGCCCAGTGCACGGTCGGGACGGAATGCGGGCAAAACGCGGCATTTAAATTTTGAATCTTTCGCGAGCAACACATGGTATTCCAAAGAATCGGCAGGGTCGTCTGTTGTGCAGACACATGTAACATTGGATTTTTCAATCAACTCGCGCGGCGTAAAACCGCCCGCCCTGATTTTCTCGTTGCATTTCTGATAAATCTCATCGGCAGTTTTTTCCGAAAGCGGCGTTTCAATCCCGAAATACCGCTGTAATTCGAGATGCGTCCAGTGATACATCGGGTTGCCGATACAGTACGGCAGGCAGGACGCAAACGCTTTGAATTTTTCATAGCCGCTCTTTTTTCCCGTAATATATTCTTCCGCCACACCGCAGGAACGCATCACGCGCCATTTGTAGTGGTCGCCCGAAAGCCAAAGCTCGGCAATATCGGCAGGGCGTTTGTTTTCATAAATCTCTTTCGGCGAAAGGTGGCAGTGCCAGTCAAAAATCGGCGTTTTTTCCGCACCTCTTCTGTAAATTTCTTTCGCGGTTTTGGTGGACAGCAAAAAGTCCTTATCCATAAATTTTTTCATGGGTATACCTCCGTTCGTATGGTTTCAAATCACTTCTTCAAAATATAAAGATTGTTGTAAAAATGCTTCGGGCGCACACGTTGTTTGGTTAAACGCCAATTTCAGCTTTGCGAGCGCGCTTTCCGCCGTTACGGAAAACATCGGCTGTACGCCGAGACGGAGAAGCGCCCGCGTGCTTGCATACAGCGCCGCCGCACGGGGAATCGGCGCAAGATACACGGGAATGCTCTGTGCCTGCATACGTTTCGCAAACGCTGTCAGTGCGCGCACGGGCGCAGTCCCCGAGTGGTAGCCGATAAGCAGTACAGCCGCACAAGTCTCTTTGTTCGGCTGTATCGCCGAAAAGTCAAGATTCGGATACAGCTTCACAGGCAATACGGACTTTTGAAAATGTATTTCCGCATAATTCTCCGCACGGTCTACCCCTGAAAGCTGTTCCTGCTTCGGCAAATCGGATGCATCCGAAAACTGCACCGTACCGTCCGCATCTATTCGCGCAAGCACCTGATTTTTTGCCGACTGAAAATCCGCCAAGAATGCATCCGCTTCCGTTACGCGCGTGGCGAGATGTATCTGCACACTGCCGTCCGTATTTCTGTACGGCACGAAAAATCCCGCGCCGCCTTGTTTTATATACCGCACCGCCGCATGAAAATTACACAGTCCGTTTTGCCGTGCGTCAGACAGCACATAGGCAGACGATACAAATCCGACGGGGATACGGCACGCACCGACGCAAGCCATGGCGCAAAGCGCGGCAGTGTATGAAAGCGTGTCTGTGCCGTGCAAAACAATCACGCCGTCCGCTTCGGCGGGAATATCGCGCAGTGCCGCAAACAGGGTTTCATAAAATATATCGTCTGCATTTTCAGATAAAATATCACAAACGGGGCGTACCGTAAACTGTACCGCGTCCGCATATCGGTCACGGTACATCCGCAAAAGCGTCATTTCCTGCCCTTGTGCGGGCGAAATTACGCCGTGCGCTTCACAGCTTCCGATTGTGCCGCCCGTGGAAAGCACAAAAATATGCATTATATTTCCGCTTCCTTTCCGAGCGCTTCAACCGCCGCTTTATATTCCGCATAGGTCATAAATGTGTTGATAATTTTCAGCATCGCATTCGCACTTGTGTGTTCGGGCAAATCCAACTGCCGCAAGAGCGCACGGCGGCGTGCGGCGCTGTCCTGCCCGCCCGAAAGCCCGTCCTCCATAAAGTCTGTTTTGGTCACAGCCCGCCGGTCGCCTTTTGACGGATTCAATTCAGCCGTCACGCCCGCTTTGCGGAGTGCTTCCAAAATCACCTCGGTGCGCACGCCCTCCACGCCGAGCTTGCCCTCTTTTGAGGGCGCGTCCTTACGTTTCTCTTTCCCGAAAATATCGGGAATATATACATGCGTCACATACTGCGGCTCGACAATGCCGCTTAAAAAAGAGCGAATCACAAAGCCTGCGGAATCGCTGTCGGTCAGCACCAAAATACCGCGTTCCTGCGCCAAACGGCGAATGAGCTTTTGCTTTTCCTTATCCTTAAATATGCCGAAACCGTCCGTCGTGAGAATCACAGTATCAAACAGACCCGACAGCTTGATTTTATCGTATTTCCCCTCTGTAATAATTGCTTCGCGCAGTTGAATCATCGTTATTTCGCCCTCGCCGCAGACAACTGCACAAGCAGCCGTTCCAAAGTGATTTTCGGGTCGGCAACGCCCGATTTGAGCGCCGCGTCCGCTGTGTTCAGCACATCCAAACAGCCGCGCAGCTGCCGAATATCCAATTTTGCCGCATCCCGCGCGGCGTTGCGCAGACGGAATTCTTTTCCCTTGTAGTTAAAAAACTGCGCGGGGTATTCCGCACGCTCGCCGCCGCTTAAGGACAGCTTTACACGGTACATATCGACATAAGCGCCCACAAGCGTACCGAGAATCATTTCGGGCTTTTCTTTTGCGTCAAACAGCTTGTGAAGAATCTCCAAAGCACGCGCGCAGTTGCCTGCGGTAAGCGCCTTTGACAAATCGAAAATATTCGCTTCCAAGGATTTTGTCGCGACGGCGTCAATATCGGCGCGGGTAATCTCCCCGCCGTTTTTATAATTGCACAGCTTTTCGAGTTCGCCCAATAATAAATTCAAATCGTTGCCGACAATTTCCGCAAGATACGTCGCCTGTGTTCGTTCCAACACACAGCCGCGTTTTTTCGCGCCCGATTGGAGCAGTTTGCAAAGCGAGGTCCTGTCTAATTTGTCCAGCGGCACGGTCACGCCGACCTTGTTGACTACACTCAAAACCGAACGCCACTTCGCGCTCTTTTTCGGATTGACTTCTACGGTATCCTGCCAAAACAACAGGCATGTGCTGTCGGGTACATCCTCTAAAAACGCATCCATTTGCGCTTTGTCGTCCCCCGAAAGCGAATCCAACGGGCAATCGCGCACGACCACACACATTTTCCCGCCGAATGCGGGCAGGGTTTGCGCGGCGTCCAACACCTGTGAAACGGTTGCGCCGTCGCCGAAATCGAATTTTTTAAAATTAAACCCCTCCATACCGGGGGTCACGCATTTTTTCGGAACCGTATCCGCGTAATACTGTTTGAGATACCCCTCACTGCCGTAAAGCAGGCATACGCACGGAAAATCGCCCGCCTTGAGCATTTGTTTCAGTTCGGTTTCATGAATTTCGGGCAAATCAATCTCTCCTTGCATATTGGAACTCGCCGTTCGGTTCTATCCAAAAAGACAGACTGCCGTTTTCGGCGGTGGTATAAACGCTGTCTGACTGCGCACACAGAAAATCGGCTTTTTCAGGCGCAGAGGTACTCATCACGGTCATTTGGAAATCAGCGGCGCGTATATTCTTCGGCACCTCGGCAGTGGTGAGCAGTACCGTGGCGCTGTCGCCTTTAAAATCATTGGTGTCCGTGAAAGATACCAATGCGGAAAACGCACCGAACGTAATTTTTGCATAGCTGTATGCACCTGCACTTTGTACGGCTATACGCAGTCTGCCGTCTGCAAAGACAGCGGCGGTTTTGTCTATCGGCAGTTTTTCCTGCCCGACAGGCAAGGTTTCCGCATACAGCGCACGCGCATAATACAGTGTCCCGACGGGCAGGGCATTCCCCACAGAAATGGCAGACGGTATAAGCTTTTCCTTCTGCGCGGGTAAAAACATCGCATCAATGTCAGTTGCACCGTAGGAAGACAGTATACCATAAATTTCGGAATCTGCATAGTACGCCCCGCCCGAAAGCAGTAAAACCGTTTCTCCCCGACAGCGAAGCACCACCGCCATGCCGTCGCCGACGTCGGCAACCGTCATTTGCAAAACGGTTTCGGTTCTTGTAAACGCGGCAACATTACAAAAAAGAAATAAAACGGCGGCAAGCACACAGGCAATTTTCCGAAGCCGTACATGCGGTTTACGCATCCAAATACCGACAGCAATACCGATTAAAATCAAGGCGAGCAACAGCTTGGCATAATTCGTGCGCATGGGCAGAACGGAAAACGGCAGTGAGGAAAGCCATTGTGTTACCGACAGCAAATATCTCGCACAGCCCGACGCCGAAAGCAGGAACAGATTGCCGACCGCCGGCAGATGCAAAACAGAAAACACCGCACCGAGCATACCCAAAACCATACAGATACTGCCCACGGTTAAGGAAAGCAGATTTGCGGGCAAAGCCGTCAGTGAAAGCGTCCCGAACGCCCAAAGCTGTACGGGCAGTGTGCATACAGTCACGGATACCGTGGTTGCAATCACCGAGGCTGTAAATTTATAAAGCTTTACAGCTCTCCCCTGCCGTTTGCGGACAGGACGGTTGAGCACCGCTTCTATGCGTTTGGAAAACAGCAAAATCCCAACGGTTGCGAACACCGATAACAGCAGGGAAAGGTCGCGCGCCGCAAAAGGATTGCAGAACAGCATAGCGGTAAGCGCAATCCCCACGGCATTAAACGCATCGGATTCGCGCCGAAACAGCTCCGCCGAGAATACAGCCGCAGACATCACCGCCGCACGCAGAACCGACGGCGCACCGCCCGTCAGCACGGCGAAAAAAGCAACAAACAAAAGCCCGAGAACTGCCCGCGCCCGCCGCGGAACCCGTATCTTCTTAAAAGCTTCAAACAGATACATCGTCCACGTGGACAGATGCAAACCCGAAACCACGAGAAGATGCGAAATGCCCGAAGCGCGAAAGGCGTTTGTACTCCGTTCGGACAGCAGGGTTTTGACGCCGAAAGAAATACAGGCAATCACGCCGCCCGCCTCATTCGGCAGTCGCGTAAAAACCGCCTGTGTGAGTGCCTGGCGCAGAGATAGAATTGCGGAAAACAAGCCCGTATTCCCGCCTGAAATCACCGTAATTCCGTCCACGGGATACGCGCCGCAGACAATGCCCTTGGCACGGTAATATGCAGAAACCGCTTCATTTTCCGCTTCGCCGCCGAGCAAAAAAGGCTTTACACGGCAGGTAATGCTGTCCGCCGGAGAAATGTCAAACGGCGTACGGCTGACCAAACGGATTTTGCCGCGGGAAGGTTCGCCGTTCAGAGTATGCACACGCAAAACCGCATAATACCGACCGTTTTCCGTATACGGCAAATCGGCAAGCGTGCCGCTGACAAGCACTTCCTTTTTCTCCAAAACCGCGTCCTGCCGTGCGGCATACTGCGTTTGTGCTGTCCACAGCATCGCAATGCAGATTACCGCGGTTAAAAACGCAGTCGGCAATGTTTTGTCACGGCGCGCCGCTTTTTGCGTCAAAGAAAGCATAAAAGCGATAAGCGCGGCTGTAAATGCCGCACCCATCGCCTCTTTCTGTGGAAAGGCGTGCATCACAAACAAGGTGAATAACGCCGTAAAACCGATGACACAAAACGGACGCGTCATGCTTATACGAGCCGTTCCGAAAGATTTGCAGGCGGTTGAAAAGCGTGTGAACGAGGTTATTCTTTCGGCAAGCCCTGTGG
>UQFM01000058.1 GCA_900540295.1 uncultured Oscillospiraceae bacterium
GATGTGTATAAGAGACAGCTACGGTTTGGTGCAACTTTTTTTGGGTTATGCTTCGCCTGACATTTTTTGCAAAATCCAACTTCGATCGGGCGGGCATGGAAACCCGCCCCTACGGAATTTGTACACAACCATTGGTTTGTGAACTGCCATGAAGTTCCCCACAAAAACCCTAACCCGATTTTACCCATCCTTTTAGGAGGTCATTATGCAATTACAACATTTAAAAAGCGGCACGGATGTGCGCGGTACGGCGCTGAATCCCGAAAATCCCGCACAAATCGATTTAACCGACGAGGTTATCGCCCGCATTGTCGGCGGCTTCGTGCGGTTTTTAGCCGCGAAAACCAAAAAACCGCAGTCGGAATTAAAAATCTCGGTCGGACACGATTCCCGTCTTTCCGCTGACCGCATCCAAGCGGCGGTGCTTCGGGAACTGACGGCAAACAGCATTTGTGCGCTGGACTGCGCGCTTTGCTCCACGCCCGCAATGTTTATGACCACGCAGACGGAAAACTGCGACGGCGCGGTGCAAATTACCGCCAGCCACCACCCGTGGGACAGAAACGGCTTGAAATTTTTCACCCGCAGGGGCGGGCTTTCGGGCGGCGAACTGCAAGCGATTTTGGCAGACGCCGAAAATACGGCGCCGAAATCCACGGCGGACACAAAAATTTCTGCGGTTTCGCTTGATTATCTTTCAATTTATTGCGAACAATTAAAAACGATGATTCGTGACGGCGTAAAGGATGCAAACAATTTCGAGAAACCGCTGACGGGTCTGAAAATCGTGGTAGACGCTGGCAACGGCGTGGGCGGATTTTACGCAGAAAAGGTGCTCGCGCCTTTGGGGGCGGATACTGCGGGAAGCCGTTACCTAGACCCCGACGGACGCTTTCCGAACCACGTGCCGAACCCCGAAAACGCGGCGGCAATGGAAAGTGCGCGCGAAGCGACCTTGGAATCGGGCGCAGACCTCGGCGTGATTTTCGATACAGACGTAGACCGCGGCGGCGCGGTCACTGCCGACGGCGAGGAGCTGAACCGCAACCGTTTGGTCGCTGTGGCGGCGGCAATCGCCTTAGAAGAAAATGCGGGCGCGTCCGTGGTCACGGACTCCGTCACCTCGGCAGGGCTGACAAAGTTTATAAACAACACCCTCGGCGGTAAGCACATCCGCTTTAAGCGCGGCTATAAAAACGTGATTGACGAGGCGGCGCGCCGCTGTGCGGACGGCGAAAACGCCCCCCTTGCAATAGAAACCTCAGGACACGCGGCATTTCGCGAAAACTATTTCCTTGATGACGGCGCTTATCTCGTCACGCGTATCATCATCAAGCTTTGCCTCTTAAAACGCGCGGGCGGCGGTCTCGGCGATTTAATTGCCGATTTGGAAGAACCCGCTGAAGAAAAAGAGGTGCGCCTCGGGATTACCGCTCCCGATTTTAAAGCCTACGGCGAAGAAATGATTGCGCGTGTTGAATCGCAGGCAGCAGTTTGTGCGGACGTTAAAATTGCGGACGACAGCCGCGAAGGGACAAAAATCATCTTTCAAAGCCCCGACACAGACGGCTTCTTCATTTTCCGTTTAAGCGTACACGACCCGATTATCCCCGTCAACTTTGAATCCGCTGTTTCGGGCGGCAACCGCAAAATGGCAAAGACGCTTCTCGGCTGGCTGTCGGACGCGGACGGGCTGAATCTTTTGCCCCTGCAACAATTTTCAGAAGATTTTGAAAAATCATATTGACAAATCGCTTTTATATCATACAATATTGTAGTATATATATTCTCTTGGGAGGAAATTATATGATATTTGAAAAGGTCAGAAAAATTATTTGCGAACAGTTCGATTTAGACGAAGAAAATGTCACTGCCGACACACTTTTGGAGGACGATTTGGAAGCGGACAGCTTGGATTTGGTCGACCTCGTGATGTCTTTCGAGGACGAATTCCAAATCGAAGTACCCGACGAGGAAATTGAAAACATCAAAACCGTCGGCGACATTGTAAAATATATCGAAGAACACTAAGTCCGATGTTCACGGACGGCTGTGCGCCTGATTCTTCGGGAAGGAATGGAAAATGGCTGAGCAGAAAAAAATGGTAGCGGAAATCACCTCGATGGAGGAGGATTTCGCAAAATGGTATACCGACGTCGTCAAAAAGGCGGAGCTTATCGAGTATACCAGCATAAAAGGGTGCATGGTGATTCGCCCCTACGGCTACGCAATCTGGGAAAATATTCAGAAACAGCTGGACAAAATGTTTAAGGCTTTGGGGCATGAAAACGTCTGTATGCCGATGTTTATCCCCGAAAGTCTTTTGAATAAGGAAAAGGACCACGTGGAGGGCTTCGCGCCCGAAGTCGCTTGGGTCACGCACGGCGGCAACGAAAAATTGGAGGAGCGCCTTTGCGTGCGCCCGACCTCGGAAACGCTGTTTTGCGAGCATTATAAGGCGATTGTGCAATCCTACCGCGATTTGCCGAAGCTGTATAACCAGTGGGTATCTGTTGTGCGCTGGGAAAAGACGACGCGTCCGTTCTTGCGTTCCCGCGAATTTCTGTGGCAGGAGGGACACACCATCCACGCCACTGCCGAGGAAGCGCAGGCGGAAACCGTGCAGATGCTGAACGTGTATGCGGACTTCTGTGAAAAGTATCTTGCTATGCCCGTTGTCAAGGGCGTAAAGACCGAAAAAGAGCGTTTTGCAGGCGCAGAGGATACATACACCATTGAAGCGCTGATGCACGACGGCAAGGCGCTGCAAAGCGCCACATCTCACTATTTCGGCGACGGCTTTGCGCGCGCCTTTGACATTCAGTTTACCGATAAGGACAATCAGTTAAAGCATCCGTTCCAGACCTCCTGGGGCTGTACAACACGCCTTATCGGCGCGGTCATTATGACCCACGGCGATGACAGCGGTTTGGTTCTGCCCCCGAAAATCGCCCCGACACAGGTTATGGTGATTCCGATTGCGGCACACAAGGCGGGCGTAACCGAAAAAGCAAATGAGGTCTGCGCGAGACTGAAAGCGTTCTGCCGTGCGGGTATCGATACAACCGATAACTCCCCCGGCTGGAAGTTTGCACAGTATGAAATGAAGGGCGTGCCTCTGCGTTTGGAATTGGGTCCGAAAGACATCGAGAAAAACCAGTGCGTTTTGGTGCGCCGCGACAACCGCGAAAAGATTTTCGTTTCGCTTGATGATTTGGAGACGGAAATCCCGAAGGTGCTGGAGGCTGTGCAGCAGGGCTTGTATGACGCGGCACTGGAAAGACGCGCCAATATGACGTATTCCGCCGCTTCCTTTGACGAACTGAAAGATATTGCCGACAACAAGCCCGGCTTTATCAAGGCGATGTGGTGCGGCGACCGCGCTTGCGAAGACAAGCTGAAAGAGGACGCAGGCGTTACCTCGCGCTGTATCCCGTTTGCACAGGAGCATATCGGCGACACGTGCGTCTGCTGCGGCAAGCCTGCGACGAAAATGCTCTATTGGGGCAAGGCGTATTAAGAAATTCGAAATAAAATTTGTAACACCCCCGCATGGCAGTTTCAGCCGCGCGGGGGTGTTTTTTGTTGTGTATGGATTGTCATGCGTAGGGCGGGCGGCTTGCCCCCGCCGTCTAATTACATGAAATTTTCTGCGGGCGATGCGTGAATCGCCCTTACAAGGTTGCGTAAAACCGTTGGTTTTTTGCAAAATCCGACTATGCTCGGGCGCGCAATGCACGCCCCTACGGATTTCCACAAGCTTGTCATTCTGAGCGCAGCGAAGAATCTCACACGGCACAGCGTGAATTTGATTTTCGGTAGAGCGGGGGGGCGGGTCTCCGGTGGAGACCTTTGAATACAAAGTATTCAAAAGCACCGACCGAGCGACAGGCGAGACCTTGCCCTCGCCGTTGGTCGATATGTTTTTTAGTATGCTCGGGCGGGCATGGAAACCCGCCCCTACGAGTTTGCATAAAATTGTCATTCTGAGCGCAGCGAAGAATCTCACACCGCACAGCGTAAATTTGACCCGCACGCAGAAACGGATATCCTTGTCCGTCCGTTAATTTTTGTCAGATTTTGGCGAGCGCGACGCGCAAGCGCCCTCTACAAATTGTACATTAACGTTGATTGGCGCAAAATAAAACAACCCCCGATTTGGGGGTTGTGACGGTTGTATGTAAAAGGAAAATGTTTACTCGACGGTGTAATTCTCCGCCCATGCGTCCAAAACCTTTTCAAACTCTGCGCCCTTTAAGGTTTTTAAGCAGTCCAGCCGATATGCTGAAAATAAATTGCGGCTTTCATCCGTCAAATTTTCTCTCTGCACCAAAAAAATATAATCGCCTGTTACAAAGGTTTTTGCCGTGCCGTTTTCAATCGCGGAAACCTGTGTGAAAAAATCCTCGGGGTAATTTGCGTCTCCCCGCACCGCAACCACCGTTTCGGTGTTTGCGGTTACATTTTCCAGCTTTGCCGCCTGCTCGGCAACCGTCCCGCCCGCATTCACGGCAGACGCGGCATTTTCAAAAACCGTTATCATCCGCTGTCGGTCACTGTCGGTCAGCGGTACAGAATTCCCGTTATTGTCCGCAGTCGTTAAAAATCCCGTTACGGACTGAAACGCAATATAGTTTTCCGTGAAATATGTACGCAGTGTATCTTCAGCAATCGGCGCATCTCCGTCAGCGGCATAATAATCCGCCAAAACGGCATCCTTGTAGCCCATAGAGGTTTCAATTTTCATTAAATCCTGTTTGTTGACGCCAAGCCCGGTATAATATGCTCCGAATAACCGCCATTTTGCATTAACGCTTTGTGAAATTTCCGCCTTTTTACTTGCGGAAAGCGACAGCCCGCGTTCGGCAAATGCCGAATTCACCGCCACATAGACAGCGATTTTTCGGTGTACCGCCGCCGAAAGTGCATCTTCCTCGGCATCCGGCTGTTCCTGCCGTACCGCATCCGTAAAATATTGCACAATCCCTTTGTCAATCCGTGTGCCGTTCACGGTAAGCGCACCGTGCGGTGTGCACGCGGACAGCATACACAGACAAAGCACTGCGCAAAGAACAAATACAAAACTTTTCTTCATCCGTGCATCCCTCATTATTTCAGCATAAATTCCATTGTGAAGGTTTTTTCCCCGCAATGCGTCGTAATCGTACAGCCCACCGAGGAAATTATACATTCCTTACATTTCAGCGTTTTACGTACTTCTTTTTGCAAAATTCGCAGCTGTTCCTCAGATACACCCTCGGTGTGCGACAGAATGACACGGTCGGTGTCAATCTGCCCCGCATATTGCGTCAGCAAATCGCGCAGATATTGCATTTGGCACTGTTCGGTTTTCCCGCGGTATTTTTTACCGACCACGAGCGCGCCGTCTTTCATGACAATAGACGGCTTAATGCCGAGAATATTTGCCCCGAACGCCGTCACCCCCGAGCACCGCCCGCCTTTGTGCAAAAACTCCAGCTTGTCCAACACGAATGTCGTGACAACCTTTTCACGCTTGTATTCCATTTCATGCGCAATGGTCGGTGCATCGCAGCCCGCCTCTGCCATTTCAGCCGCTTTAATGCACAACAGGGTTATCCCCGTCGTCAGGCTTTTGGAATCCACCACATAAACATTTTCCACTTCCTCCGCCGCTAACACCGCATTTTGGTGCGTTGCAGAAAGCTTAGAGGAAAAGCTCAAATGCACTACCGCATCACATTCTTTGCGCGCCTCTTCAAAAAAGTCAATATACTCCGCTACGGAAACCGCCGAGGTTTTCGGCAGCTTTCCCGTCTGTTCATAAAAAGCAAACAGCTCCGACGGTGTAATATTTACACCGTCCTCAAAACATTTATCCTCTAAAATAATATGCAGCGGCGCAACCCGAATCCCGTACCGTTCTTGAATCTCAGGGGGGACGTCCGCCGGACTGTCCGTAGAAATAATAATTTTACGCATATCCATCGCTGTGTGATACCGCGATACACAAAAAACGCATACTGTTCGCTTTTGGTCCCCGATACCGCTCCTTTCTCCTTACTTTCCGCGCAGATGCTCCGCCCAAAGCTGTTCCTTGATTTGCGCCTCTTGCTTCTCTTCGGCGATTCTTGCCCGAACCGCCTTTTTATTCTTACCGAATTTACCGTTTTTATAGAATGCAACCAAGAACATCCCCAAAAGTCCGCCGACAGCCGCCATAATAAAATCCGTCATTGTATCTAAAAGACCGATTTCACTGGTCGGTTCGGAACACTGCAAAGACATCCCGTACAGACGGTCCATCGTAAATTCATAAATTTCCCACGCCACGGAAATACCGAGAGAAAAACAAATTGCAAACATGGCTGATAGGGCAGGGGACAGCCGTCCGTAACGCCCCTGTATAATGATTGAAAATTCATAGCCGAACCAAGCGGCAAGGAAACCCGCGCAAAAATGCGTAACCAAATCAAAGCTTTGAAAGTCCGTGCGGTTATTCAGGGTTGTGCCGATGACTACGCCGATAAAAATAAATAAATTGAGCATCGTGCCCGAAAGATAATCTACGCGTGTAATAAAGGAATTTCCGCCGAAAACCTGAAAATAATCCCACATATGTGTAAACAGGATTGCAAAAATTGCCTCTAAAAACTCGACAACCGAGCCGTGAAACAAGCCGTATATACCCCAAAGCATAATTCCCGCCCGCAAAACAATCCATAAATGCCGATGGCTTTTCGGCACATAGCCGGGTAAAGTGTTATCTGTCATGCATACATTCCTTTTCGGCAAGGCTGATACAGCCCCGCATTAAAATACATCCGCCCTGCGAAACGGCACAAAACCCACAGAAGGGTGCGCTGAAATTCGCCTTACGGCGGACGCCCTGTTTGGGCGTCCGCCGTATTTCAGTTAAACCGCGCAATCATGCCGACGGTTGTTTTTCCGTCACTTTGCGCACCCGAACCGACCAAATCACCGTCCGTAGAAAGCGTTGAACCGCAGGCGATAATTTGTCCGCTTTTCAAAATACAAAGCGCATTAAAACGGTCATCTCTGCTGCCGCCGTAACCCTGTACCGAGTTGACCCTGCCCGCCGCAGTTACCGTCACTACAAATCCGTCCAAACCGCCGCGGTTGCCGATAGGCTTTAAATCGCGGTTTGAAGAACCCGAATATCCGACCGCTGCGTACCCGCCGTCCTCGGTCTGCACAATATCCGTAAAGCTGTCATCCTCAAAGCCGCGGAAGCCGCGTTCCCACACAACTGCGCCGTCATCATTGTATTTTACAAGAATTGCGTCAAATTTTCCGTGATTGGAAAGTGAAGCTAACGTATGGTCTTTCGATTTTGAGCGTCCTGCAATGACACAACCGCCGTCTGAAGCCGCTGTTATTGCCGGGAAATTTTCAATATCCGAGCCGCCGTACTGTTTTACCCACTGCACATCACCGTTTGCCGAAAACTTGATTACAGCCGCATCCGTACGCCCGAATCCTGCGAAAAGCTTATAATCGTCCCGTGCGGATACATTCCCGACAGCATAAATATTGCCGTTTTTATCTATGGCGACATCTGTCAGGGAATCCCCTGTCGAACCGACAGATTTCATAAACTGTAATGTACCGTCTGCACCGTATTTCACGACAACAGACGCCGCATGTGCGGGAGACAGCCCGAGAGAAGCACCTGTCCCGTCCGAAGAGCTGGAGTACCCAACAGCCACAAAACCGCCGTCAGGCGCCGCCGCCACCGCTTCAAAGCCGTCTGTCAAAGAACCGCCGAAGCCCTGCTGCCACTGCAAATCACCGCGGTCATTAAACTTAAACAGCACTGCATCATAATCGCCCGCATTGGTGAAACCGAGATTTTTGGATTTCGTATAACCGCTCACGGCAATATTATCCTCTTTATCCACAGCCAAACCCGAAACAACAATGCCGTTATCGGAAGATATTGCCTTTTGCCAGGCAATCGTCCCATTCTTTTTGTATTTGATTAAAACGGGAATCGGCGTAGCGGAATTGCCCGCCAGCGCAGACATACTGCCGTCCTTGGAGTTAGACTGCAGCAGAGCAACGAAACCGCCGTCCGACAACGCCGCCGTATCTACAAAATGGTCATTTCCCGAACCGCCGAAAGTTGCGCCCCAGTTGGAATTGTTACTGCCGGGCGTAGCCGGTGTATTCGGCGAGGTTATCACACTTGTAACCGTTTCCCCGTTTTCATCTGTCACGTATTCGCCGTTTTCATCCGTCACGGGCACAATACTTGTGGTCGGACCGTCTGTCGTCGGCGGAACGGTAATCATCGTGGTCACGCGGTTGCCGTCCGCATCGGTCACGGGTTGTCCGTTCTCGTCCGTTACAGGAATACCGACCTCCTGCGGAATATAGACAACAGAGGTTTTCACTTTTCCGTTTTCATCGTAAACCTTTTCGCCGTTTTCGTTGGTCACTTCTACAATTTGCGTCTGCAATACAACGGTCATGGCTTCACCGTTTTCATCCGTAATCGGTACACCGTTTTCATCGGTTACAACGACGGTTTCTCCGTCGCCGTCTTTCAGCCCTTTGCAAGCCGTAAGCACCCCGAAAACCGCAACCAACAAAACAAGCGCGAGGATAATCAGTTTTTTATTTCCGTTCATTTGAAAGCCTCCGAAAAATATCTCCTCAGCATATATACTTGTATTTTACCACAATATTTTGCGCTTTTCAATTAAAAAATTGTAAACACATTATATGGCGGTTTTCCGTAAAAAATAAACCGCCCTGTGTCGTTTGACACAGAGCGGATTTCTTATATGTTCAGGGAATTTCTTTGTATCAGTCAGCAAAATTGCCGTAAGCCATGGTCGTTGTTGTCGTCGCGGCGCCAACCACCTGAAGGGTATTGGTTCTGACGGTGAATTTACCGTAGGACTCATAAGAATATTCCAAAGATACCAAATCGCCTGTAAGCGGGTTCACCTGGAAGCTGACATAGATATTGGAATAGTTCATTTCCAAATCGGAAAGCTTCACCATGCTGAACGCTTCATTATTTGTGGTAGCCAAACCTGCAACCAGCGGCGCAAGCTCGTTCTGTACCAAATAGTCGTTGGTAAATCTGGTCAAACCGCAGTCCGCTTTACGGTTCGGATCTGCAACATTTTTCAGTGCAAATACATATTCGCCGGTAATCGGATTTGCCTTTGTTACCGCGATATCGTCAGCGGTAAGCTGTGTTGCCATCAGGAAGTAATTTTCATTAACCTCGTCAGCCGCACCGTTCACAACATTTGCCTGAACCGCGCCAACGCCGTTGAATGCACCGACTAAAGTATCCAATGACAAAGGCTCTTTGCCGTCGCCCTGGGGAATTGCACCGAGAACCTTATTGATTGTTTCGGTCGGCGCACCGACAGAGGCATGACCTGCTTCTGTGTACGCGGATTCTCTTGCAATTGAATAGGAACCCTGTGCCGCTTTTGCGGTTGCATTGTTCAGCAACTCAACAACAGCTTCTCTGACAGCCGCGTCACCGACATTCACACCTTCTGCGAAATCTTCTTCCACAGCTTCATGTGTGATGACGGGTTTCTTTGTAATGGAGCCTTCGATTTTGTCAACCAAGGTAAGGAGAGAATCCTTCGCCTTGTCAATGCCGTTGGAAATTTTAATGCCGAGACCGTTGATATCCAACATGCCTGCAATCTTGCTGAAATCAAGACCGCCAAGCAAGCCCATGATGGTATCCAAAATTCCGCCGCCTTCATCTGTGGACGGTGTCGGGGCAGGCGTAGCAGTGTTGTCATCCGACGGAGTTGTTGCAGGCGGTGTCGTCGTGTCGCCCTTAGAAACGGTCTGTGTATTTACACGGACAACGTTCGGATTCAGGTTTACTACGTTCGGGTCTCCCTGAGAAGCAACGCCGTAAATACCGACAGTTAAAAGAACTGCCAAAAGGATTGCGCAAAAACGAACCCAGCCGCGCTGTGTTTTCGCTTTTTTCGCCTGAAGCTCTTCGAGCGTAAGCTCGACCTTCGCTTTCTTTTCTTTCGCCATTGTAGTCTTCCTTTCTCAAATCAGGCTGATGCAAATCGGCTTAGTACACGAAATCGCTGTAAGTTGCTTCGGTGTGCATAGCACCCGTGCCCTTAACATTTACAATTGCAACTTTCAAGCCGAGCTCGGTAACGCTTACGTCGTAGGAATATGTCATTTCCGTAAGCTTGCCGTCTGTGATGACAACCTTGACGTTAATGTTGCTGTATTCGCCCACCAAATTGGAAACTGTAATTGCAGAACCAACCTGCTTCTGAATCTCCGAAGCAACCTCTTCCTGTGTGACGATATCATCTGTCAAACGGCTGAGTGCCGAGGAACCGTCTTTTTTCGGTGTGTTTGCATTTGCCAGTGTAAAGGTGTATGTATCACCGTCCACTTTCAGATTCTTCAAGTCGCCTGCCTGCAGCTGTGTGGCTTTCAGTTTATAGCTTTCGCCGTGATAACCGATTTTCTCTGCTGCGTCTGCGCCCTTCGGAATATCTGCGTTCTTGTCGCCGATACCGATGAAGCCGCCGACAACCGTATCTACATTTGCGTTCTTATCTACGCCCTGAATAACCTTGTTCAACACGTCTGTTGCGCCGCCGACGTCAACGTTCTTGGTGTACTTGCTGTTTCTTGCCCATTTGTACCCTGCGCTTGCCGCCGCTGCGGTTGCTTCGTTGATTGCTTTTGCCGCTTCTTCCGCTTCATTCGATGCAGGTGCGTTCGCATCGTTGTCGGAGCTCTGTGCCCCGCCGCCGGAACCGCCGCCTACGGAAACTGCACCGCCGAGCATGTCGGAAGTAATCGGTGTGGTCTGATAAACCGTTCTGCCGCCGCCAATGGCAACGTATGTAACGGAATACACAAATACGACTGCTAAAAACAGTGCGCATGCTTTCAAGAAAGTCTCACCGAAAATTTTTCTCTTTGCCTTTTTGGTCTCTTCAAGACCGAGACGTTCTTCGGGAGTCAGTTCTATTTTTTCTTTTTTTGCCATTCTGATTGAATCCCCTTTCTTATCAATAGACAGATTAACATCCCATGCTAATCGATACTATTACAATTTACAATAAAATCTCCGAATTGTCAATAAATAATCCGCATTTTGTAACACTTTTATTGAAAAAAACAGCACTTTGCACGTAAAATTTTGAAAAACAGGAAAAAGGCGGAACGGAAAGTTCCCGCTTCGGCATGATTTCGGGCACGCAGAGACAAATAAAGCCGAGTCCCCGCCGCAAAGCAAAATCGGAAACTCGGTTTTAAGGATTTGCCCAAATATAAATATTTACTGTTAAGGTGAGGAGAGTCGAACCCGATATGGTTTAAAATGCCCTATTTCCGCTGAAACTGCGTTAAAAATCTCGGCATACGGCAGCCCGACAACGGTGAAAAAGTGAAAATCCGCCGCAAAAACAAGTTTTCGGCATAT
>UQFM01000059.1 GCA_900540295.1 uncultured Oscillospiraceae bacterium
CAGCGTCAGATGTGTATAAGAGACAGCCCCTACCCCGCCCCAGCTGACGGTCATGGTGTTAAACGCGGACGCATCTCCTGCTGTAAGCAGTGCCCAATCCTCTGCAATCATTTTTACGGGAGACGCTTGCAATTCCCGCATGGTTGTTTCCTGAAACATACCGTATCACTCCTGTTCGGTTTCTAATCATAATCTATTTTATGAAAAAAAGCAAGGGAAATATGCGGTTGTGCGCCGCCATTTGTTTTTGGGAAAATCCGACTTCCCTAAGACGGGCGCGCGATGCACGCCCCTACGGGTTTAGGTAAAATTGACGAAGCACCGACGCGACAGCGCCGATGCTCCACTTTTTATCTATGATAAACATCCGCGGTGCGTGCATGCACTTTCGCTTGCGGGAACTTATTAGTTCCCGTAGCCGTAAGCACCGAACGGATTATAATAACTGCTTTGCGTGGTCGATTCCGTAACCGCGGCATTACCTTTGTCTTCGACCAATTTTACAGTGACTTCAAATTCAGAAATAGAATAGTTATTCTTAGTGTCCACACGGCAAATCGTTAAAGTTAATTCATCGCCGACCTTGGAATCCTCAATGAGGTCGGGCAGTGTGTCTGCGGAATCCAGCGGCTTGCCGTTCACTTTCACAACCATATCGCCCTGCTGTACTTCCGTACCCATAAGCGGGCTGTCCGTGGTGACAGACTGGATGACAATCGTACCCGCAGGCAGTTGATTTGCACCGACAATCATGCTGTACATTTGATTGGAAGAGGCAGAGAAATAATTGATACCCAATTTTGCGCGGTTGGTCACATAGCCGTTTTTGACAATTTCATCAAAAACCTCTTTGACGGTTACACTCGGTACGGCAAAACCCATGCCTTCATATTCTTCATTTGCAATTTTAGAGGAATTGATACCGATAACCTGCCCGTACGCATTGACAAGCGCACCGCCGGAGTTTCCGGGATTGATTGCCGCTGTATGCTGAATGCAAAGCATTTCGTAACCGATTTGGCTGTCAATCGGGCGGGAAATGGCAGAGACCATGCCGTTTGTAAACGAGCCTGCAAACGCCACACCGCCGGGGTTCCCGATAGCATATACGGTCTCGCCGACGGAAAGCGTATCGGAATTTCCGAGTTCTGCCGCTTTCAATCCCGTTGCGCGAATACGCAATACACCGATGTCGGTACGGGAATCCAACCCAACGACCGCGGCATCATACTGCGTTTCATCGTGCAACTGTACTTTTACCGTTTTGCCGCCTTCAATCACATGCGCACAGGTTACAATATAGGTGTAAGTGCCTGTGGCATCCTCGCCGACAATCACGCCTGTACCCTCGCCTGCCAGCGCCTGATTATTAAAGCCGCTGTTAGCATACACCAAAATTCCGACAGAGGTTTCTTTGACTTTTTCATAAACGCCTTTGGCGGTCAGTTCCCCGCCCGCATCCGTCAGGGCGGCAGTCGGCGTTTCCTGAATAGAGGCAGTCGGCAGTTCATCGGCAGACGGTTTTTTAGAGACGCTGTTTTTGGAAGTCACGCCGATGACCACGGCGATAATCGCCAAAACCAAACAGCCTGCCACTGCGGCAAAGAAAATCTTTAAGCCTTTATTTTTATGCTTGGAGCCGTTTTGGTTCACCTGTTTTTTTTGCGGTGACTGCGGCGTACCGTAATAGGCATAATTCGGCGCGCCGTTTGGCGCATATCCGTTACCGTACGGCGGCTGTGCCTGTTGCTGTTGATACGGATTGGAATACGGATACCCGTAATTCGACTGTGCAGAGCCGTAAGCGGTATTTGCCGTTTGGTTCACGGACGGATTTTCTGTGTGGGTTTGCTCCGTATCCGCCGATGCGGAAGATGTCTCTTCCGCATTTTGCGTATTCGGGGTGTTTTCAAAATATTCTCTATTGGTTTCTTCGCTCATAAAGCGCCTCCGCGTTGTTTGTGTATCCGCAAATACTTGCGGTGATTTATCTTAAGATTATCATAGGCATTGCATATTAACTGCATATGAACGGCTTTTTAAAAATCTGCGTAAAAATATGAACAATTTTAATTTGACGGTCCGTCAGGCTGACGGTTCGGAATCGTAAACGAAAATTCCACAAAGTCCGCACCGTCGCTTTGCGCATGAATGACGCCGCCGTGCATTTCAATAATCGTCTTACAGATATACAGCCCCAAGCCTGCGCCCTTCACATCGTAGCTTCGGGATTTGTCCACCTTATAAAACCGTTCAAATACACGGGAAAGCTCCTCGGAAGAAATACCCGATGTACCTGTATTGCGAATCGCAACGGTGGTTTCCGACGCCGTTTGCAAAACACGCACGGCGATTGTGCCGTTTTCGGTAAACTTCACGGCGTTGTCCACTAAATTGTAAATCACCTGATGCAGCATGTCGCGGTCCGCATAAATTACCGTAGGCTGTAAGGTATCCAACCCCGCAATTTCAATATGCTTTTTATCAATAATCTGCTCAAAATTGAGCATGGTATTAAAAATTTCCTGACAGATATCAAACGGCTTCGGCTGTAAACGCAGTTCCCCCGCTTCGATTTTCGCCATATTGAGCATGGAAGTTACCAATCGGGACAGCCGTTTGGTTTCGGTAGAAACAATCTCCAAATAATGCTTTTCCTGCTCGGGCGGTATTGTACCGTCCAAAATGCCGTCGATAAAGCCGCCTATGGTGGTCATCGGTGTTTTCAGCTCATGCGACACATTTGCCACGAAACTGCGTCTGGAGCTTTCCTGTAAAGCTAAAGACGCCGCCATGCGGTTAAACGCCGCCGTAAGCTCCGACAGCTCGTCACTGCCGCTGACAGACACACGCGGGCTGAAGTCACCCGTTGCGTACGCTTTGGTCGCCTTATACATCTCCCGCAGCGGACGGGTCAAATTCACGGTAAACAAATAAATAACAATAAAGCCGATTGCCAATGCCATGAGCGCCGCAAACAGAAACATCCGCATAATATTGAACACGAATCCGCGGAAACTGCCGCCTGTCGGCTCTGCGGCAAATATGACGCCCGCAACCTGCCCGTTTACCGTAACGGGTTCTGCGGCGATGATGTGTTCCTCTGTGAACATGCCGTCCAATTTCCCGCGTTCGTAATAACCGCCGCGCATTGCACTGTCCAATACCGACTGCGGAATCTGATACTTCGCATGGATTGTACATTCACCGTTTTTCTGCACCTCAAAATTGGAAGAAATCAGTTCTTTGCAGAGAATGACCTTCCCCTCCGGGTCGCACATAAACACGTCGGCGTCAATGGCTTCAGATACATTGGTCAGATTGTTACAGATAAACAGAACCGAACCCTGCGGTTCATTGCGCAGCCAAGAAGACAGCACTTCGGAAGTGGACGCCGCCACGCTTTTGGCATTTTCTTTTAACAGAACCGCCTTTTGCGAAGTCCAATAATTGGTCACAAATACACCGAGCGTCAGTCCCAAAACGGAAAAACAAATAAATACAATCAGATTAAAAATCAGAAAGTATTTTACAAACAGCGACTGGTGGCTGAATTTGCGCCATGCTTTCCGCAAAAGCGATTTTATTTTGCCGTCACGCATGCTTTTTTATTCCTTTGTTTCAAATTTATAGCCGACGCCCCAAACGGTTTTCAGTTCCCACTTTGCGGAAACGCCTTCCAACTTTTCACGCAGACGCTTGACATGCACATCCACCGTGCGCGAATCGCCGTAATAGTCAAAGCCCCAAACCTCATCGAGCAGTTGGTCGCGCGTAAATACACGGTTCGGATTGGACGCAAGATGATAAATCAGCTCCAGCTCTTTCGGGGGCGTATCCACCGCCGCGCCGTTTACCTTCATTTCGTAATTCGTCAGATTGACGCTCAGGTTTTCAAAATTGACTTCTTTTACCGACTCACCCGTTGCCGCAGTACCCGTACGGCGCAAAACCGCCTTAATGCGCGCCACCATCTCTTTGGTATCAAACGGCTTTGTCATATAATCATCCGCACCGAGCTCCAGACCCAAAACCTTATCAAAGGTTTCGCCTTTGGCGGTGAGCATAATAATCGGTTTGTCGGAAAATTTGCGAATCTCACGGCAGACCTGCCAACCGTCTAACTTCGGCAGCATAATATCCAAAATCATTAAATCGGGATTTTCCTGTTTAAACGCATTGACTGCCGACACGCCGTCGTTGACAATTTTGACCGCGTAGCCTTCTTTTTCCAAATACAGCCGCAGCAGTTCACAAATATTTTGATCGTCGTCGACCACTAAAATTTTTTCATTTGGCATAATTTCCACCCTTTCGCACAGCACGTGCATTTCCAAATGTGTATTTTAAAGGGAAATTGCAAATAGGTTATGAACAAAAAAGAAAGTGTTTGTAAAAATACCACCCAAACCTTTCAGAACACGGAATTTCAACTGCAAAAGCAATCTCTCCCTCCGTCACGCGCAAGCGCGTGCCACCTCCCTCTAAAGACGGGAGGAAAAATAAGTTCTGTATTCTGCAAAGGGTTAGGTGGTATTTTAATTTTATTTCAGTGACGCCAAAAGTCCGCCCTTTTGAATGATGTTCTGAATAAACGGCGGGAACGGTTCGGCTTGAAAGGTTTCGCCTGTGGTTACATCGGTTATGATACCGCTGTCGAAATCCACCGCGACCTCGTCGCCGTTTTGAATCGCTTCGCCCGCTTCGGGACACTCGAGAATCGGCAGTCCGATATTTAAAGCGTTGCGATAGAAGATACGTGCAAAATTCTTGGCAATCACGCAGGAAACGCCCGATGCTTTAATCGCAATCGGTGCATGCTCACGCGAAGAACCGCATCCGAAGTTTACGCCTGCGACCATAATATCGCCCGTCTGCACCTTGCCGACAAAATCCTTGTCGATATCTTCCATACAGTGCGCCGCCAATTCTTCGGGCTTCGCCGTATTGAGATAACGCGCGGGGATGATAACATCCGTATCCACATGGTCGCCGTATTTATGTACTTTTCCCTGAATCTTCATAATCCGTACCGTCCTTTCAGTCCAATTCGCACGGGCAGGAAATTTTACCTGTCACCGCGCTTGCCGCCGCCACATAAGGAGAGGCAAGATATACTTCGCTGGTCGGATGTCCCATACGTCCGACAAAATTGCGGTTGGTCGTGGAAACCGCGCGTTCGCCCGCCGCCAAAATGCCCATATGCCCGCCGAGGCACGGTCCGCAGGTCGGGGTAGAAACGATTGCGCCCGCTTCCACAAAAATTTTTGTAAGCCCCTCTTCAATGCACTGCATATACACCGTCTGCGTGGCGGGAATGACGATACAGCGTACGCCGTCCGCAACGGTTCTGCCCTTTAACACGGACGCCGCCGCGCGCATATCTTCGATTCTGCCGTTGGTGCACGAGCCGATAACAACCTGGTCGATTTTAATTTCGTCGATTTCATCCACGGTATGTGTATTCTCGGGAAGATGCGGGAACGAAACCGTCGGTTTCAATTCGTCCAAATTGATTTCAATCACTTCATCATATTCCGCGTCTGCATCCGCCTCGAAAATCACAGGCTTGCGGTCGGTTCTGCCCGCCATATAGGCAAGCGTTTTTTCATCCACGGGGAAAATGCCGTTTTTCGCGCCGCACTCAATCGCCATATTGGCAATGCAGAAGCGGTCGTCCATGGAAAGGTTTTGAATGCCGTCCCCTGTAAATTCCAAGGAGCGGTACCGCGCGCCGTCCACACCGATTTTGCCGATTAAGTGAAGAATCACGTCTTTGCCGCTGACATATTCGCGGAAATTGCCCGTAATCACAATTTTTAAAGCGGACGGCACTTTAAACCAGGCTTTCCCTGAAATCATACCCGCCGCCATATCGGTGGAACCGACGCCTGTCGAAAATGCGCCGAGTGCGCCGTAGGTGCAGGTGTGGGAATCCGCACCGATAACGGTATCGCCCGAAATCACCAAACCTTTTTCGGGAAGCAGTGCATGCTCAATGCCCATTTTGCCGACGTCGAAAAAGTTTTTGATGCCGTATTCCTTTGCAAAGGTACGCACCTGCTTGCAGTTTTCGGCAGATTTAATATCCTTATTGGGTGTAAAGTGGTCCATAACCAGCGCGATGCGGTTATTGTCAAACACATTTTCAAAGCCCTTGCTTTCCATTTCATGAATCGCCACGGGAGAGGTCACATCGTTGCCCATAACCAAATCGAGATTGACCTCGATTAACTGCCCGGCGGAAACGCTGTCGAGTCCCGCGTGCGCGGCAAGGATTTTTTGTGTCATTGTCATTGCCATATGAAATTGCTCCTTTACTCCTCGATACCGTTGATGTTGGTATCGCCTTTTTCAAGCGCGGTAAGACCCGAACGCGAAAGCTCAATAATACCGTGCTTGCTCATTTTATCAATAAATTTGTCGATAAGCGACGGCAGACCCGTCAGCTCCGCCGTAATGGTGATGTGCCCGATGTCCTTGACCTTTGCGCCGAATCCGTTGACGGTTTTGAGTACAGCGGTTCTTTGGCTGTTGGTTGCATGCACCTTAATGAGCAACAATTCACTGGAAGTCAGTTTACCCTCGTTGAGCTTCACAACCTTGATAACGTCTTCCAATTTGGAAAGCTGCTGTTCCACTTGGGATACCTTGTAGGCTTCCACATCGGAAACAATCGTGACACGCGAATACAGCGGATTTTCGGTTTCTGCGACTGTCAGACTTGTGATATTGTAGCCGCGGCGCGCGAAAAGACTGACGACACGCAGCAAAACGCCTGTGCGGTTGTACACAAGGGCGGAAAGAAAAAGTCTTTCTAAATTTTCGGTTTTTTGTTCAGACATAACGTAATACCTCTTATTCTGCGGAGAATTGATAGACCGTTTCAGAAACAAACGGCTTTTCGGGTGTAAACAGGCACGGAATAAATTCCGCATGATTGAGTGCGTCGGGGAAATACTGCGTTTCGAGGCAGAACCCGCATCGGTAATTTAAGGGCTTGCCCTCTTTGCCGATTTGCGTGCCGTCCATAAAATTGCCGATGTAGAACTGCACACCGGGCAAATCCGTATAGCCGCGCATAACGCGTCCGCTTTTCGCTTCGCGTACAACGGCAAACAGCTGTTTCGTACCGTCATATTTTTCAATGCGGAAATTATGGTCAAAGCCCCTGCCGATTTTTAGCTGTGCATCGTCCGCTTCGACATCTTTACCGATTTTCTTCGGCGTTCTGAAGTCAAACGGCGTGCCCGCGACGGAACGGATTTCGCCCGTCGGAATCGCGTTTTCATCTGTGGGGGTATAGGCGTCGCACAGCAGCTGTATTTCATGGTCTAAAATCTGCCCGCCGTCAAAGCCCTCTAAATTAAAATAGGCGTGATTGGTCACGTTGATTGCCGTCGCGCGGTCCGGCGTGCAGACATACTGAATCCGAACAGCGTTTTCTTCATCGAAGAAAAAGGTCACTTCGTTGTGTACATTCCCAGGGAATCCCTCGTTGCCGTCTTTGCTGTCGTAGGTGAAACGAACACTGCCGTCCGAAAGAACTTGCGCCTGCCAAACAGCTTTCGCATATTCGTGATTGCCGTGCAGGGTGAATTTGCCGTCCACATTTTTAGTAATCTGATAATTCTGCCCGTCAATTGTAATACCCTTGCCCGCAATGCGGTTGGCAACTCTGCCGACGGTGCGCCCCTGCGAATCGGTGCAAAGCTCCTGCCCCTCTATGGTGTCAAAGCCGACCAAAACATCGGAAAGATTGCCGTTGCGGTCGGGAACAACGATTTTATTTAGGGTTGCGCCGTAAGCGACAAGCTCAATATATGCGCCGCTCGAATTGGTTATGGTAAACGACGGGACTTCTATGCCGTCCGCAGTCGTGCCGTAAAGCGTCTGTGTGATTTTCACCGTTTCCACCCCATTGTAAGTATTTTAATAAGTATACTATTCTTCCCGCGGATTTGTCAAGAAAGCAAGGGCAAAAACGCAGGAAAAAACCATATAGATTACGATTTCGTTACATTCGGAAAAGGCGACAATATTTTATTGACTTTTCGGCAGTTTGAATGTATTCTGTATGTAGATATTTCAAGGCAGAAGGAGTGCTTTGCTTGGAGCAGTTTTTAACACAGTTTGAATATCTTTCCCGCTATGTGCTTTCGGCGGTGGCGGTATTTATTCTTTTGCGGTGCGTAATTTCGCTTTTCCGTCTGCGTCCGCGCAAAGAGGTAATGGCAACGCTTACAAATCTTGCCGACGACAGCGAAATTGAAATAGAAAATTGGGAAACCTCTGTCGGCAGAAGCCGCACCTGCGACATTTCCTTAAAAAACTACGGCACGGTTTCGCGTTTTCATGCGGTTTTGGCGCTCCGCAAAGAGGGTTGGTTCGTCTTTGACACGGAATCCAAAACGGGCGTATACGTAAACGGCGAGCAAATTCGCCGTGCCGAGCGCATTTCGGACGGCGACACGGTCTCCTTCGGCAATGCGGTGATGAAATTCCGTTCCAACGGCTACGGCGCAGACAGCGCAGAAGCGGACGGACAAGAAGTCGAAGATTTCACCAATGCCGCAAGACTTGTCAACCTCGCCGACAACAGCGCGTTTTATCTCGGCGGAAGCTGTTTAATCGGACGTGACCGTCATTGCAACATTTGCCTGCCGATGCGGGAGATTGCACACGAGCATGCGGAAATTTACCTCAACCGCGAGGGTTGGATGGTTGCCGATCTGCAGTCGGAAATCGGCACGTACTTAAACGGCGAGATGGTATTCGGCGCATATCCGCTGTATGACGGGGACGTTGTTTCTGTCGGCGAATACAGCTTTATGTTCAGAGAATAAGAGGAACAAAATATGGGAAAAGACACAAAGAAAAAGCGCAGAAAATCCTATAGGAAGCCTGTAAAATGGCCCTTTTTACTGCTTTTCATGACGGTATTTCAAATGGTTTGCATGCTGCAAATCTATATTAACGGCACGCAGGAAAGCACCACCACGCTGTTTGTGGTATTCGGTGTATACATTGCGGTGGAATGGCTGTATTTCCTTGTTTTCGGTTTGTTTTTGCGCCGAAAAAGCTTTGAAATTGAACTGATTGCCTTTTTCCTGACGGGCATCGGTTTGACACTGACGACAAGTGTATACCCCGACAAGGCGTATACACAGCTGATTGCCGTTTTGCTCGGCATCGGGGTATTTGCCGTGATGCTGTGGATTCTAAGCGACACCAAGCGCGTGATTCGTCTTAGAATGCCCGTGGCGATGCTTGCGGTTGCGGCACTCGCCGTCACGCTGATTATCGGCAAAGAAATCAACGGCGCAAAAAACTGGATTATTATCGGAGACGGGCTGTTGTCGATTCAGCCGTCAGAAATTGTAAAAATCGCTTTTGTATTTGTCGGTGCGGCAACGCTGGAGCATTTGCAGTCCACCAGAAGCCTGACAAAATATTTGCTATTCGCGCTCGGCTGTATCGGCTGTCTGTTCCTGATGAAGGATTTCGGCACGGCGCTGATTTTTTTCTTCACGTTCGTGGTTATGGCGTTTTTGCGTTCGGGCGACATCAAAACCATTTTCTTAGTCTGCACGGGCGCGCTCCTCGGCGGCATCGGTATTTTAACCTTTAAACCCTATGTTGCAAAGCGTTTTGAATCCTACCGTCATATTTGGGAGTATGCCTCTACAAGCGGCTACCAACAGGTGCGTCTGCTCATTTATGCGGTGAGCGGCGGTCTGTTCGGACTCGGCATCGGCAACGGCAAACTGCGAAACGTCTATGCCGCCACCGAGGATTTGGCATTCGGCATGGTGTGTGAGGAATTCGGTATCATTATTGCATTCACGGTGCTTTTGACCTTTGTGGCATTGGTTGTTTACAGCATTCGATACGCATCGGCGGCGCGTTCGACCTTTTACTCTATCGCGGCGTTGGCGGCGTCCAGCCTGCTTCTGTTCCAAGCCGCACTGCACGTGTTCGGCGTGACCGACCTTTTGCCGTGGACGGGCGTCACGCTCCCCTTCATTTCCCGCGGCGGTTCGAGTATGATGTGCTGTTGGGGCTTGGTCGCGTTTATTAAGGCGATTGATGTGCGCACCTATAAGCGGTATGACAAGATTACCGCGGGCGGAAAGGAGCGTTCCAGATGAAAACACTTTCACGCAGAGCATGGATTTTATACGCACTCGTTTTTGCATTTTTGGCGGGACTTTGCATCCTGTTCTACACCTTTTTTACCAACGCCGACACGTGGTCGATGAAAAAGGAAAACCGCCATATTTACCGTTCGGGAACGCTGATTGCGGCGGGTACAATCACCGATGAAACAGGCGCGGTATTGGCGGATACGGTGGACGGCAAGCGCGTTTACAACGACAGCAAGGACATTCGCACGGCGACCTTACACGTGGTCGGCGATTCGCAGGGCTTTATCGCCACGGGCGTTCAGACCGCTTACAAGGACACGCTGACAGGCTACAATTTTGCCGACGGCATTTATGACATCAAGAAATACGGCAAGGGCAACAATTTACAATTAACCGTGAACGCAGAATTGTGTGCCGAGGCATACAATGCGCTCGGCAAAAACAAGGGTACGGTCGGCGTATTCAACTACAAAACGGGTGAGCTTGTATGCGTAACCTCGAAACCCGCCTACGACATCGGCAACAAGCCGACGGAGAATATCAACAATGACCGCACGGGCGCTTACGAGGGCGTATATTTAAACCGATTCTTTTCGGGCGTATACACCCCCGGTTCGACGTTCAAGGTCATTACCGCCGCTTCGGCGATTGACAATATTTCGGACATTGACTCTCAGAAATTTAAATGCAGCGGCGTACACAAGGTAGACGGCGGTTCGGTAAAATGTATGGGTACGCACGGCACGGTTGGGTTTGAGCGCGCGCTGAATGTTTCGTGCAACAGCGCTTTTGCGCAAATTGCGATTCAAATCGGCTCGGAGAACCTAACCCAGACGGTGAATGCGCTCGGCTTTAATCAGACGCACACAGTAGGCAACATCCGTCTTGCCAAAAGCACATTTGATGTATCAAACGCGTCTAAGCTTGACCTCGGTTGGGCGGGCGTCGGGCAATACACCACGCTTGTGAATCCCTGCCATATGCTGACGATTGTCGGCGCGATTGCAAACAACGGGCAAGCGGTTGAGCCGTATCTGGTAGAGAAAATCACCACACAGACAGACCGCACCGTTTTAGAAACCAAGCCCACGGCGGGCGCACAGATGTTTAAGGCGGAAACCGCCAAAAAATTACAGGAGATGCTCCGCTCCAATGTCGTGAATCTGTCTCTTATACACATCTGACGCTGCCGACGATAAGGCTC
>UQFM01000060.1 GCA_900540295.1 uncultured Oscillospiraceae bacterium
GGGCTCGGAGATGTGTATAAGAGACAGCAAAAGGCAGAGGGCACAACCAGCTATCAGGCGTTGCTGTTCATCCCCGAAAAGGCGGATTACAACTATTATTCCAAAAATTTTGAAAAGGGACTTGCACTGTATTGCAGCGGCGTAAAAATTATGGACAAATGCGCCGATTTACTGCCCGACTGCTTCAGCTTTGTAAAAGGCGTTGTCGATTCCGAGGACCTTTCTTTGAATATTTCGCGCGAAATGCTTCAGCAGGACAGACAGTTAAAGGTCATTGCCCGAGCGCTCGAAAAGAAAATCAAAAAAGAATTGGAAGACCTGCTTTTAAATTCGCGCGAGGATTACGAAAAATTTTGGAAATCCTTTGGCTTACAGCTAAAATACGCGCTGTACAGCTCATTCGGCGGCGAACGCGAATTGCTTGAAAACCTGCTGTTGTTCACGCGTGCCTCCGATTCCAAGCTGTGCACCTTAAAAGAATACCGTGAAGCGATGCCCGAAGCGCAAAAATACATCTACTACGCGGCGGGCGAAAGCGCACAGAAGCTGAATCTTTTACCGCAGGCGGAAGCCGTGCGCGACAAGGGCTTTGACATGCTGTGCCTGACGGACGATGTGGATGAATTTCTGATGCAGATTTTGCACGCCTACGACGAAAAAGAATTCCGTTCCATTTCGGGCGGCGATTTGGGGCTGGAAACCGAGGAAGAAAAGAAAGAACACGACGAAAAAGCGGAATCCAACAAGCCGATGTTCGACTTTATGAAAGAAGCCTTGGGCGGCAAGGTCAGCGAGGTTGTTTTAAGCAACAAGCTGAAATCACACCCCGTATGCCTTTCGAGCAAAGGCGCGGTCAGCATTGAAATGGAAAAGGTGCTCGACAGTATGCCCAACGCCGAAAACGCGCCGAAGGCAGAAAAGGTGCTCGAGCTGAACGGCAATCACCCCGTATTCGCGGCGCTCACCAATGCCTTTGCCGCAGACGACAAGGAAAAGGCACGGCAGTATACCGATTTGCTGTATAACCAAGCATTGCTCATCGAAGGACTTTCGATTGAAGACCCCGTTGCGTTTTCCAACGCGATTTGCGCCTTGATGCAGTAAGCATAAAACCAAAAAGTCCCCTGTCTTTACGGACAGGGGATTTTTTATACACCTTGTTTTTACTGTTTCAGGGCGACTCCGTCTTTTGCGAGGTCGGCGATAATGCTGTCCACGACCTGCATAACCTCTTCACGGGTCAGGGTGCGTTCGGGATTTGCAAACGTCAGACGAGTCGTAATGGACTTGCCCGCCGCGTCGCGGTAGGTATCGACCACCGCGGTTTTGCGAATCCAATCGCAGTTTGCCGCCGCAATCGCCTTGCCGATTGGCGCGTAAGTGTCGGACACAAACGAAAGGTCTATTTCCATTTCGGGGAAGCGTGACGGTTCGCTGTAATGAATCCCGCCGTTTTCGAGCGCGGAGAATGCACGCACATCGATTTCTGCAAACACAACGGCGGCTTTTTTGTCGATTTTCTTAGAAACCGTCGGATGCACCGTGCCGATAACGCCGAGCTTTACGCCGTCGCACAGCACCGCATTCAGATTGCGCGGATGCTCGTAGGCATGCGTCGGCTCTGCCGCTTCAAAGCTGAGCGTTTTGTGCTTAATATCGCCCGCAAGATTCGCGAGCATCGAAGCCAATTCGAAATACAGGCTTTCCGTCGATTTCGTCTTGCTGTACAGCGTGATTGCCAGCTTTTTGTCTTCGCGGCAAAGATTGTTTTCGTCCACGCCGTCCACGGTTCTGCCGATTTCAAAAATGCCGTATTCGGGCGCAAAACCGATGTTCGAGCGCACCTGGCAAAGCTGTGTCGGCACCATGGATTTACGAATCGTCTCAATATTGGGATTGGTCGCATTGACAAGCTTGATATTTTCCTCTACGGGAATGCCGAGCGCCTTATACTCGTCATAATACGCCCAAACATAGGAGTGTACCTCATGGAGCGCGAACCGCTTGACGAGGATGTCCTTCATTTTGTCCTCTACGGTTTTCTCCTGCGCGGCGCGCACGGGATACAGCGGCGCGGTTGCGGTATGGACTGCGAAATTATCATAACCGTAAATACGGGTGATTTCTTCCACGATGTCCGCCTTAATCGTCACATCCTTTGTGGCGCGCCAGCTCGGCACGTTCACCGTAAATTCGCCGTCCGCTTCCTGTACGCCGAAGCCTAAAGAGCGTAAGGTTTTCACAATCGTATCGGTATCAATGGAAATGCCCGTGTAACGGTCAATGAACGCACGGTCGAAGGTGAGCGTGACCTCCGCATAGCGGCGGGCGTATTCGTCTGTCAGTGACGAAACCACACGCGCATCCTTGTCCGTATCGGTCAAAAGCTTTACAAAACGCGCAATCGCAGGTACGGTCATTTCGGGGTCGAGGCATTTTTCATACCGCTGGGAAGCGTCTGTTCTGTGTGAAAGGCGCACGGTGGATTTGCGCACGGAAGCCGCGTCAAAGGTGGCGGATTCGAGAGTTAAGGTGGTAGTGTCTTCCACAATTTCCGAGTCAAGCCCGCCCATAATCCCCGCAATCGCCACGGGGGTATTGTCGTTGCAAATCATTAAGGTGTTTTCGTCAATATGACGTTCCGCGCCGTCTAAGGTTTGGAATGTGAACGGCTCGGGGAAACGCTTCACGCGGATTTTTTCCACCTTGCGTGAATCAAACGCGTGCATCGGCTGCCCCATTTCGAGCATCAGATAATTGGTTAAATCCGCTAAGAAATTGATGGCGCGCATACCACAATAGTAAAGACGAATCCGCATATTCACAGGGCTTACCGCCGTGTGAATGTTCTCGACCTGCAAGCAGGAGTAGCGCAGGCAAAGCGGGTCTTCGATTTTCAAATCCACCTTCGGCAGATTGTCATATGCCGTTAAATCGACCGTTTCCATCGGCTTTAGCGGTCTGTTCGCCAACGCCGCAAACTCACGCGCAATGCCGTAATGCCCCCAAAGGTCGGGGCGGTTGGTCAAGGATTTGTTGTCCACCTCAAACACAATATCGTCAATCGCGTAAGCGTCTTTCAAATCCGTACCGTTCGGAAGACTGTCGGTGATATCCATAATTCCCGAGTTGTCATCGCTGATGCCGATTTCCTTTTCCGAACAGCACATACCGTTTGACGTATATCCTGCCAATTTGCGCGGGGTAATGGTAATGTCGCCGATTTGCGCGCCGACCTTTGCGAACGCGGTTTTTATCCCGACGCGCACATTCGGCGCACCGCAGACCACGTCCACAAGGTCCGCTTCGCCGATATCCACCTTTAAAAGGTGCAGTTTTTCCGATTCGGGATGCGCTTCTACCGATTTAATTTCGGCAACCACGACGCCCGACAAATCCTGCCCTTTCATAAAAATTTCATTTTCGACCTCGGCAGTGGACAGGGAAAAACGGTGAATCAAGTCTAATCTGTCCAATCCCGAAAAATCCACATAATCCGAAATCCAGTTCATAGATAAAAACATACTTTTCGCCCGCCTTTCTTATTCGTCTTCCGTAAACTGCGAAAGTGTTTTCAAACTGCCGCTGTTTAAGTCGCGAATATCCTTTACGCCGTATTTCATCATCGCAAGTCTTGTAAGCCCCAAGCCGAACGCGAAGCCCGTGTATTCCTCAGGGTCAATGCCGCCCGCCTTTAAGACCTCGGGGTGAATCATACCGCAGGGGCAAAGCTCCAGCCAGCCGCTGTGCTTGCAGGAAGCGCACCCCTCGCCGCCGCAAATCAGACAGCTGATATCCAGCTCAAAGCCCGGTTCCACGAACGGGAAAAAGCCGGGGCGCAGGCGCACCTGAATATCCTTTTGAAACACCTCGGAAAGCATCGTTTTCATAAAATAAATCAGATTGGAAATGGAAATGTTTTTGTCCACCATCACGCCTTCCATCTGGAAGAAAGTGTTTTCGTGACAGGCGTCGGTCGCCTCGTTTCGGAAACAGCGCCCGGGGAAAATTGCCTTAATCGGCTTCCCCTGGTTTACAAGCGCATCCCTGTATTTCTTGTAAATCGCATTCTGCGCGGCAGAGGTATGCGACTTCAAAAGCTGTCCGTTTTCTAAATAATAGGTATCCTGCATATCGCGGGCGGGGTGGTCTTTCGGAATGTTGAGCGCTTCAAAGCACTCGTAGTCCGTCACGATTTCACTGTACTCCTCCACCGCAAAGCCCATCGATTTGAATACCGCCTCGCACTGCCGCTGTACCAGCGTAATCGGGTGGTACGAGCCCTGCGCCGCCTCCATCGGCACGGAGATGTCAAACACAGGCATCGACTCGATTTCTCGCTGCACCTCGCGCGCTTTGAGCTCCTCGATTTTGTCGGCAAGCATTTTCTCGATATTCTGACGCACCTCGTTGGCAAGCTGACCCATTTTCGGACGTTCCTCCGCCGAAAGACCGCCCATACTTTTGAGAATGCCTGTCAATTCGCCTTTTTTGCCGAGCACCCGCACGCGGAAGCTTTCCAATTCCGAAAGCTCGCTGACAGAACCGAGCTCCGCCTTTGCACGCGCACGGATTTCTTCTAATTTCTGTTTCAAATCCGTTCTTCCTTTCCTAAACATACTGTAAATTTCTTCATAAAACAAAAGCGCCGCCCCCAAAGGGACGGCGCAAAAAGCCGTTTATAAACCACCCAATGTAAAAGCGCTGACACGCCCCTGCCGATAACGGCGGCAACCGTTGCGGCCTACTTCGCGTTCAGCCGCACCGCTCCAAAGTGAAATTTCGGTAAAAAGCCGCTTCGCGCACGCTTCCAGCCTGTGACGCGCACTCTCTTGCAAACGGAAAATCTTTTGCCTACTGCCTTTTTCCCAGCGTTTGTCGGATTTTTCAATTACAGATAGTATACCACATTTTTTTTATTTTGCAAGGGGTTTTTCGCCTTACACACCGCGCACCAATAACCGAATATTGCAAATCAACCAGCCTACAAAAGCCAATGCCCCGCATACCGCAAGCGGCAAATAGGCTGTTCCGCCGACAGAAAGCATGCACAACACATTCAGCAGGCCGAAAACACCCGCCGCGATTGGAAATCCCAACCACAAGCGCTCCTGCTGATTTGAAAACGCACTGTCGGAAAAACTGTACATTCCATAGGCAAGAACCGCAACGACAATGCCATAGCATGGATAATAGAAAATACCCCACTCTCCTAAAAATGCCAAAGATACAAACTGTGCAAAAAACACCGCCGTTTGCATACGAAGATTCGGAATATAACTTATAAAGGATATAAGGACTTGCAGAATCGGTATTACAGCCAATACAATCGATATTATACAACGTGTTTTCAATTTCATAAAAGCCCTCCCATCACATGAACGAAGCATTTGTTTCATAGAAAAACTTATAAATCACCCTTGCAGAATGCCAAATAGAATTTTCAAGACAGGTTTTCCCTACCGCGCCCCACTGAGATTCATATTCTTCTGCTGTCTGATCTATATATATCTTTCCAATAACGGCGGCTTCATGTGTTAAATCCCCAACGCTCTTTGTTTTCCCTCTCCCATAGAATGCGGAAGAAATGGTTGTAACACTCGGCATCAGTGAAGATATGCGCAGTTCAATATAATTCTCAAATTCAGTATGTGTTGAAATTCCCGCCGTCTTATTCGCTGCGTGATGCGGTTCACAAACATCCTGTACATAATGTAAGGTCATTCCTAACTGTTTTAAAGCGTCTTCGAAATTTTCACCCAATAAATCCGGTGTCTCGGGTGTGGTATCTTTATTCAAGGCTGTTTTAGCGCGATCATAATGTGATGTTGCTCGTGTTTTTGCCGTCGGCCAAGTTGTTCTGGTCCAATTCTTCCCAGTATCTGGATCATAAAAGTGTCCGGAAAAAGTTAAAGCATCCGTTTCTAACATATCCGGCAAACCTGAAGCCGATGCTAAACTTAACGCTACTACCAATGCCGTCGATCCGTTTGCTTCGTAAAAGCCACAGTCTGATATAAACACACTAAGTGCTTCCAAAGTGATTAGCTGATGTGTTGCCATCTGTTGACCAATTTCACTGCCATCACTATCCGACTTCCAGAATGGCTGTACACCGAATCTACCGCTGACAGAGGATTCCTGTTCCATCAAATCCTTTATGCCGTAAGGATTATAGGTCTCAATAAAATTCTCCATCAACTTCTTCTTTTCCGCGGTGGTCATCGTCCGCAAATCTTCAATGGTATAATCCGAAATATCAAATGCAGGCTCTGCCGCAAAAACGGGTACGGAAAAGAAACATAAAATCATGAAAACCGCCGCTAAAAATACCGATAAACCTCTTTTCAACATAAAATCTCCTCCTTAGTAACTCTCTGTTTTCTGTTTTAAAAAACACTTGCCGCAAAAGCATACATTCCGCCTTTGCAATATTTCTCCCACATGACAATCAAATCCCCTCTCTGTTCCGCGCCTGCAAAAAGCACAAAGCGGCTATGCTATGCACAGCCGCTTTTCAGAAACTTCGCTCACCGCAGCAAAAGCACTGTGCGGGGTTGAAACCTTTCTTATTTTCATTATAGCATATGCAAAGCATACTGTCAATGATCTTGTGATATTTTATAACATAGTCAGCAGTAACAAAGCAAGTGCAAGATATCCGCCGCAAAATATGAGCATAAATATACGGTATGCTTTCCCCAACTTCATAAAAGCACCGCCTTAAACCTCTCTTTACAAAATGCTATGCAACGATACACTGACAGGTGCACAAACCACCTCTTTTCCGCCCTGTTTCCTTTGACAGCATAAAACGGCTGTGATACACACAGCCGTTCATTTAAAAATTCGCTCGTCGCAGCGAAAATGCTGTGCGGAGTTATTTTTTCTAAACATATATTATCATATGCCGCCCCGATTGTCCACGAAGCTTACTGCGCACTTCTAATCATACAGAACGCAATGTGTTCAAAAACAAATATTTTTTAATAAAAATTTCGTTACAGAAAAAATTCAGCACAGCAAACAGGCGTTTTTTGCGTTGTCCCTCCGCCGATATGCTGTGAGATAACAAAAGCACCTCCCCAATAGGACGGTGCCAAATCCAAACCGTTTTGCGTACGGTTACAGTTCACATGATATACTTGCAAGTGAAAATTTTTTCACCTATTGCGTTTCCCCTATATTATCCATTGTTCAATAAACGTATCCCACAGCTATTTAATTTTTAAACTGCTGTTCTGTTTTCTTGTTGCGTTTCCGATATATGGCTCTTTGCGCCAACAGAACCAGTTCCGTCAAAGACGCGCCGACCGCCGCCATGGTTGCCTGTACCGCCGTGAGCGCATACAGTTCACTGCCGTGCGAGGGAATGACGAGCGCGGCAATCCATCCGAGAACCGCGAGCACAGCAAAAGCCACGGTAACAAAATAAGATTTGTTTCGGCGGCGGCATAAAGCCCGCACGGCAACCCCGACGAAAAACGGGATAATAAAAATGATTACATAATTTTTCACGATTTGCAGCATGGTGTGTTCTTCCCTTCTTTTTTTGTAAATCTTTGTTTTTGTATACGCGTATAGGTGATTGTAATGACCGCGGCATAAATCATCAAATGCAGCAGATTGCCGAGGTAATATGCAAAGAGATCCCCGATGTAACCGCTAAAAATTTCAATGTGTATTTTAACATAGTATCCCTCTTGTCTTGACGATACGCAGCAACGGCATTACAAAATATATACGGGCTTCGGGATACATTCCATTACCCAAAAGAGTGCGTAAGACACGACGGGCATAACCGCAAGAACAATTTTTTGCCTTTTGGTAAATTCAGGAAGCAGAGCAAAAATGACGGTTGCCGCGAAAAATACTATCGGCACCCAAACAGTCAAACATGCACTTGCGCCCTCTGCGCCGAGCCATGTCAGCGGCGCCATAGCGACCAGCACCCGATACAGCATACCGCTTGCATACCAATCGGCAAATTGAAACACGGTACACGTATATACATACCACACATAGAAGATGACTGCCCCTGCCCAAAAATATTTTCGGTTCCGCATACAAGTCATTCCTTTCACTTCTCTTTCTGTTTTTAATATAGCATATTTTTTCAGGCTCAGCGCGAAATTGTCATTTTTATCCGTATTTTTGTCATTTTTGGAACGGTTACGCTTATGCTGTATGCACGGACAGCAAGCCCGGGCTGTCTCTACGATGTGCAAAATAACCGCCTGACCCGTAGGGGCGCTTCATAACGCATCCCTTGTCAAAGGGAGAGGGACCGCGAAGCGGTGGATGGATGCATCACCGAAGTCTGATGAAACTTCGCGGAACGCGTCATCGGTTGTTCCCTACCCGTGATACAAATTTATTTTGTTCTGTGTGCGATTCTTCGCTGCCGCTCAGAATGACAGGTTTGTACAGACCCGCCATTGCGCGCAGAATGGCGTGCCGTGCGCTCCGCTTGCAATTTTCTGTAAAATTCGGTATACTGTAATCATCACACTGTGAAAGGGCTTTGCCTTATGGAACTGGACATTTACGATTTTGACAAAACGGTTGTGCCGTTTGATTCCGGCTCAAATTTCTTGATTTTCTGCTTTTTACGGTATCCGTATTTGCTTCTTTTACTGCCGTATTATGCGGTAATGGGGGCGCTGTTCGGACTGCGTATTCTCTCATTGGACCGCTTTAAAAAACATATATTCTGCTTTATACGGTTTGTCCCGTTGGAGAAAGCCGTTAAAAAGTATTGGGATGCACACGAAAAAGATGTTTTCCCGTGGTTTTTACCCGAAAACCGCGCACGGCATACCGTCGTCATCAGTGCAAGTCCCGATTTTCTGCTGAAAGAAATTGCCGAACGGTTAAAAATCGATACACTTTTATGTACCCGCCACAATCCGAAAAACGGCGAACTGCTTTACAAAAATTGCAGAAATGAAGAAAAAGTTCGTCGTTTTAAAGAAGCCTTTCCGCAGGCGGTGACAGTGAAATGCGTGTATTCCGACAGCTATAAAAATGACCGTCCCATCTTTTCTTTGGGCGAACAATGCTTTCATATTGAAAGGGACGGTACACAAACACCGTTTTCATACGCACAGCAATATGCCGATAAAATTTAGACACACATAAAAAATCACCGTTTTATCGGAAACGGTGATTGAGCGTGTTGAAAAAGTAGATTTTGCTCCCCTTGTCAGGGGTGACTCCCCACAGTGTGGGGAGATGTCGCGGAGCGACAGAGGGGACCGCCGCCGTCAGCGGCTGTCGCGCATAGCGCGACTGAGGGGTAGTTAAAAAGCTTGGTTTATCAAGCTTTTCTCTCCCTCCGTCACGCGCAAAGCGCATGCCACCTCCCTCGTCAGAGGGAGGAAAAAAGGTTTTTCTACAGTCTGAAGCACCGTTTTATCAGAAACGGTGCTTTTTTCTTATAACGTATTCTGTAAATTTTGATATTTGGTCTTTACGGCTTCCACCTTCGGCTGCGGGGCGGCTTCGGGGGTCTGCCAGCCGCGCTTTTCCGCCTCGGTAAACACGGTAGAACCGATATTGTGTTCTTCCCGAAGAATGTTCATCATATCGCTTTCGAGCGCATTGTTTTTACATTCATTGGAAAACGTATTGTAAATTTCGGTCATGTGTTTTTGCGACGCCAAAATATCGTCCAATATTTCTCGGTCGGACAGCGGTTCTATCTGTTTTTTCGGCATGAGAGAGTCCTCCTGTGTGTTATTTTGCGTCTGCTGTGTGCCTTTGGCAGGCGGCGCGGGGCGCAAACGGTCTTTAAGATAAATTTCCAAGAAGCGTATCATAATGATTTTTATGCTGTGCGGCAATCTGTTCGCACATGCCCCGAATGGTCGGGTCGGCGGTCATTTGCGCAAAATTTTTATATTTCAGAATCAAAAGCTTTTCCGCGCTTAAAGCATCTTCAATTCCTCTGAGTTCGGCTGTTGTCAGGTTTGCCATGGAAACAGCTCCTTTCTGTTATTTTTATGCCGTATCTGCAACAACGGTTGGGATACAATATTCTCAGAATCCCTTTAAAAAATTTGATTTTTCAGAGATTCGCGAGGTTACTATTATATTCTGCAAAAAAATCAGAAATATTGTTTCAAAATTTTACCGAAAAAACGCACCGACTTTGAGGACTCCTCAAAAAAATCGGTGCGCCGTTTTTATTCTGCGCCCAGTCCGAAACTGACGGACAGTGCGCGGTTGATTTTATTCATTTCGTTTTCGGGTAAATATCCCATACGCTCTTTCAGCCGCTTTTTATCTATGGTGCGCACCTGTTCGAGCAGTACAATCGAATCCTTTTGCAGACCGCAGTTATCCGCATGTACACTGATATGCGTGGGCAGCTGCGTTTTGTATTTTTGGCTGGTAATTGCCGCGGCAATGACTGTCGGACTGTATTTGTTGCCGACGTCGTTCTGCACTATCAAAACGGGTCTTGTGCCGCCCTGCTCCGACCCGACCACAGGACTTAAATCAGCGTAATAAATATCCCCGCGTTTGATCGTCATTTTTTCATCACGCTCCAAAGAAATTTTGCGGTTGCACAAATATTGTTACCGAAAAATCCCTTTTATAAACATTATTTTGCATTTGTTTTTTGACTTAGAAAAGATTTTTAAATTCCGAGTCCCATATCAGCATATGCAATTTGTCCAAAGCGCGTGCAATCAGGCACTGAGATACCGCACCCGAAGAATAGAAAAATTGATTCTTGACGAATACATCAGCCAATGGTATACTGAATTTGCCACACAATTTAACAACAAGTATCTTGTTCAGTATGTTTTTTTATTTCTCGGTAAAAATGCATGCTCTGCTTTGCATACTTGAATAAGATGCTTAGTTAAATTGTGTGGCGCAATCTGAGCCATGCGTTTTTCGGTGTGTGGCTTCGGCTGCGCACCTTTTTATTTTATCGGAGGTAAAAATGAACACAGATACAGACTTCCTTTTGCTTTGTCGGAAAATTCACGGATTGCGCATACAAAATCAACTGTCACAAAATGAAATGGCAAAAATATTAAACATCAGCGTTTCATCTTTGCGGAAAATCGAACGCGGACAGATGCCTGTGCGAATGGGATGTTCTGTTTTATTACAAGTACACAGAGCGTTCGGCATAAAATTTTCCGATATGTTCAAAGCGGATGATTAAAAAGGGTGACATTTCACCCACGCCCGAGCAAGGTTGGATTTTGCCAAAAAAAACCGGACAGCCACAAGGGCCTGTCTCTTATACACATCTCCGAGCCCACGAGACCGATCAGTATCTCGT
>UQFM01000061.1 GCA_900540295.1 uncultured Oscillospiraceae bacterium
ATAAGAGACAGCGCCCGAAGAGGTCGCGGATATTGCCACAATCCTTTTGCAGGCGAAAAAACCGCTTGTCATTTGCGGCGGCGGCGTGCGTTATTCCGAGGCAGGCGAAACGCTTGAACAGTTCTGCCGTGACTTCAACATTCCCTTTGCCGAAACCCAAAGCGGCAAAACCGCCTGTCTGTCAAGCAACGCATACAATCTCGGCGGGGTAGGTGTGACAGGAAATTCATCGGGGAATGTAATTGCCAAAGAGGCGGATGTGATTCTCGGCGTGGGTACGCGTTTTTCGGATTTTACCACAGGTTCAAAATCTCTGTTCCGTACGGACGCGAAGGTATTGACAATCAACACTTCCCGCTTTGACGCTTACAAACTCGGTGCGGTCAAGTTGGTTGCCGATGCAAAATTAGGCTTAGAAGCGCTTTCCGCCGTTTTGAAAGAAAATAATTATCGCTCGGCGTATACTGACGAAATTGAGACTGCGCGCAGCGACTGGGCAAAAGAGATGCAGTTCCTTGCCGATTATACATATGACGAAAACTTCAAGCCTTTAATTGCGGCAGGCGATAAGCGCACCATTCCCGAATTTGTAGAGAAAATCGGCGGCAGACTGACGCAGACTTCGGCAGTCGCAAAGGTGCGCGAATTGATTCCTGCCGATGCGATTTGCGTCGGCGCGGCAGGGTCGCTTCCCGGGGATTTACAGCGTATGTGGACTTCGGACAGCCGCTATTCTTACAATATGGAATACGGCTACTCCTGTATGGGCTATGAAATTGCGGGTGCGTTCGGCTCGAAGCTTGCAGACCCCGAAAAAGAAGTCTACGCTATGTGCGGCGACGGCAGTTACTTAATGCTCCATTCCGAGCTTATCACCAGCGTGCAGGAACACAAAAAAATCAATGTTCTGCTGTTTGACAACAGCGGATTCGGTTGTATCAACAATCTCGAAATGTCCAACGGTATCGGCAATCTTGCCACGGAATTCCGTTTCCGCGACGAAAACGGCGACCTTTTGGGCGATTTGGTGCCGATTGATTTTGCAAAAGCGGCAAGCGGCTACGGCGTAAAGACCTATACCGCCAAAACAATGGAGGAATTGGAGTTTGCACTGCTCGACAGCCAAAAGCAAACCGTTTCCACTTTGATTGACATTAAGGTTTTGCCGAAGTCAATGACCGACGGTTACGGCGCATGGTGGCACGTCGGCGTGGCAAGTACATCGCAAAATGAAGCCGTTCAGACGGCTTACGAAAATAAAAAAGCGAGCTTAGAGAAAGCGAGGAAATACTGATGTTAGACAAAAGCAAAGTAAAACTCGGTATTGCGCCGATTGCCTGGACAAATGATGATATGCCCGACCTCGGTGCCCAAAATACATTTGAGCAGTGCGTTTCGGAAATGGCGCTTGCGGGCTTTACGGGCTGTGAGGTCGGCAACAAATATCCGAAGGACGCGGTGGTGCTGAAAAAGGCGCTGGAATTGCGCGGTATGCAGATTTGCAATGCGTGGTTCTCCACCTTTTTAACCACAAAGCCGTATGAAGAAACCGAGCGCGATTTTATCCGCCACATTACCTTTTTAAAAGAAATGGGTGCAAAAGTGGTCGGCGTGTCCGAGCAGGGTCACTCCATCCAAGGGACGGATAAATCTATTTTTCGTGACAAATACGTGATGAATGACGGCGAATGGGATTTGCTTTGCACGGGACTGAATAAACTCGGCAAGGTCGCAAAGGATATGGGCATTCAGCTTTGCTTCCATCATCATATGGGTACGGTTGTGCAGACGGCGGCGGAAATTGACCGTATGATGGAAAATACCGACCCCGAGCTGTTCGGCTTGCTGTTTGACTCGGGTCACCTTGCCTATTGCGGCGAGGACTATATGGCGGTGCTCAAAAAGTATGCAGACCGTGTGCGCCACGTGCATTTGAAAGACATCCGTCCCGAAGTGATTGCAAAAGTCAAAGAAGAAAATCTCAGCTTCTTGGACGGCGTGCGTATGGGTACATTTACCGTCCCCGGCGACGGCGCACTTGATTTCAAACCGATTTTCGATGTGTTGGAAGCAGTCGGCTATGAAGGCTACGTGCTCGTAGAAGCCGAGCAGGATCCCGCAAAGGCAAACCCGCTTGAATATGCGATCAAAGCAAGAAAATACATCAACGAGGTTTCCGGGCTTTAATCTACAAGCTGAATTTGACAGTGTAGGGCGGGGGCTTGCTCCCGCCGCTTAAAAACCACAAAGGAGCAAATAAAATGGCAGTTGAAAAATTACAGTATTTTGTAAACGGTCAGTTCAAGAACTCGAAAACCGATACTTGGTATGATCTGCACAATCCGAGCACAGGCGAAATCACAGGGCAGGCGCCGTGCTGTACCGAGGAGGAAGTCCTCGAGGCAATCGCGGCGGCAAAAGCGGCGTATCCCGGCTGGCGCGCCGTACCCGCAATTAAGCGTGCGCAGATTATGTATAAAATCCGCGAACTGATTATGGAGCATATGGAAGAGCTTACCATGTCCGTTGCCTGTGAAAACGGCAAGGTGTGGGGCGAAGCAGAGGGCGATGTGCTCAAAGCCAAAGAGGGGACAGAGCTTGCCACGCAGGTGCCGTCTTTGATGATGGGCGAAAGCCTGATGGATGCTTCGCGCGGTTACGACACCGTGAAATACCGCGAACCACTCGGTGTATTTGCGGGTATTGTGCCTGTGAACTTTCCCGCAATGATTCCGTTTGGCTGGATGGCGCCTACCTGTATTGCGTGCGGCAATACGATGGTTTTAAAAGCCGCGTCGCTCACACCGAAAACCGCAATGCTGTTTGCAAAGATTTATAAAGAGGCAGGCGTACCCGACGGCGTTATTAACGTCGTGACCTGCTCGAGAAACGAAATCAATACGATTCTTGACCATCCCGATGTCAAAGGTATCACTTTTGTCGGTTCTACACCTGTCGGCTTAAAGATTTATCAGCGCGCGGCGGCGGCAGGCAAACGCTGTCAGGCGCTTTGCCAAGCGAAAAACCACGCGCTGGTTATGGCAGATGCGGCGCTTGAAAGAACCGTTGCTGGCGTTATCAATTCCGCCTACGGCTGTGCGGGTCAGCGTTGCATGGCACTTTCCTGCTGTGTGGTGGAAGAGGCGATTGCCGATAAATTTGTGGAAGAACTCAAAAAACAGGCACAGCAAATCAAGGTTGGCCCTTCTTGGGATAAATCCTCTAAGCTCGGTCCGATTACCTATGAAAAGCATTATAAAGAAGTCCTTGCCGATATCGACAAGGGCGTTGCAGAGGGGGCGGAATTGGTGCTCGACGGCAGAAAGTGCGTGGTCGAGGGCTATGAAAACGGCTACTTTGTCGGTCCGACCATTTTCGATCATGTCACAGACGATATGACCATCGGCAGAGACGAAGTGTTCGGTCCCGTGCTTTGCATTAAGCGCTGTAAAGACTTCAACGAGGGTCTTCGTATGATGAACGAAAATCCTTATGCGAACGGCTCGGTTATTTACACGCAAAGCGGGTATTTTGCACGTGAATTTGCACGGCATACCGACGGCGGGCAGGTCGGCATCAATGTGGGCATTCCCGTACCGGTCGGCTTCTTCCCGTTCTCTGGTCATAAGCAGTCTTTCTTCGGCGATTTGCACTGCCTCGGCAAGGATGCATATCGCTTCTACACCGAAAGCAAAGCGGTCACCACCCATTGGTTTGACGAAGAAGAAAAGACAACCACCAACGTTTCCACTTGGGACGGCACAATCTAATAGCGTGTAATTGCACAGTGTAGGGCGGGGAGGATGTGATTTGTGCATATAAATCGCTGACAACGCGTGCATGTAATAAAGTCCGCAAACAAAACGGCACAACTATTTTTCAAACTTCGTTTTATGAAAAGGTTATTCGAAATGAAGAGGGCTATTTTAAGGCTTGGCAGTATATTGACGAAAATCCGAGAAAATGGCAAAATGATGAGTATTATAAATGAGTAACGGAGGAAAACTATGTTAAACATCGGTATCATCGGTGCGGGGCGTATCGGTAAGGTGCATCTCGAATCCATTTCCTATCACGTAAAAAATGCAACGGTCCAAGCGATGGCTGACCCGTTTATGAATGACGAAACCAAAGCTTTCCTTGAAAGCTTCGGTGTAGAAAAGATTTATACGGATTATAAAAAAATTCTCGCAGACCCCGAAATCGACGCGGTTTTGGTCTGTTCTTCCACCGATACGCACGCTTCCATTTCCATAGAGGCGATTGAGGCGGGCAAGCATGTATTCTGTGAAAAGCCCGTTGACCATTCGGTGGCAAAAATTCAGGCGGTGGCGGATGCACTTGCGAAGCACCCCGAAGTGAAATTCCAGGTCGGCTTTAATCGCCGCTTTGACCACAATTTTGCCGCTGTCCGCAAGGCGTATGACGCAGGCAAAATCGGCGAGGCGCATATTCTGAAAATTACGTCCCGCGACCCCGAGCCGCCCAATCCCGCATACATCAAAGTGTCGGGCGGCATCTTCCTTGATATGACGATTCACGATTTTGATATGGCTTGCTTCTTAACCAACAGCGATGTCGAAGAATTGTATGTCAATTCCGCTGTCCTTGTTGACCCCGCGATTGGGGAGCAGGGCGATGTGGATACCGCAATTATCACGATGAAAATGGCAAACGGCGCACTTGCCGTGATTGATAACTCCCGCCGCGCGGCATACGGCTATGACCAGCGTGCAGAGCTGTTTGGTTCCAAAGGTATGGTTGCCACGGCAAACGATACGCTGTCTTCCGCTGTGATTGCCGACGAAAACGGCGTCACAGGCGAAAAACCGCTGTTCTTCTTCTTGGAGCGCTATATGGAATCCTTCTCCGAAGAAATGCGGCAGTTTGTGAATGCCTGTGAAAACAACACGGAAGTGCCAGTCGGCATTCACGCGGGTATGCAGTCCGTGAAAATCGGTCTTGCCGCGAAAAAGAGCGTCGAGGAGCATCGTCCCGTCAAGCTTTCCGAGATTCAGTAAACAGAAAGTAAGTCTGTCATTCTGCGCCGATGGCGAAGAATCTCACGCAGAAAAAGGAAAACAAAAAATGGCATCTAATGTAGAATTTGTCGAATATGTCTGCGAGCAGATTGCCCCCTGCGGCGGCGTGCGGTATCGCAAAATGTTTGGGGATTATATGGTCTATGTGAACGATAAGCCTTTGCTGTTGCTCTGCGATAATACCGTGTATGCAAAGCAGTTAGAGGTACTGAAAGATTTGCTTGCCGTCAATGCAATCGGCGTGCCGTATGATGGCGCAAAACCGCATTATATTTTGGATGCGGACGACCGTGAGCAATTACAAGCGGTCGTAAACCTCTTAGAACCCCTGACCGCGCTCCCCAAAAGCCGTAAAAAAGCAAAAAAATAACCCTAAAAGAAAACAACCCTCGCAAGCCAAACCCAAGCTTGCGGAGGTTGTTTTTCTGTTGTTGTAATGTTCAAAAACCGCACAAAGCAAATGAAATCCGCAATCCGTAGGGGCGATTCACGAATCGCCCGAGCAAGGCTGGAGTTTTCACAAAATAAATGGTGATATGCAATCTCGTAGGGGCGAACTGTGTTCGCCCGCAAGCGGACAGCGTACCAGGGCTGTCCCAATAACCATACGACCCCGTAGGGGCGTGCATTGCGCGCCCGTTAAAATCTGATGAAATTTCGCGGGCGCTTCGTGAAGCGCCCCTACAGGGTTTGGGGAGCACCGTTGGTTTCGCTTAAATCCAACCCTGCTCGGGCGGACGTAAAACAACTCCCTCAGCCACGGCATAGCCGTGACTGAGGGAGTTGAAATTATTTTGTTGCTTACAGCGCTACGCACAAATCAAACGGCATCAGTTTGCAGTGCTTTGTGCGGTCAATTCTACCGCCGCACGGCGTTCCTGCAAATCCTTTTCTACCTGTGCACGCTGTTCGGGTGTATAGCGGATAAACAGAAGCGGAATAATGCTCAACAAGCTTGCAAGCGCGGGGGTAAGCATTACAAGCGGCCAAATCCATGCTTCAAACGCGGCGGACTGCGTGCCGACAAATACGCCGACGCTGTCGTCAATCGCCTTGTAATCCATCAAATGCAGCGCGAGCGTGGCAAGTCCCGCTGTAACACCGCTGGAGATTTTGGTGAAAAATGTCTGCATCGAGAAGGTCACACCTTCCATGCGCTGACCCGTTTTCCATTCCATATAGTCAATGCTGTCGCAGAAAATTGAGGTTTGCGCAATGGATACCGCTCCGAGCGGAATACAGCCAATGCCGATAAGCCCGAGACCTATCCAAAGTCCTACACCGTCATAGCCGATCAAGTAGGCAATCACGCGTACCACGATATTACAGCTTTGCATAAAAATAATCGCATTGACATAGGATTTAAAAATCTTTTTCATTTTGTCGGCGAACAGCATACCGATGAACCCGGGCGCGCCCGTAATCGCCGCGTAAATGGTGGTTAGCCCCAGCGCGCCGATGAAACTGCCTGCGCCCAGGAAATCAGAGGGGATTTTGTATTTAAAGAAGTAAGTGACCATCTGACTGCCGAACCCGACTGCGCCAAGCAAATTGGAAAGTGTAACGAGCATCAGCATTTTGTTCTTGAACAGCAGGGAGAAGCATTCGAGCAGGGAGGTTTGCTGTTTTTGCGTGTTGACGCGAATGCGTTCCTGTACGTAATAGGTGCGGTAGCTGAGCAATGAACCGCCCAAACCGAAAATAACTGCAAATACAACCGTCATCAACGCCATACTGCTGCCTGTGGATTTTGCAATCATTTCCAAAACCATGGGAATTCCCATGCTGAATACACCGTAGACAACCGAGCCGATGGTGCGCGCCCATTTCACAAAGGAGTCGCGTTCCTCACTGTTAGGGGAGACCATCGCGGTGATGCCCCAAATAGAGACGTCTTGCAGCGTGTAGACAATATCCCACGCAATATACATAATTACGAAATAAGAAACACGCAACCATAAAAGGTCTTCCCGTGTTGAAAATACAATGAAAACCAATACCGTCGTGATGCCGACGGGCAGGGGGGTATAGCGCAGGAAAGGCCGCAGTTTTTCACCGTTTTTAAAATGGTGACGGTCCACCATTGCACCGATAATCGGGTCGTTTATGCCGTCCCATACTTTCATGACAATCAGCAGTACAGTCACAACAGCGGCGGGAAACATAGCAATATCGGTCATAAAGTAGGTAAAAAACGATGCACCGATAAAGGAATATACAAGATTTTGTCCGGATAAGCCGGCGTAAAAGGAGTAACGCTCCTTTTTATCCATATATTTCATAAAAAATCCCCCTGAATAGAATTATTTTTACCATTATAGCACAAATCCAGAGCGAATTACAATAGAATCAGCAGTATTGTAATTTTTTAAACAGGCATTTGCCGATCATATTGCATCTGTCCGCAGAGAAAATGCAAAAAACAGGAAAATATCCGAAAAAAGATTTGCTTTTAACAAAAAAATGCAATATAATTAAAAATGATATTTCAAGAGAGATTGGGAGGAAAACACATGAAAGAAGAAAACAGAAAATATGCCGAAGCCGCTTACGATATTGTAAAAGATGCGGCGCATAAAATCGGCTCTCGTTTGCCGGGTTCTGAGGGGGAGCGCAAGTTTGCAGGCTACATGGGCGACAAGCTTCGGGAATTGGGCATTGAGCCGAAAACCGAGGAATTTGCGGTTTCGCCGCGTTCGTCCATCGGCGGTATTCCTTATGCGGGTTGGTTCGGTCTGATTATGAGCGGGCTTGTGTATTTTGCGCTTGAACTTCCGACAGTTTGGTTCGGAATGGCGCTTGCAGGCGTTGTCGTGGTGCTGTGGCTGGTGTTGGGCGTATTCCTCTACAAGCCTTGGTTTGACATGTTCTTCCGCCAGAAGATTTCACAGAATACATACGGCGAACTGTTGCCCGAAGACGGCAAATACGATTACACCATTATTCTTTCGGGGCATACCGACACGAGCTGGACTTGGCGTCACTCCGAGCATGCCTACAAATACCGTGACAAGCCGATTCTCGGTATGCTTGCTACCTACGGCAAGGTCGGTTTCGGTGCGATTTGTGTGTTTTTCCTGATTGGCGTTTCTATCGCAATGACAGTAATTATGACGGCTTCGAGATTGGGCGCAGAATGGGCGTATATGGCGGGCAGCGCACAGGCAACGCAAGACTTTCTGTTTGCTATGCATTTCCTGCCCGTGATTACCGCTATTGGCAGTTGCTTTGTTATTATGTGGAACGACCCGCATGAAGAAAATGCTTCCCGCGGTGCGATGGATAACGCAACAGGCTGTGCGTTAAGCTATGCCGTGACCAAGTATTTCAAAGAGAATCCCGACAAAATGCCGAAGAACTGCCGTATCATTGATTTTAACTGCGGTTCCGAAGAAGCGGGTCTGCGCGGTTCTATGGCGTTCGCCGCAGAGCACAAAAATGACGGCATGCTTGAGAACGCATGGAATATCAACATTGACTCCGTTGCGGATAAAGAGTATTTTGAGGTCGTTATTCAGGACGACTGGCAGTTTACGCGTTTTGATACCGATATGGAAAAGATGTTTAAAGATACCTTTGACGAATTGGGCATTGAAAGCAAGACCAAAGGCTGTATTCATAACCCCGTTGGCGGATGCGACAGCACGCCGATGACCAAGGCGGGCGTGAAATCCGTTACATTCGCGGCGCAGAATCCTGTGATGACCTATTATTATCACACATGGCGCGATATGCCTGACCGCTTTGAGCTGGAAACCGTCGGGGACGGCTTTGACGTGGTTTTGAGCGTGATTGATAAGATTGCCGCTTTCCAGGAAGAAAAAGGCTATAACGGCCCGCAGAAGAAATAAAGCATTCAAAACAATTTTAAAAGAAAAGGTTCTCAAAAGTCAGTTGGCTTTTGAGAACCTTTTTTCTTATCATTCTACTCTTGTCATTCTGAGGCGAAGCCGAAGAATCTCACACGGCACAGAGTAAATTGTACCATCGGTAGGGCGGGGGCTTGCCCCCGCCGCAGACAGCTAAAAACCACGGACTTACTCAAACCGTGTTTTCCAATTTTCATCGTGCAGTGCGTCAAAGCACATCAGAATTTGTTTCTTGGTCGATTTTTCGACTGCCAAATTCTGCGGCAGTTCCTCGCGGCTGAAATATCGGGTTTCAGTTTACAGATTCCCGCGCACAAAAGCGTCGATATCTGCTTTCTCACAGCCGCCGACGCGTCTGGCGGCTTCCTGACCGCTTTTGATGAGTACAAGAGTCGGAATCGAAAGAATCCCGAACAGCTGCGCCAACTCTTGCGCGTTGTCTACATTGACCTGACACACTTTAATATCGTTTGCTTCTTCAGCAAAAGCTTCAAGCTCCGGGTGCAGCATTTTGCACGGACCGCACCAATCTGCATAAAAGTCGAGCAAAACGGGGCTTTCGCTTTGCGAAACCTCTGCCTGATAATTCTGAAAAGTTACTTCTGTAATTGCCATTGTAAAATTCACTCCTGTTTATAAAGATTTTGCAAGCAGGTAGGCTTGCTGTAAAGCCGCCTGTGGAAGCGGCTCGGTATCTGTATTATCTGCAAGAACCGTTCCGATAATCGTTGTGTTCATCACAGAGAATGCACGTTTAGTTTGCGCTTCAATAATTTCTTTTGCCTCTGCGCCGTCAGACCCCGCCGTCAAAAGTAAAACCGATTTTTTCGGCTTCGCAACAGGCTTCAGGATTCCGCGGCGAAACCTTGCAGAATAAAATCGCTGAAAGCGGTCAAACAAGGCCTTTAAAGGAGCGGGGTAGGAGAGCAGATAGACAGGGCTTGCCACAATGACCAAATCCGCTTCAAAAAAGCTGTGCATCACCTGTTCCAAATCCTTTTTGGAACAGCCGTCGGAAGCTTTACAATACCCGCAGTCGTTACACGGCGTCGGCATTAACTCAAACAGCCGCACAATTTCCACTTCATAAGCTTTGGACAGTCCCTTGAGAAAAGCAGAGCAAAGCTGTGCGGTATGGCTGTTGCGTTTCGGCGAGCCGTAAAATATCAGCACTTTCATTCGTCCGTCAGACTGTCGCAGTATTTGCAGACCGTCTTGCCTCCCTTTTGATAGAACAGATGCGGCACATAGCCCTCGGAATTGGTGACACAGCGCGGATTCGCGCAAGTGTGCGCTGTATCGTTTTGCAGAAGAAGTTGCGGTTTCGGTGCATGCATCGAAAGCATTTTAATAATCAGCGCCATGCGCGCATACATACCGTATTCCGCCTGCACAAAATATTTGGCGCGCGGGTCATCGTCCACCTCGACCGTGATTTCGTCGACGCGCGGCAGGGGATGCAGTACCGCCAAATCCTTTTTGGCAAGCGCCATCTTTTTCGTGTCTAAAACGTAAATGCCTTTTTGCGCTTCGTATTCTTCCACTGAGCGGAACCGCTCCTGCTGAATCCGCGTCATATACAGCACGTCTAATTCCCCAATCGCTTTTTCCAAGCTGTCCGAAAAGCTGTAAGCACAGCCGCTTTCTTCCAAAATATCCAGCATATATTGCGGCAGCTGTAATTCGGGTGTGGAAATCATAATGAAACGGTTGCCTTTGTATTTGGAAAGTGTTTTAATCAGGGAATGCACGGTACGTCCGTTTTTCATATCGCCGCAAAGTCCGATGGTTAAACCCTCTAACGTGCCTTTTTCGTAGGACAGCGTAACAATATCCGTCAGGGTTTGTGTGGGATGCAAATGCCCGCCGTCACCCGCATTGATAATCGGTATATCGGAATACAGCGAAGCGGCGTATGCCGAGCCTTCCACGGGGTTGCGCATGACAATCACATCCGCGTAGCCGCTGACCATGCGAATGGTATCTTTGAGACTTTCGCCTTTGGCAATAGACGCATTCGAGGGATTGTCAAACCCGATAACCTGCCCGCCGAGACGAAGCATAGCGGTTTGGAACGACATTTTGGTGCGGGTGGACGGCTCATAGAAGAGCGTCGCCATAATTTTGCCGTGGCAGGCGTCCGTGAAAATGGACGGATTATCTTTAATCATACCTGCCAGTGCAATGATTTCCTGCAAATCCGCCTTGGAAACCGTTTCCAAATCAATCAGATTGTGTGCCTGCATAAGTTTAACATCTCCCATAGTATTGTGCCGAAATATGTTTGCCCGGCGCATAACATCTTCATTGTATATTTTACCTGTCTCTTATACACATCTGACGCTGCCGACGATAAGGCTC
>UQFM01000062.1 GCA_900540295.1 uncultured Oscillospiraceae bacterium
ACGAGATACTGATCGGTCTCGTGGGCTCGGAGATGTGTATAAGAGACAGGCCGTGTACGATGCGGAAAAACTGTTGGAAGCTGTAAAGCAGTATATTTTGGAGCACCATACGGAAATCCTCGGTAATCCGCCCGAAGAGGAAGAATTCTGATAGGTCGGGATATTTCTGCGTGCTTTGGAAATTCTATACATACAATGCAAAATAGGAGTGTATGTAATGGATTTTAAAGGCAGTAAGACGGAAAAAAATCTGCTCGCCGCATTTGCGGGCGAGTCACAGGCAAAAACCAAATATGAATATTATGCCAAGCAGGCGCGAAACGACGGCTATGAACAGATGGCGGCGATTTTTGAAGAAACCGCCTACAATGAGGGACAGCATGCCAAATTGTGGTTCAAGCAGTTAAACGGCGGAAAAATTCCGCCCACCGACGACAATCTGAAAGATGCGGCGGCGGGCGAACATTACGAGTGGAGTGAAATGTACAAAGAATTCGCCGCTTGTGCCCGTGAAGAAGGCTTCGACGAATTGGCATTTCTGTTTGAAAGCGTTGCGAAAATTGAAAATCGGCATGAAACACGGTTTAACACACTGCGCCGAAATTTGGAAGAGGGCATTGTATTTTCACGTACGGAAGAAGCCATTTGGCTGTGCCGAAACTGCGGACACGTGCATGTCGGCAAAAATGCACCGCTTGTTTGCCCGACCTGCGGGCACGGGCAGGCGTATTTTGAAGTCATGTGTCAGAATTACTGATTTTCGCGCACTCTTTCTGCAGCAGCTGTTCACAGCTTGTAATCACGGTTTGAATACAAGCGGGTTTCGTTTCGGCGGTATGTGCCTGCCGCGGCTGTGCCGTACGCAGGTCGCCTTTCATCAGGCGGTTCATTAAAGCATCGCTGAACGCCTCCGCCATATCATACGGCAGTGTAATCCATTCCCTCGGAATCACGCCCATGCGCCCTGCCTGCACGGCAACACGGTATATGGAAAGCGCGAAATAATTGCGGATTTGCTCTGCTGTACCGCCGACGGCGGAAATGCTGTCATTGAGCATGGTCGCCGCACGAAACAGCGTCGCTGTGCGGAATTCCAAATCCTGTGCGGTATCGTGGTCGTCGAAGGTTTCGGCAAAATCGCTGTGCCGCACATCGCTTATACCCAGCAAATAGTCGCAGCTCACATCGTAAAGCGCCGCGGCTTTACATACAAACGACAAGCCGCATTCCCGAATCCCCTTCTCATAGTGTGATAAAAGTGCGGCAGATACGCCCAGTCTTGCCGCCGCTTCTTTCTGCGTAAACCCATTTTCCTTCCGCAAAGCCGTGAGGCGTTTCGGAAATAAATCCAGCATTCGACCACTTCATTTCTACTATCTGTATTTTTATTTTGTAATTATAGCATAAAATCAACAGTTTGTATAGAATATACCGTTATAAAATAAAGGAGCTTTTATGAAAACATATCAGATTCATTTAATTCGGCATGCCACTACCGAAGGAAATCTGGCGGGTCAGTACATAGGGCATACCGACATGGATGCAACCGAAGCAGGATTGCGGCAAATTGACGATTTGAAAGAAGAATACGGCGGGTACCCGGAAGTAGACGCCGTATTTTCCAGTCCGCTGAAACGGTGTCTGCAAACGGCAAAACGGATTTATCCCGATAAAGAACCAATTGTAATGGAAGGGCTTTCCGAATATGACTTCGGTGAATTTGAAGGCAAAACCGCGGATGAACTGAAGGACGAAGAAGCCTTTCAAACCTGGCTTGCAGGCACACGCCCCGAAACGCCGCTGCCGTTCGGAGAAAGCCAAATCGGATTCAATACGCGCATCTGTGAAACCTTTATGAAAATTGTCAACGGTATTTTGCAGTCGGGCGTGAAAAGCACGGCTGTCGTTACGCACGGCGGCGTGATTATGGCGCTGATGGCGGCATTCGCTATGCCCGAAGCGCCGATGCACGAATGGCTCACGCCGAATGCGTGCGGGTACACGCTTCGTCTCGACCCGTCGCTGTTCATGAAATCCGGCAAGCTGGAAGCCTTTGCGGAATGCCCCGCTTTGCCGCTGTCCGAAGCGGATGAACGCGCACTTTGGGACTGGTACCCGTCGGATGATTTAGATATTCCGAAAGGATTTTAATGCTGTAAAAGACAAAAAATCTGTACGAGGTAATCTTATGCTCAAACATATTTTATTCTGGCAGTTCTCCGATGCGGTAACGGAAGAAAACCGCGCGGCAGTGCTTAAAAAGCTTTCCGATTCAGTCAAAAACTTAGAAGGGAAAATCGACGGACTGCTGTCCTGTGAAATCGGTGAGAACATTGTCGGCACGGACTGTGACTTTGTTTTTTATGCGACCTTTGCGTCTTTAGAGGCACTGCAAAACTTCCAAAACCATCCCCTGCACGTCGCACACAAGCAAATGGCGGCGCCGTTTGTAAAAAACCGTTTGGCGGCAGATTATTATACGGACGAGCCGCAATGAATCATTAAATTTTTCCAAATTCTATTGAATTTTTCAGGGAAATATTGTATAATATGTAACAGCATCAGGCTGAAATCGGATAGGGCAAAAGCCGCATCGGGTTTCAGCCAAAAATTTTTAGGAGTGGTTTTGTGTATTGGGCGTTACTTGTAATCGGGATTCTTGCGATTGTTGTGTTTTTGGTACTCCGCGTCAAACGCGGCGGCATTGCGGCACTGTATGCGAAAGCGGTGGCAAGCCTATGCTTTATCGCCACGGCGGTGGCGGCAACCAATGAGAACCGCAGTTTTCTCGGGTTTGGCTCCTTTATGACCATCGGTCTTGTCTGCGGTCTCTTAGGCGATGTGTGGCTCGACCTAAAATGGATTTACTTACAGGATAAGGATTCTTACTTATATTCGGGCTTCATTTTCTTCCTGCTCGGGCATATCTGCTTTATCACCGCCGTCTTTAATGCAAGCCCTTACACCCCCTTGTCTGCCGTGATTGCGGCAGCCGCGGCGCTCGTAATCGCTGTTATCGCTATTCTTTTGGAAAAACCGCTGAAAATGCGTTACGGCAAATTCAAGTGGATTGTGTTTTTGTATTCTCTCACGCTTTCCATGACCATGACTATGGCAATGGTCACCGCCGTAATCACACATTTCCAAACGATGTGGGTTGTCATGTCTGTCGGCGGTCTGCTCTTTTTACTGTCCGATTTGGTGCTTTCGGGCATGTATTTCGGCGAGGGCAAAAATACAAAATTCAACGTCGTTCTCAATCACTCTCTGTATTATGCCGCACAGTTCATTATGGCGGCCACCGTACTTTTTGCGAAATAAAGGAAAACTATGGATAAACTGCATGAAATTTTAGAATATTCCGTCGGCAATTTTACCGTGGGTAAAATCCTCGGCGCAGTCGTCGCTTTTGTCATCTGCTACCTTTTAATGCGCTTGATTCGTCGGCTTTTTGACCGTTTGCTGGCACGTTTCTCTTTAGACGCCACACTGCAAAAGATTCTGAAAGCCGTTGTTCGGCTGATTTTGTGGTTCGTCACGGCAATGATTGTCATTGAAACGCTGGGCGTTTCGGTAACTTCTATGCTGGCGGCATTTTCCGTGGTCGGTTTGGCGGCGTCGCTTGCCGTGCAGGATTCTTTGTCCAACTGCGCAGGCGGCATTATGATTTTGGTCACCAAGCCGTTTAAAATCGGCGATTACATTGAGATTGACGACGTCAGCGGCACGGTGGAGATGATTCATCTGATTCACACGCGCATCACAACCGTAGACAACAAAATGATTTATGTGCCGAACAGCAAAATTATTGCTGCCAAAATCGTCAATTACACCACGCAGGAAAAACGGCGGGTGGATTTGGAAATCTCCGCATCTTACGACGCGCCGCTGGAGACGGTTCGCGAGGCACTGCTCGCGGCGGTGGACGCGGTCGGTCTGTTTGAAGAAACGCCTGCGCCGCCGTTTGCCGCTGTGCTTTCCTATGACGACAGCAGTATTCGCTATGTTGTGCGCGCATGGGTCAAAACCGCCGCGTATTGGGACGCACGCTTTGCATTACTTGCACAAATCAAAACGGAATTTGACGCACGGCATGTGGAAATGACCTACAACCACTTAAATGTACACATGATTGCAGAAAGAGAGGGTGCAGACAAGTGATTTTAGACGTTCTTCAAAATCTGCCGCAGTATGCGGAAAACAACCGCTTGCTTCTGTCAGCATACGATTTTATTCAGGCGTACAAAAAGCATCCGCTTGCATGCGGACGCTATGAAATAGACGGAGACAGATGCTTTGCGTTTGTGCAAAGCTATGAAACGGTATCCGCCGATAAAGATTACGAAATGCATGAGCGGTACATGGATTTACAGTATGTGGTTTCGGGCACGGAAAAAATGTTTTGGACCTCAATAGACGGTATACATTGCACCGCGCCGTTGGATACACAGAAAGACATCGCCTTTTACACCGAAAAAGACGGCGCTGCGCCCTGCGAATTATCGGTACATGCAGACGAATTCGTCATATTTTATCCGCAGGAGCCGCACAAACCGGGTTGCTTCGTAACCGCGCCCGAAACGGTTCGGAAAATCGTTGTGAAAATTCGAAAAGACTGACCGAAAACGGATGAAACGCGTAGGATATGCGTTTCATCCGTATTTTTCAAAGAACGGAGAACGCCTATGAACGAAACCAAATTTGACGGCAAAGGCGAAATTTACGCGCAGTTTCGCCCGTCTTATCCGCAGACCTGTATAGACGCGCTGTTTGCACACCTGCATTGGACACAAGATGACGTGCTTGCCGATATCGGCGCGGGCACGGGCAAGCTGACACAACTGCTTCTGGAAAAAGGCTGTACCGTCTACGCCGTAGAACCGAACAGCGATATGCGCCGAATTGCCGAAGAAAAGCTGTCGGCTTTGCCGAAGTTTCTCTCCGTAAACGGCACAGCGGAACACACAGCCCTGCCCCCGGAAAGCGTGCACGGCATTACCGCCGCACAGGCGTTTCACTGGTTTGACCGCACCGCTTTTCGCAAGGAATGTCAGCGAATTTTAAAACCGGGCGGTTCCGTTGTTCTGATTTGGAACAGCCGCGACGAAAGTTCTGCATTGGTGCAGGAAAATGACCGTATCAATCGCTTATACTGTCCGAATTTCAAAGGCTTTTCGGGCGGAATGCGCGGTGCGCGGCAGTCGGGTGAATTTTCCGACTTCTTCCGAAACGGTGCATATCAAACTCTGCAATTCGACTTTCCGCTGTATTTTGATATGCAGGGCTTTGTGGGGCGAAATCTGTCTGCATCCTATGCGCCGAAGCCCACGGATGCGGCTTATAACGACTATGTGGCGGCACTGCAAGCCGTGTTCGGAAAATATGCGGAAAACAACAGACTTTGCATGCCGAACTTTACGCAATGCTATATCGGGCAGGTTTAATTCAAGGGGCAGATGCGTCTGCCCCTTGCCGCTTTCCGTTTCGCAAGCGTTTTTTCAACGTGTATGCACAAAACATTCACAAAAAATCCCGCAAAAAAGTTTAAAATTTTCTGTATTTTTTCTTTTCATTTATTCGTTTTTTTGCTATAATGAATTTTGTAATTTTTTTGGACAGGCGGAGATTATATGGGTGGTTTTTTCGGCGTAGCTTCAAAAGAAGACTGCGTTTTTGATTTATTTTTCGGCGTGGACTATCACGCGCATTTGGGCACGCGCCGCGCGGGTCTTGCTGTCTATGATGCGGAAAACGGCTTTGACAAAGCGATTCACAACATTGAAAACGCACCGTTTCGGACGAAGTTCGACAAAAATGTCGGCGCCATGAAAGGACAGCTCGGCATCGGCTGTATTTCGGATTATGAGGCACAGCCCATTCTTGTCCGTTCGCATCACGGCACATTTGCCATCACCACCGTCGGCAGAATCAACAATGCCGATGAAATTGTGGAAGAAATTATCAAATCCAATACACATTTCTTTGAAATGCAGAACGGCGAAATCAATCCGACGGAATTGGTCGCCGCCGTTATCAACCAAAAAGAGAATTTCATTGACGGCATCCGTTACGCGCAGGAGCTGATTGACGGCTCTATGAGCATGCTGATTCTCACCCCCAAAGGCATTTATGCCGCGCGCGACAGATTCGGCAGAACGCCGATTGCCATCGGCGAAAAAGAAGGCAGCTGCTGTGTCAGCTTTGAAAGCTTTGCCTATTTGAATCTCGGCTATACGGCGGGGCGGGAGCTCGGTCCCGGCGAAATTGCCGTTATCAACGCAGACGGTGCAAAAACGCTTGTCGCCCCCGGCAAGGACATGAAAATCTGCACGTTTCTGTGGATTTATTACGGGTATCCGTCCTCCTCTTATGAGGGGGTAAGCGTCGAGCAGGTGCGCTACAACTGCGGCAAGCTGCTGGCGCGCAGAGACAGTGTCCGCCCCGATATTGTAGCGGGCATTCCCGACTCGGGTACGGCGCATGCGATTGGATATGCGAACGAAGTCGGTATTCCGTTTTCCAGACCGTTTATCAAATACACCCCCACTTGGCCGCGCTCCTTTATGCCCACACAGCAAAGCAAACGCGATTTAATCGCAAAAATGAAACTGATTGCCGTACATGATTTGATTGAAAACAAAAGTCTGCTGTTAATCGACGATTCCATCGTGCGCGGCACGCAGATGCGCGAAACCACGGATTTTCTGTATGCCAGCGGTGCAAAAGAGGTGCATATCCGCACGGGCTGTCCGCCGCTTTTGTTCGGCTGTAAATATCTCAACTTCTCCCGCTCCAAATCCGAAATGGAACTGATTACGCGCCGCGTGATTCAGGAATTGGAGGACGGCGAGGTTACCGACGAGCTTTTGCGCGAGTATGCAGACCCCGACGGCGAAAAGTATCAGAAGATGGTCGATAAAATCTGTGAAAAACTGCATTTCACCTCGCTTCGCTATCACCGTTTAGACGATATGCTCGAAGCCGTCGGCATTGATGCAAACAAGCTCTGCACCTACTGCTGGAACGGCAAGGAATAAAAACAAAAACGTTTCTTTACAAATCCCGTAAAGAAACGTTTTTTATTGTGTCCCTTTTAGAACTGCCTGTGTGCGGTACAACGCTAAAAGCAAACCCCCGCCTTTTCGGTGCTTACCGTCATTCGCTGTATACAGATTATTCGATACTGTGCCGTTTTATTTCATAAACCGTCGGATAATAAAACGGCGTTTCCTCTGTAAACGCGTCTTTCAGCTTCACCGTAACCGCACTGCCCTGCTGAAAATCTTCCACGGACAGCGCATTCCCGTCTGTGTCAAGCAGTTTTGTATCTTTGCTGATACCGAGAGAATTGACGGGATTGCCATAGATTTCAGTCGTTCTTTCCACTATCAAACGGGTCTCTCCGTCCGACTGCACCACCGCTTGCCGAACAACGGCATCAAAAGATTTTTCCGACCATTTTGCGGATTGCGTAACCGCTGTTATACCGACAACGGCAATCAGCAAAACAATAAGCGTGCCTATCCGTCTCCGATTTTTTCTTTTCATAATCTGTCTCCTTATGCAACCTGATGCTTCTTAAAGCCCAGCCTTGCCAAAGGCAAAGTCATCCCTGTGAGAACCGCATACAAAATAGCCCTTGCGGTCAGTGCATCAAAAGCAATGCCGCCGCATCGGTAGGAAATATACTTACTGAGTTCGGGCATGGTTGCGCGGTAAGGCAATAAAAATAAAATCAGATTATACGCCCCTGCGGTTCCGTTCGGTGTTAAGAACATCGGAATAAACAATACGGGAACAAGCACAATCAAAACCAAATACGGACTTTTCATTTTAGAGGACAGCAGAAGCGTCAGCCCAATCATGGCAAGCAGTATGCAGTAAATAATCCCGATATTGATTAGAGTTGCCTGCAAAAAGGTAAAGGCGTAGGGAATCGTTGTGTTGGCAATCTGCAGCGGCAGATTCCAGCCGTCTGTACCGAATGCGAAAAGCGGCAAACCGCATGCGACAGCAATATGCAGAAGAAACGCGGCCGTACCGAACAGCAAGGAGGCTGTAATTTTAGCGGTTGTCAGTTTTGTTTTTCCGTACTTGGCAGACAAAATGACCGCATCCGTTCCCGATTGATATTCCCCCGAAAACACAGGCGCTATAACAATGCAAATCGCCAATATTGCAAACATCAGAAGCTCAAAACTGCTGATAATCACTTCCCATCCCTCGTAATATCCATACTGCAACGGGGTATCCACATTTTTCGCCACATCGCTCCAGTATTCTTTTTGCGCCGCAGACAGCTCCCGCGACGGTGCATTGCGCACCGCCTCCGCCTTCGATTGCATTGCCTGATAAAAGTTTGCACCGTCGGTGACATCCAAATTCGGAAGATTGTTATACCCCCAATTTTCATTCGGAGCGCTGTAAGCGTTCGCAACCAGATTCAGCAATTTTTCTCTCGGCGCAATGCCGTTCCAATAGGCGTCACCGATTAAAAACTGTTCCGACCCGTCATACCCGATATTCTCGGGATTTTTGAACATTGCCTGTACTTCCCGAATAGTTTGCGTAACATATTCCTCAGACAACGGGACAGAAACTTTCGCATACTGTTCTTTGGTATAGGCGATTCCTTCCGCCCCCTTCAGCACCCCGTCCTGACTGTAAGTTTGATATTGCATAACGGGCAGTCCGAACAGAACTCCCGTTAAAATAAGGCTGACTGCCATGATAATCAGCGTAGACTTTTTGCGCAGTATTTTTAAAAATTCGTATTTGACCAACATATTAAATTTCCTCCCGTTTTTCGGTTTCATCGCCGAAATGATATAAAAATAAATCCTCCAGGCTCGGTTCCGCCATGCGCGCATCCGCAGTCGGTGCGGTTTCCTCTATCATGCGCAGACGCACCAATCCGTTTTCATGATGCAGATTCACAACGGAAAAATGTCTGCTGTATTCTGCCGCTGTTCGCTCATCTACCAAAAGTTCCCACACCTTGCCCCGAATACTGTCTGTAACCGAAGCCATAGGCGCCTGCAAAAAAAGACGCCCCTGTTTCATCATTAAAACGGTATCCGCAATGTAAGAAACATCCGAAACGATGTGGGTAGACAAAATCACGATTTTTTCTTTGGCAAAATCCGATATGAGATTTCTGAACCGCACCCGTTCTTTCGGGTCAAGTCCCGCAGTCGGCTCATCCAATATCAAAATTGACGGATGGTTCAATTCTGCTTGCGCAATGCCTAAGCGCTGTTTCATGCCGCCTGAATAAGACTTGATTTTTTTGTCCGCCGCTTCGGTCAGGTTGACCATATGCAGTAAATTCTCTGTCCGTGATTTGGCACGCCGTTTATCTAAGCCCTTCACCGCCGCCATATACATCATAAATTCCCGAGCGGTGAAATCAGCATAAAACCCAAAGTCCTGTGGCATATAACCCAAATGGGTATAGTACCGTTCGCCGAGCTCGTCAATCGGTTTTCCGTTCAGACAGATGCTGCCTGAAGTCGGTTTCAACACGCCGCATATCATACGCATCAGCGTAGTCTTACCCGCACCGTTCGCCCCGAGCAAGCCGTATACGCCCGGCGTCAAATGCACATTCACCCCGTTGACGGCGCATTTCGTTCCGTACTGCTTTTTTAAATTCCGCAACTGTAATTCCATACAGAAAAGCTCCTTTTCTTTTTATAGGTATAAAAAACTTATAGGCATAATAAAAACAGATGACCTATGCATACAGCATAAATCATCTGTCTTAATCTGTTCTTTTCCGTATCTTAATTTAAGCTTAAATCATTTTTACAAGGTAGAATAATCCTAAACTGTGTGCCTTCATTTAATTTGCTCTGAACCGTAATATCACCGCCGTGGAGCGTTATAATCTGCTTTGCAATCGCAAGACCGAGACCGCTTCCCTCAGGCATTTCTTTTGTGCTTGTGCCTCGGTAATATCGGGTAAACAGCTCTGCCTGCGCCTCTTCGGTTATGCCTCTTCCGTTATCGGCAATACAAATACACGCGCTGTTTTCAGAATTCGCAGCTATACTGATTGTTACCTTTGTTTCCTGCGAATTATGTGTAAGTGCGTTCATAATCAGGTTACTCACTGCACGGCGGAATAAATCGGCATCTATATTGACTGCCAATTTACTTGCACTGCTTTCAAATCCGATATTTCTATCCTGAAAAGCAGGGTCATTCACAATATCAATGACCGCTTCTTTCATATACCGCACAAGATTTACCGATTGCGGATGAAACGGCATTGCACCTGAATCCAGCTGATAGGTCAGCTTTAAATCATTGATGAGTTTTTCTGTATAATTGGCATTCTTCAGGATGATTTCACCATATTGCCGTGCGGTTTCTCCGTCAGTTTCGGACGTATCGGCAAGCAACTCCGCATACCCTTTAATCGGGGAAAGCGGCGTTTTCAAATCATGCGTAATGTTTGCAATCCATTCACTGCGCATCCGTTCGGTTTCCTCCTGCAGCTTGTCGCTGTTGCGGATTTCCTTGTCCATTTTATTGAGAGCCCCGTAGATTTCACTGAATATGCCTTTTTCGGGCATCGGTGTATAGGAACGCTGTGCAACAGCTTCTATCCCTTTTTTAATTTTACTGAGATGCATAATCAGCCAAAGTCCGCAAACTGCCATAATGCAAAAAATGACAAAAATCGAACGTCTGCCCGGTCGAAGCAACGCAAAGGACCGTCCTGCAAGAAACAGCAACACCGAAAAAATGAATAACAGAAAAAACAGATTTACTATCTTTTTATTTTTCATATGGATTTACCAGCTTATAGCCTAAACCTTTCACTGTGATAATATAGTTTGGAGCGGCGGGATTTTCTTCTAATTTTTCACGCAGATGGCGAATGTGTACCATAATTGTGTTGTCACAGCCAAAGCTATCCTCGCCCCAGACCGTTTCGTAAAGCCGTTCGCGGCTGATGACTCTTCCGATATTTTCTGCCAAGTATTTCAAAATTTCAAACTCTCTTGCCGTCAGTTCAATTTCTTTGTTGTTTTTCAGTACCCGACAGCCGTCCGTATCTATCCTAAGTTCACCGATTTTCACGGAATCATTTTGCGCTGGAGATTGCTTGTACTCCAAACGGCGCAGCTGCTGTCTCTTATACACATCTCCGAGCCCACGAGACCGATCAGTATCTCGTA
>UQFM01000063.1 GCA_900540295.1 uncultured Oscillospiraceae bacterium
TTTGAATACTTTGTATTCAAAGGTCTCCACCGGAGACCCGCACCTCGGCGCCCCGAAAGCGGACCGCCACGAGAACTGTTCCTGCGAGATGTAAAATCAGAAATACCTGTGAGGGGAGAAAGCATATGCGTTCTGTAACATGGAATCTTTGGCACGGCTGTCACAAAATCAGCACGGGCTGTAAGCATTGCTATGTGTACAGAAGCGATGCACGGTACGACCGAAACAGTGCCGAGGTGCATAAAACGCAGAATTTCAATCTCCCTGTGAAAAAAGACCGCAGCGGCAATTATAAAATTCCGTCGGGGACGTGCATTTACACCTGCTTTACTTCTGATTTTTTGTTGGAAGATGCGGATGCGTGGCGGCAAGAGGCTTGGGATATGATTCGGGAGCGGAGCGATTGTACATTTTTGTTTATCACCAAACGGATTGACCGTTTTATGCAGTGTGTGCCGCCCGATTGGGGCGACGGATACGACAACGTGGTGGTTTGCTGTACGGTGGAAAATCAGGAACGCGCCGATTACCGACTGCCGTATTTACTGTCCGCAAAGGCAAAGCACAAGGAAATTGTGTGTTCTCCGCTTTTAGAACCGATTGATTTGGAACGGTTTTTAACGGCGGAAATCGAGGGCGTGACCGCGGCGGGGGAATCGGGCGCGCAGGCGCGCTTATGTGATTACGAATGGATTTTACAGATTCGGGCGCAGTGCGTGCAACGAAATATACCGTTTTGGTTTCAGCAGACGGGCGCGCATTTTCAAAAGGACGGAAGAATTTATAACATCCCGCGCCGTGAACAGCATAGCCAGGCAAGAAAAGCGAATATCAATACAGGCAAACGGTTTTATAAATGAGAGGTTAGAAGAATTGTCATTCTGAGTGAAGAGAAGAATCTCACATCGCACAAAGAAAATTTGATACACGCGTAGGGACGGACATCCTTGTCCGTCCGCGACATTCCATCAGACTTCGGCGGGTCGCCGAGGTCGTCGACCCCTACACGGTTGGTGTATCATTGTCGGTTTACACTGAATTCAACCTTAATCGGGCGTGCGATGCACGCCCCTACGGATTGGACACGATTGTGATTTTACGCAAAATCCATAGGGACAGCCCTTGTGGCTGTCCGTTTGCGGGTCGCCGAGGACGCCGACCCCTACGAGTTGGTGCGTTGCGATTTATTTTGTGCAAAATCGAACCTTGCTCGGGCGGGCGCGAATTTTCTACGAAAACGGGCATCCTTTTGTCTGTTGTGCAAATATTCCCGTGTCGGGGGAATCACCTACCCTTACGCGGTTACATTAAGCTTACACAAATACCCCCCGCTGATTTTATCAAAATGAAATCAGCGGGGGGTATTATAATATATATTACCTGCTTTAGAGAGATTGCTTATTCGCTGTCGGCGGGTTTATTATCCGCCTGCATTTGGCGAACCTGCTCTCTGCGGCGAACCTCTAAGTCCGCAAGCATTTGCGCTTTAAATTTACCGTGTACGTTGAAGAAAATCAGTGAAATGCCATACAGGAAACGTGCGATTGCGGGTGTTACGCAGAAAATGAACCAAAATCCCTGCAACACCTTGTTGTCGGTTTCACGGACAATGTTGCCGAACACGTCTTTATGTGCAACATAGCCAATCCACGAAATTACAAAGCCCGAAAGCGCATTGTTGATGGAGTTGGCAAGCTTTTGGAAATAGCCCGAAACCGTTGCAATCAATGCTTCGTTTCGCACGCCGTATTTCCATTCGCCGTAATCGTATACATCGCCTTGTAAAACTGTACCGACAACATCGATTACGCCGTTCGGGAGTCCTGCTAAGGTTAGCATGATGGTGATATATACTAAGTTGACAACAACGCCGACAGGAGTGTTCCATGTCATTGTAGAATCCAGCTTAGCAAAAGGCTGGTAGCCGAGTATGTACATCAGCCCGTACATTGCACCGCCGAAAATGCCTGCGGCAATACCGACGGTTCTTGCGCCGAATTTCCGAATCAGCTTCGGCGTAAGCGGCGTGATAATGAAACGCGGAATACCTGTAAAGAGACTGGAAATGGTCGCATATGTCAGTTTGCCTGCGTTGTGCATCCAGAAGAATTTTTCGTTGGATGCGCCGATGCCTTTCAAGCCGTTAAAGAAGTAGTTGAGCTGTAAAATCAGCATCGGACGGTTTTTTAAAGCGATTTTGAAGGATTCAATAATGCCGACTTCCTTCATTTGCTCACGCGATGCCAGCGGTACGCGCTCCCGCATGACAAAAAAACCGTAAATGGCTGTCACGGCGGAAATAATAACCATAATCAGCGCATAGCCGGAGTAAACATCCTGCATGCCGATGACGTTATTGGTTTTGCTGGGTAAAAAGTCAATGAGAATCGGCAGAAGCGCGGGAAGCCATGCACCGAAAATTTCCATGAATTTTTGCGAAGCCAGCAAGTTGTTGCGTTCGTTGACATTCGGTGTAATGTCGTACGGCATAATCTGCCAAATACCGAAATAGCTCATGCCGAGGTTGTGCGCGAAAATCGCGACAACCGCCCATACCACTTTTGCGGTTTGTGTTGTCAAAAAAGACGGCGTGGTAAACAGCATCAAAATCGCCACTGCCCAAATCGGCGTGGAAATAATGAAATACGGACGAAGCTTGCCCCAGCGCGTACGCGTGCGGTCAATAATCAAGCCTGAGATGGAGTCGTCCATTGCGTCATACAGCGTTTCCAAAAACATAATGGTGCCGTACGCGCTGCCTGAAATGCCGAGGAAGCTGATCATAAAGAACTGTCGGTTTCCGTTGACAAACTCATTTAAGTTTTTTTGACCGAATGCCGTAAGCAAAAAGGCAATCATTTCCCGCAGACGAAGATACCGTCTGTTTTGTGCCGAGGCTTTCTCGACCTGTTGCTCCACTTCGGTTCCAACGTTTTCTTCCTGTGTTGCGACTGTCGTATCCGCCAAAAAATCACATCCTTTATATGTGAGGTTTATCATCCTTAATATTAACACATTCCCCCAATCTGTTCAAGATGGGAGAAAATATTTTTATATACAAATTTCCGTTAAATTTTTGTATATTTTTTCGTTTCCGTGACTGCCATTGCATCGCAGCGCTCATTTTCGGGGTGCCCCGCGTGGCCCTTAATCCACACGATGTGTACCTCGTGTGTGTTGCTAAGGGTCAAAAGTGCATCCCAAAGGTCCGGGTTGAGCGCGGGCTTACCGTCCTTTTTCTTCCAGCCGCGGGCTTTCCAAGAAACCGCCCAGCCTTTGGAAAGTCCGTCCGAAACATATTTAGAATCGGTATACAGCGTAACGTCGCACGGACGTTTGAGCGCTTTTAAGCCTTCAATTACGGCGGTCAGCTCCATTTTGTTGTTGGTGGTCTGCGCACTGCCGCCCGAAAGCTCTTTTTCTATACCGTTACAGCGCAAAATCGCGCCCCAGCCGCCCGGACCGGGATTTCCCGAACAGGCGCCGTCGGTAAATAATTCCACTTTTGTTTTTTCTGTACCCATAGTGTGCCTCAAATATGCATCGAAAAGGATTTTAAAGAATCCTCTACCGCCGTTGCGCGAATGTCGCTTTGTTTATACAAATCCATGTCTGTCACACCCGTCAAAACCAAAACGGACGGAATGCTGTGTTTTTGCCCGATTAAAATATCCGTTTCCAATCGGTCACCGATAAAACACAGCTCGTCTTTCTCACAGTGAAAGCGATTGGTTAAATACTCTACCGTAAAGCTGTGCGGTTTGCCCATGATAAGCGGGTCTTTTCCCGTGGACGCCTTGATAAGCGCCATCATCGAGCCTGTATCGGGCATAAAGCCGTCCGCTGTCGGGCAGTTGAAATCGGGATGTGTCGCAATATATTCCGCGCCGTTCGCAATGTATTTGCAGGCGTCCCACAGCTTTTGATAGGTAAGCGTCGTGTCAAAGCCTAAAACTACAATATCGGGGTTTTCCCGAACAAGCGGAATTCCCGCCGCCTTGAAGTCGGCAGTCAGGCGCTCGTTGCCGAGCAGATACACCGTTTTGCCCGCACGGTATCGCTTTAAAAAGTCCGCGGTTACATGCGAAGAAATTACAATTTTATTGTCGGGCACGTCACACCCCATTTTATGCAGTTTTTCACGGCAGACCGCCACGTTATTGGAAGAGTTGTTGGTAAAAAAGCAAAAATCCTTGCCGATTTCTTTTACGCGGGTTAAAAAGTCCATTGCGCCGTCAATCAGATTGCCGTCCAGATAAAAAGTACCGTCCATGTCGATAATAAAATACTTTGTTTTTTCAAAACAGGGGTTTTGCATATGTGTCGCCCTTTCCTTCATAAAATCACTGTATATTTTATCACAGGCAATAAAAAAAGAAAAGGCGGTTAAACCTTTTCTTTTACTTTTTTATTCGGCTTTACCACTGCACCGTCCAAAATTCATCGAACTGCAAACCGATTCGACAATCCAGCCCTAAACTGGATAACTGCAAATACATCGGCAGGGAAGTGCGGATTTCAACAAGCTTTCCGCTTGCTTTTTCAACCTTGATTTCCGACACGGCGCCGTCATAGGCGCAAACCAAATTTTCCATTTTAATTTTGCCGTTTACGGCGCTTTCAATCTCCTCTTTGGTAATAATCGAACCGACTGCGCCCGAGCCGTAGCCCGCTTTCGGATTCTGGTCGGGCTGTAACCGAACGGAAATCATGTAATAGGCGCCGTCCTCTTTGCAGACAGCGTCCGCAATATCATCGGCGGTTAAGTGGCTTGTCGTACCGCGCGGAATAAAGTTTTCCTGTATTTCGCTGCGTGCGGTAAAGACCGTGTTCGGATTTTCTTCTTTTAAAAAGGAACGCATCAGCGATTTTGCCACGGAAGAAAGAAACGCGTTGCCGCCCGCTTCCACAACACCGTTGTAATTGGACCCTGTTTTGTGCACGAGCGTTACAGAGGCGGCGTCCGTTTTGGCGCGGTTCAGCACTGCGGCATAATACGCGGCGATTTCTTCCCTGCTCTGAGGGGCTTTGCTGAAATCGACGCTTTGCGGCATATCCTGCACGTTCCCGTTTGCCGCATTTGTGCCTGGTTGCGATACGGCGGGTATGTAGACGTCAAAAACGGAAGACCCGCCTGCGGGCAGATATGCCGTACCGTCCGCAGAATACATCCCTTGCGTGTGCGCCATATAAACGGCGATATAGACCAAAAAGAAAAACAGAAACAAAAATCCCGCCTTTTCAAACATGTCAAAAAATATATGCCAAAGGCTGACTTTGTCTGTCGTTTTGTTGTTTTGTGTAGATTGCATACTGCTTCCCCATATCCGCTTTGTGAAAAGACTGTCAAGATGTATCTTACAGCAGATATTTTGAAAAGTCAATGAAAAGATATGGATTTTTTGTGTGCATAGTGCTACAATAAGCCGAGAGAAAATGTTGGATTTTCAGGAGGATGTTTGCAATGAAAAAGCTGATTTCATGGAATGTCAACGGCTTGCGCGCCTGTGTCGGTAAGAATTTCGCAGAGGATTTTGTGGCTTTGGATGCGGATTTCTTCTGTTTACAGGAAACAAAATTACAGGAAGGGCAAATCGATTTGCAGTTTGACGGGTACTGCTCTTTTTGGAATTATGCCGAGAAAAAAGGGTATTCGGGGACGGCGATTTTCGCAAAGGAGACGCCGAACGCCGTATATTACGGCATGAACGACGCCTACTACGACAGCGAAGGGCGCGTGATTACGCTCGAATACGACGGCTATTTTGTTGTAACCTGTTACACGCCGAATGCGCAGGACGGCTTAAAACGGCTCGAATACCGTATGAGCTGGGACGATAAATTCCGTACTTACCTTTTGTCGCTGGACGCGCAAAAACCCGTGATTTTCTGCGGTGACCTGAATGTGGCGCACACGGAAATAGACTTAAAAAACCCGAAAACCAACCGCGGCAACGCAGGCTTTTCCGATGAAGAGCGTGAAAAGTTTACGACTTTGCTGGAAAGCGGATTCACAGATACTTTCCGTTATTTGCATCCCGATTTGACAGGTGCGTATTCGTGGTGGTCTTACCGCTTTAACGCCCGCAAAAACAATGCGGGATGGCGTATCGACTATTTCTGTGTTTCTGACCGTCTGGCGGAAAAAATTGTTGATGCGTCCATTCACAGCGAGATTTTCGGGTCGGACCACTGCCCCGTAGAATTGATTTTGGATATTTGAGGATAAGGACTATGAATTATCAGGAAGCTGTGGATTACATTCATTCTCTGTTGGCATTCGGCATCAAGCCGGGGCTGGAGCGTATTTCCGCTCTGCTCGCAGAACTCGGGAACCCGCAAAATGACCTGCGGTTTGTGCATGTGGCGGGTACGAACGGCAAAGGCTCCACCTCGACAATGCTTTCCCACATTCTAAAGGCGGGGGGCTATAAAACAGGGCTTTTCACATCGCCCTATGTATTTTCCTTTTGTGAGCGTATACAGATAAACAATGCAAATATTCCCGAAGCGGATTTGGCAAATACGGTTGCCCGTGTGAAGTCTGCCATAGAGGGACTGAACGCCGGGGGCATTGTCCCGACGGAATTTGAAGCCATCACCGCCGCGGCACTGCTGTATTTCAAGGAACAGCAGTGTGATTACGCCGTGATGGAAGTCGGTCTCGGCGGTCGGTACGATTCGACCAATGTCATTCCCGCACCCGAGGTGTGCGTGATTACATCTGTATCTTTAGACCACACGAAGATTCTCGGCGATACAATCGAGCAGATTGCCGCCGAAAAGGCAGGTATTTTAAAACAGGGCAGTGTTTGCGTAACCACGACCCGCCAAGACCCGACGGCGCTTTCGGTGATTCGCAATACCGCCGAACAGCAAGGCTGTGCGCTGACCGTAGCGAATACAGAGGCGGCGCAGGTGATTTCGGAAAGTCTTACAGAAACGGTATTTTCCTATTGCGGCGAAGCGTATACGGTACACCTTTCGGGAAGACATCAGATTGAAAATGCCGTCGGTGTGATAGAAGCGGCAAGAAAGCTTTCGGGTGTGACGGAGACACATATCCGAGAGGGGCTGCAACATACAGTGATGCGCGGACGTATGGAGTACCGCAAGGGTACACCACCCTTGCTTTTGGACGGCGGGCATAATCCCGAATGTGCCGAAGCACTCCGAGAAGTGTTAAAGCGCTTCGCACCGCCGAGAATTACGGCGGTCATCGGCATGATGGCGGATAAAGACACGGGGCAGTATTTGAAAACGGTCGCGCCCTTGTGTAAAGAAATTTACTTTACAAAACCAAACAACCCGCGTGCGGCAGAACCTGCTGTTTTACAATCCGCAATACAGGACATAAAGGTGATTACCTTTACAGAAGAAAGCCCGAAATCTGCCTTGCAACAGGCAATCCACGCCACACCGCAGGACGGTTTGGTGCTTGTGTGCGGGTCATTTTATTTATTGTCGGATTTATTCGCATAAACCGCTTGCAGGAACGCCCCATAGTGTGATACAATACCCAAAATTCTATTTGACGAGGAAAATTTTATGCAGACAGATTTTTATGAAGACAGATTACGTGTCTATCTAAATGTACTGAAAAATACCGCATGCGAACAGGATATACCGTTAGACGGTTTTCTTTTTAAGCCCTGCGGGTATAAAACGGGCAATGCACTGCCCAAGGTGGACGAAAGCTTCCGCGCGTTCGGGCGCTATGAGCGCTGGGGCGGGGAAAAGGACTGCCACGCATGGTTTTACAAACAGCTGGAAATTCCCGAAAGTATGCGCGGTAAAAATGCGGAACTGTGCATTTCCACACAGTTGGAAGGTTGGGACTCTGTCAATCCGCAGTTTATTGTGTATGTAAACGGGAAACTCGTACAGGGCTTGGATACCAATCACCGCGAAGTGTTTTTGGACAATGCCGAATCGGCATATGAAATTTATGTGTATGCCTACGGCGGGAAAGAAGCAAATCATTTAGAATTCAATGCGAATCTGCGTGTGTATAACGAAGAAATCCGCAAGCTGTATTACAGTCTTTGCGTGCCGTATGAAGCTACTCTGTTGTTAGATCCGAACGAAAAGGCATATGTGGATATGCAAAACTGTTTGGAGCACGCCGTAAATCTTATCGATTTACGCGACCCGCGTTCCGGCGAATGTATGGCTTCGGTACGTGCGGCACAGCAATATTTAGATGCGGAACTGCTGAACGGCACGCACGCCGAATTCGGCGTGAACGCGTTGTGTATCGGGCACACGCACATTGACGTGGCATGGCTTTGGACGCTTGCACAAACACGGGAAAAGGTTCTGCGCTCTTTTTCCACCGTGCTTGCGCTGATGAAAAAATATCCCGAATACAAGTTTATGTCGAGCCAGGCACAGCTGTATAAATATCTGAAAGAAGAATCCCCCGAGCTGTATGATGAAGTCAAAGAAATGGTAAAGCAGGGGCGCTGGGAAGTCGAAGGCGCCATGTGGGTTGAGGCAGACTGCAATCTTTCTTCGGGCGAAAGCCTGGTGCGGCAAATTCTGTACGGCAAGTCTTTCTTTAAAGAAGAATTCGGCGCAGACTGCAAGGTGCTTTGGCTGCCCGATGTGTTTGGGTATTCCGCCGCGCTGCCGCAGATTCTCAAGAAAAGCGGTGTGGAATCGTTCGTCACTTCTAAAATCGGCTGGAACGAAAGCAACCGTATGCCCTACGATACATTTTGGTGGCAGGGTATAGACGGTACAGATATTTTCTCGTTTTTTATGACCGCACAGGACAAAGTACGCGGGCAGAAACCCGCCCGCAATGTGACCTATAACGCAAAGCTGAATCCCTGTCAGCTGATGGGCGCGTGGGACCGCTATCAGCAGAAACAACTGCAAAACGAAGTGATGATTACTTTCGGTTACGGCGACGGCGGCGGCGGTCCTGTCCGCAAGGATTTGGAATACTATAACATTCTCAAAAAAGGTCTGCCCGCTGTGCCGAAAGCCAAAATGGAATTTGCGGGCGAAATGCTTGCGCGTATGCGGCAAAAAGCCGAGAAAGACCCCAAAACACCGCATTGGCAAGGGGAACTGTATCTTGAATACCACCGCGGCACCTATACCTCGCAGGCGAAAAATAAACGGTATAACCGCAAAAGTGAGTTTCTGTATCAAAATGCAGAAAGCTTCGCTTTGGCAGATATGCTTTTAAACGGTGCGGCATATCCCGAAACGGCGTTGCACGACGGCTGGGAAACGATTTTGTTAAATCAGTTCCACGACATCATTCCCGGTTCTTCCATTCACGAGGTGTATGAGGTTTCCCATGCGCAGTACGAATCCATCGGGGAAACGGGTGCAAAAATCTGCACAGAGGCATCGGCGCATATTGCCGAAAATATCGGCACGGACGGCGGCATTCTCGTTTGGAATCCGAACGCATTCGAGGCAAGCGGCACAGTGTGTGTAGACGGCGAAACCCGATATGTAGAGCATATTCCGCCTAAGGGCTACAAGGTTGTAGCCGATACGGCCCCGAGAAAGGCTGTGCAGGCGGGGGAGGCGAAGGTTGAAAACGACTTTTTCCTTTTAGAATTCGATGAAAGCGGTGCGTTCACGCGGATTTACGATAAGAAAAATCGCCGTGAGGTCTTAAAATCGGGCGCGCGGGGCAACGTGATGACTGCCTATGAAGATTATCCCCGTAATTACGACAACTGGGAAATCAGTAATTATTATAAAGAAAAATCGTGGACGCTTTCTGACAAAGCGGAGATTACACCGATTGCAGACGGTGCGCGCGCAGGTGTCGAGGTCAAAAAGATTTTTATGCACAGCACAATTACGCAAAAAATTTGGCTGTATGACGATACGGCGCGTATCGATTTTGACACGGACATCGACTGGAACGAAAGCCATTTGATTTTGAAAACCGCATTCCCCGTGGAGGTGCTTTCCGACAAGGCGACCTATGAAATTCAGTTCGGCGCGGTGGAGCGCCCCACGCATACAAACACCAGCTGGGATGCGGCAAAATTCGAGGTGTGCGCGCATAAATATGCCGATTTGTCGGAGTACGGCTACGGCGTCAGCCTTCTCAATGACTGCAAATACGGGCATGATATTCATGACGGCGTTATGCGCTTAACGCTTTTGAAGTGCGGCACATATCCCGATGAAACCGCCGACAGAGGGGCGCATACCTTTACCTATTCTTTGTATCCGCATGCGGGCGATTACCGTGCGGCGGGCACGGTACAGCAGGCTTATCTGCTTAATAATCCGCTGACAGCGCAAAGAATCGGGGCACAGAACGGTAGCTTGCCCGAAAGCTTTTCGCTGCTTGTAACAGACTGTGAAAACGTAATTGCCGAAACCGTGAAAAAAGCGGAAAAGGGCGATGCAGTCATTGTGCGTCTGTATGAAGCCTATCGTCAGCGCGCAGACGTAACCGTGCGTGCGGGCTTTGATTTCAAGGAAGTATCGGTATGCGACCTGCTTGAAAATGCAGAATATCCGCTTGAGCATAACGGCAGAACCGTAAAGCTTTCCGTAAAGCCGTATGAAATTGTAACACTGCGTTTTGCGGTACAATAACCGCAAGCGGTTATGTACTAAATCCCTTTCAACCGCATATTTTTCTAAATTGTAAAACCGCCCCAAAGAAGGAAAATCCATTCTTTGGGGCGGTTTTTATCGGATTTGGTTTAAGAAAAATTTCATAATGCAGATAAGGCGATGACCTAAGCATGATGTATTTCATGCCGTTTTCAGGCGATTATGTTTTCTGATAAATATCAGCTCATCTACCATGTGTAGACGGAGTATTCCGTATCGCACCGCGATGCGTGGCAGAATATCGGGCTATATGCCCCGAGAATTTCCGCGCGAGATTCTCAAATAATATAAAAAAACCGCCGATTCCAGCATAGCAAATTGTGAGAGAAGTTGGAAACGACGGTTTTTATTATATCTTTTTAACGCTTGGAGGTGCAGATTGAAAAAAGATATGATTTCTTGGCAAACTAAATAAAATA
>UQFM01000064.1 GCA_900540295.1 uncultured Oscillospiraceae bacterium
GCGTCAGATGTGTATAAGAGACAGCGGTAATCCCCATTTGCTGCATAATCTGCTTCACGGGACCGATATTCAGCTCCATTGCACATTTGATGCAGAGTCCTTCGTTGGTGGTTTTCTCCCCTTCCACCTTCGAAATGAAAAAGACAGCAGGATTTTTGTGGCATCTGCTGCACAGCATATTTTTGTTCATCAAAGTTTATTCCTCAGTTTCTTTTTTTGCGTGTTTTTCTTTGAATTGTTTATAGGTATTCGGCACATAGCTCAGCAGTGCAACAAACGTCAGCACCGCCGCAATAACCACCAAAACCATCATCACCGCAGACGGCAGTGTAAACCATGCGCGCAGTGCGCCGATTTCGGGACCGAATGCGATAACCAACACCATAACGGCATAAAATACAAAGGTTGCGATTTTGCCGTAGATTTCCGCCGCCACGGGACGAAGTCCGCAGGCAAGCATAATCGCACCGACAACGACCATCAGCAGTTCTTTAAACAGGAAGAACAGGAACACCCATTTAAACCACTGCATTGTCGGGTCTGTTGACTTGTTGAATTCCAAAAAGATAACGATTGCAATGGTAATTTGCGTCAGCTTATCGGCAACAGGGTCCAGCATTTTGCCGAGTTCACTGATTTGATTGAATTTGCGGGCGATTTTGCCGTCAAAGAAGTCGGTAAGCCCCGAAACAATCAAAATAATGACCGCCCAGCCGATGTGCCCGTTGTAAAACAGTACGCCGAACATGGGAATCAGCAAAATACGAATCAGGCTCAGCAGATTCGGCACGGTCAGACAACCCGAAAACAGACTCTTTAAATTTTCTTTCATCGTAAACACCTCATTAAAATAACTTCGTATGGAAATCCGGCAACCAGCCGCTTACAAAACTGACGATATGCGAAGACTGCAATGCCTCTCTGTAAGCTGTATCCTCTATGTACGGCGCCACTGCGGTCAACAGAAAAACAGCGACAAACACAAAAGCACAGCCTTTCACCGCACCGAACACACCGCCGAGCAGTGCGTTCACATTTTTGACAATGGGGATTTTAAACAGTTTGGAAAGCACGGAAACCAGCCACTGAAATACACCGCCGAGCACGGCAAACAGCAGTAAGAACAAAACTGCCGACAGCACCGTCTCGCAGACAGGCTGTGCGATATTTTCATTCAGCAGTTTCGCCGCGTCTCTGTCGCTGTAATTTCCGTTTGCAATTTGCTCTGCAAGCTTTGCCACGGAAGCATCACTTCCCTGCACATAGCCCTTTACAAAGCCCGGCAGACTGTCCAATACAACAGAAGCTTTTTTAATTGCCGAGGCGCTTTCCGAAACACGCAGTTCCTCTGCGATTTTCGTTTCCACGCGCTCGGACAGCACATTTTCATAGCATGCTTTTGCCATAGGCGCGCAAAGCTGTACCGCCAGAAGAAGCGCCGCCGCAAAGGCGACCAATTCCAAAACGGTGCGCACTAATCCTTTTTTGGCAGACGCAATCACCGCGACCAGTAAAACGGCAAGCAAGCATACATCAATCGCAAGACTCAAAGAATCACCTCGCTCTAAACAGTATTGTATCACAGTACATTCCGAAAGACAACCTAAGACTGTGCGGATACGGGTTCATCGACAGCGGTGGTCTTATAGCATTTTATGCCGCTGACGGCATAAACATAAGTGTTCCTGCCGTCTGTAAAGGGTCTGATACAGTCGTCATCCACCGCCGAGCGCCCGACCTGCTCCCCTTTGCGGTTAAAGCTGTAAAGATAACGGTCGGTCAAAACAGACACATACGCCGCATCGCACGACACGCCTTTTACGCTTTCGGCAATTTCCGTTTCAAACTGCAAAACGCCTTTTCGGTCGTAGCACCGAATAATTTTGGAGGCCGCGCTTCCATATTTGGAAAGGGTAACTGCCGTACAGCCGCTGTCGTCGGTATACACACAGGACAATGTATTCAGAGACAAATCCTCTTCCAAAATCGGCGTTTTATCCTCCACCACGGTAAAAATATTCTTACCCGTCAAAAGCAACCGATCACCCGCAAGAAAGGAAAGTCCCGACACAATGGTATCATAGGAGAATGAAGCAATCGGTTCATTATAGGAAAAATCGAATATATAGACCTTGGAATACAGTTCTCCGTTCTGCGCACCGACAACAGACACAGCGGCGCGCTTGCCGTTATCCGACACGGCGGCGGCAATGATATTTTCGGAGGCACAGTTCCAAACAAATATCTCTTTATGGCTTTTATTGTATACGGTAAGCTTGCTCTGTGAGGCTTCACCGCGTGCGGCGACTGCCAGCGTACCGTCTTTGCCGAGTGCGCCTGTCAGCAGTTTTTGCGCACTTTGCTCTTCCAATAAAATTTTGGTTTTGGAAAGCACCCGATAACTGTTTTCTCCGACATCCAAAAGCAACACACGCCCGCCTGCGGCGGTTGCTATGGGAGAAGACAGTGTGTGCTGCTGCTCCCCGAACCGCCGTGCGGTTGCATCCAGTGAAAATGTGGTGTCGTCCCCAATAACAAACAAATCCGAGCCGACAGACAGCACATTCCGCACGCCCGTATTTTCAAAATAGTACGGGTATCCGTCGCCGCGCTTTGTGCCTGAAATGACTGTATCCGCATAGTCGCTTATGCTCGAAAATGTAATATTGCCGAACCGATTGGCGGCAATCACGACTAAAATCAGCAGAACGGAAATAATGCAGACTGCTTTCAGCACAGACACCAGCCGCTCCTGATTTTTTGTTTTTTGCTTCGGTTTTGGTTTTCTGCCTGTATCCTTCTCCGCCATATGTTCACCCCGATTTATATATCGTAATAGACCTTGTGTAAATATAAGCCGTGCGCAGGCGCGGTCACGCCCGCCCGTTGACGGTCACGGCTGTCCAAAATATTCGGCAGTTCGCCGTATGCGATTTTACCGTTTTGTATCTCCAAAAGCGTACCGACCATAATACGCACCATATTGTAAAGGAATCCGTTGCCTGTCACGCGAAACTCCACAAAATCGCCGTTTCTGTATACGGAACAGGCGCGGATTTCGCGTACTTTATCTTCCACTGCGCATTTTGAAGCGCAAAAAGCGGAAAAATCGTGCGTGCCGAGAAAGCTTTGCGCCTCGCGGTGCAGTGCTTCCGCATCCAGCGTCCACGGATAATGCAGAGCGCGGTTCTCAAAGAAAGGGTCGCGCACCGCGCGGTTTACAATCAGGTACCGATAGGCTTTGCCCGTACAGTCATACCGCGCGTGAAAGCCGAGCGGCACTTCGCGCACAGACAGCACCGCAATATCCCGCGGGAGTACGGCATTGAATGCCGTTTGCAGTTTTTCGGGCGTGATCTCTTTTTCTGTACGCAGGTTACAGCAAAACATATCGGCGTGTACACGCGCATCCGTGCGGCTGCACCCCGTCACGGATTCCCGCACGCCTAAAATTTGCTCTGCGGCGTCCTGCAAGCGGCTCTGCACGGTAACGGCATTCGGCTGCACCTGCCAGCCGTGATACGCCGTACCGTCAAAACACAGCGTCAGCAAATAATTTTTCAAATCAAATCACCGCCGCTAAAAAATGATTGGAAACAAAGATGCCTGTTATGCATACCGCCGTCACTGCAAATGTGATATAGTCGCGTGCCGCAAGGTGCATCACACGAAGCCGTGTGCGTCCCTCGCCGCCGCGGTAGCAACGGCACTCCATGGCGAACGCCAAATCGTAAGCGCGTGAAAATGCATTGACAAACAACGGAATAAACACGGGTACAAGCGCCTTGCCGCGCTGTATGATATTCCCTGTATCGAGTTCCGCACCGCGCGCTTTCTGCGCGGACATAATTTTATCGACCTCATCAATCAAAGTGGGGATAAAGCGCAGGGCAATCGTCATCATCATAGCGATGGAATGCACGTTGATTTTAATCTTTTTCAGAGGAGAAAACAGGCGTTCAATCGCATCCGTCAGCAGTGTCGGCGAAGTGGTGTAGGTCAGCATAGAGCTTGCCGCGACCAGCGCCACAATGCGGACGGTTGTGAATACTGCCGTGAAAATGCCGTCCGAAGTCAGCTTAAATTTACCGAGTTCCAAAAGCACCGCGCCATCCGTATTGTAAAAAATCTGCAATACGGATGTAATCAGAACAATAATAACAATCGGCTTTAAGCTTTTTAAAAGCATCTTTAAAGAGATTTTGGAAAGCAGTATCGCCGCAATTAAATATGCCGCCATAATGCCGAGTGCGGCAAAATTCCTGCACAGAAAAATCAGCACGATGTAGACAAAGGTCAGCACCAATTTTGCGCGCGGGTCAAGCTTATGCACAACGGAAGTTCCGGGGAAATACTGCCCGATAGTAATGTCCTTAATCATTGCGCACCCCCCTTTCCCGCATCAAACGCAACAGTTCGCGTTTTGCTTCGGGGAGTGTGTAAATATCGGTGCGTACATCTACTCCCGCCGCTTTCAGGCGCAGAAAGATGCGCGTAAGCTGCGGTACATCCAAACCGATAGAGGCAAGCTTTTCGGCGTTTTCAAAAACCGATTGAACTGCGCCTGTCAGCACAGGCGTGCCGTTATGCATCACAATCACCTTAGAGGCGATTTCGGCGATATCATCCATACTGTGGGAAACGATAATCACCGTTTTCCCCGTAGACAGGCGGTAGTTTTCAATCATCTGTGTAATACGCGCTCTGCCGCGCGGGTCAAGCCCTGCGGCGGGTTCATCCAAAATCAGGATTTCGGGTTCCATTGCCATAACGCCTGCAATCGCGACACGGCGTTTTTCACCGCCCGACAAATCAAACGGCGATTTTTCCATCCATTCCCGCTTTACGCCGACAAATTCCGCCGCGTGCAGAACGTGTTCTTTGATTTGCGCCTCGGAAAGCCCCATATTGCGCGGACCGAAGGAAATATCCCGATAAACCGTGCTTTCAAACAGCTGATATTCGGGATACTGAAAACAAAGCCCGACCTTAAAGCGCGCGGCGCGGGTCGCCGCTTTGGATGCGTGAATGTCCTCTCCGTTTAACAGCACCTTGCCCGAGGTCGGCTTTAAAAGCCCGTTCAAATGCTGTACGAGCGTGCTTTTGCCCGAGCCCGTATGCCCGATAATGCCGACAAGCTCCCCTTCTTCTACGGATATATTGACACCTTGCAGTGCCGCTATGCGAAACGGCGTGCCTTCCCCGTAAACATATGTCAAATTTTGCGTTTCAAGCAGTGCCATTTTGAGGTTCTCCGAGTAATTCTAAAATATTGTCCGCAAAAGTGTCGGCAGAAAGCACATCCTCACGCATCGGTATGCCGTTTGCGCGCAGTTCCGCCGCCAGCGCCGCCGCTTTCGGAATATCCAAGCCGATGCTTTTCAGCAACTCTGCCTTCAAGAATACATCCTTAGGCGTGCCGTCCAGCACGATTTTTGCGTCATCCATCACGACCACACGGTCAGCCGCCGCCGCTTCTTCCATAAAGTGTGTAATAAACACAACCGTAATGCCGCGCTCGCGGTTTAAACGGCGCACGGTATCCATTACCTCTTTGCGCCCTTTCGGGTCCAGCATAGCGGTCGGCTCGTCTAACACAATGCATTCGGGCAGCATCGCAATCATCCCCGCAATCGCCACGCGCTGTTTCTGCCCGCCCGACAGCTTGTGCGGCTCATGGTTTCGGTATTCGTACATCCCGACGGCTTTCAGCGCATCGTCCACACGGCGGCGGAGTTCATCGGGCGGAACGCCCAAATTTTCAGGTCCGAACGCCACGTCCTCCTCTACAATCGAGGCGACAATCTGATTGTCGGGATTTTGAAACACCACGCCCACGGTACGGCGGATATCATAGGACAGCGATTCGTCGGCGGTATCCAGCCCGTTTACAAGCACACGCCCGCTTTCGGGAATCAAAATCGAATTGGAAAGCTTTGCGAGCGTGGATTTTCCCGACCCGTTATGCCCCAATACGGCAACAAAGTCGCCTTTTTTGATTTTTAAATTGACGTGTTCCACGCAAAGCGGCAACGGGTGTTCCGCGTCATCCGCTTCGTAGCGAAAAGATACGTCTTGAAATTCAATGATATTTTCAGGCATTCTTCTATTCCTTATCGTTTCCAAATCGCGGTTGCACCGCACGGCAGCAGCATTCCCGACGCCTGTACAGGCAAGCCGATTTCCTCACTCTCCACAGAGCCGCCGAATTTCGGCACGATGAGCGCGCCTAAAATATACTGCATCACGGCGGGGGAAAGCCCTGCGGTATAAGAATTTATTAACACGGCAATCGGCGAATCCGAAAGCACCTCGCGGCACAGCTCGACAAAATGATAAATTTCATTTTCCAACTTCCATACCTCGCCGCCGGGACCTCTGCCGTAAGACGGCGGGTCCATAATTAAAATATCGTAGCGGTTGCCGCGGCGGATTTCACGCTGTACAAATTTCACACAGTCGTCCACAATCCAGCGCACGGGGCAGTCAATCACGCCTGAAGACAGCGCATTTTCTTTCGCCCACTGCACCATACCCTTGGAAGCGTCCACGTGCACCACCTGCGCGCCCGCCCGTAAAGCGGATACCGTTGCCGCGCCTGTGTAACCGAACAGATTCAGTACCTTAACAGGGCGGTTTGCCGCACGGATTTCTTCTGAAACCCAGTCCCAGTTAACCGCCTGTTCAGGGAACACGCCCGTATGCTTAAAGCCCATGGTTTTTATGTTGAAACGCAAATCACGGTACCCGATTTCCCAACGGTCAGGGATGCGTGAACGCACTTCCCAACTGCCGCCGCCCGTATTGGAACGGTGGTACACCGCGTCTGCCTTTTTCCACAGCGGATGTGTTTTCGGCGTCTGCCACACAACCTGCGGGTCAGGGCGAATCAGAGTTACTTTTCCCCAACGCTCCAATCGTTCGCCGCCCGAGCAGTCGAGCAGCTGATAATCCTGCCAATCCGATGAAAAACGCATTATACTAACCTTTCCCGAATCACCTCGGCAATCGATTCGCCGAGCTCCTGAATTTTCTGTTCATCCTTGCCCTCCAGCATCACGCGGACAAGCGGTTCCGTGCCCGATACGCGCACCAAAACGCGCCCCGTGTCGCCGAGTTCTTCTTCCGCACGGGCAATGGCGTTTTTCACTTCCATATCGCTTGTAAAGCGCACTCTGCCGTATTTCGACACACGCACATTGATAAGCACCTGCGGGTAAATTTCCATTTCTTCAGCCAATACCTTTAAGGTCTTGCCCGTATTCTTTAAAACCTTCAACAACTGAATCGCGGACAGCTGTCCGTCACCCGTGGTGGCATAGTCTAAGAAAATAATATGCCCCGACTGCTCGCCGCCGATAGAATAGCCGTTTTCAAGCATATTTTCGAGTACATAGCGGTCGCCGACCTTCGTGCGTTCGCAGTGAATGCCTTCCGCTTCGCAGAATTTGAAAAAGCCCATATTGCTCATCACGGTGACAACCGCGGTATCCTTTTTGAGCGTGCCGTTCGCTTTCATATACTTTGCGCAAACCGCAATCGCCTGGTCGCCGTCCACGATTTTACCCGTGTGGTCAACCGCCAGCATTCTGTCCGCATCGCCGTCGAACGCGAAACCTAAGTCACAGCCGTTTTCCACAACGCATTTTTGCAGGGCTTCCATATGCGTAGAGCCGCAGTCTTTATTGATGTTTACGCCGTCGGGTGTATCGCCGATGACGACACACTGCGCGCCCAATGCCTCAAACACAGTTTTTGCGGAAACACTCGACGAGCCGTTGGCACAGTCTAAAGCGATTTTCAAGCCGTCACAGCGCGTATCCGTGGTGGAAAGCAGATGCTTTACATAATCCTCTACCGCGGTCGCGGCGCGGGTGACTCTGCCGACGTCCCCGCCAATTCTCACGGGTGGGACTTGAGCCTCATCCAAAATAATGGCTTCAATTTCATTTTCCAAAGCATCGGGCAGTTTATAACCCGTAGACTGGAAGATTTTGATGCCGTTGTATTCACAGGGATTATGCGAGGCGGAAATCATCACACCCGCATCATAATTATATGCTTTGACGAGATATGCCACCGCAGGGGTCGGCACAACGCCCAACAGCAATACGTCCGCACCTACGGAGCAAAGCCCTGCCGTAATGGCGGATTCGAGCATCTCGCCCGACGCGCGGGTGTCCATACCGATAAGCACACGCGGGCGGTGCGATAAATTTTCCGTCAGCACCATTGCCGCCGCGCGCCCGATTTGCATGGCAAGTTCACAGGTAATTTCTTTATTTGCGACGCCGCGTGCGCCGTCTGTACCGAATAATCTGCCCATTGTAATGACTCCTTTACATATCTAACTGTTGCTGCCCCTGCATCGGGATGCCGAGATGCCTGTACGCAAGCGGCGTTACCACACGCCCGCGCGGGGTCTTTGATAAAAAACCGATTTGCATTAAGTACGGCTCATAAACATCTTCAATCGTAACTGCCTCTTCTCCGATGGTCGCGGCAATGGTTTCCAAGCCCACGGGCCCGCCATTGTAGTTTTTAATCATCGACGTTAACAAAAGGCGGTCTACCAGGTCAAGACCTAAGGGGTCGATTTCCATTCTGCCGAGTGCGATTTTGGCGGTATCTTCCGTGATAACGCCGTCCGCCATCACTTCGGCAAAATCGCGGGCGCGCTTTAAAAGGCGGTTCGCAATACGCGGTGTCCCGCGGGAGCGGGACGCAATTTCCAATGCGCCCGTATCGTCAATCGCAATGCCGAGAATACCCGCACTGCGCTTGACAATCTGCGAAAGCTGTTCGGGGGTATACATTTCCAACCGCGCAATGACGCCGAATCGGTCACGCAAAGGCGCGGTCAGCTGCCCTGCGCGCGTGGTCGCACCGACAAGTGTGAATTTCGGCAAATCCAGCCGAATAGACCGCGCAGACGGCCCTTTGCCGATGATAATATCGAGGGCATTGTCTTCCATTGCGGGGTACAAAACCTCTTCGACACTGCGCGACAGACGGTGAATTTCATCGATAAACAGCACGTCGCCGTCATTGAGATTCGTTAAAAGCGCCGCAAGGTCGCCTGGCTTTTCGATTGCAGGCCCTGAGGTCACACGCATCTGCACGTTCATTTCATTGGCGATAATGCCCGCCAATGTGGTTTTACCGAGTCCCGGCGGGCCGTATAACAGCACGTGGTCTAACTGCTCGCCGCGCCCTTTGGCCGCCTCGATATAAATTTTCAAGTTCTCTTTCGCCTTTTCCTGCCCGATATAGTCATTCAAGGTTTTCGGGCGCAGAGAAATTTCTATGTCGCTGTCGCTTTCGTTAAAATCGGGTGAAATAATGCGGTTTTCGTTATCAAAATCCATCGCTTACACCTGCCTTGAAAGGGTTTTGAGTGCCTGTCGGATTAAATCTTCCACAGACAGTGTGCCGTCCAGCTTAGAAACCGCCATTGCCGCTTCGCTTTGCGAATAGCCGAGCATCGTCAAAGCACCGACGGCTTCTGCGGCGTTGCCGTCTGATGCGGCAAGCCCTGCGGCCTCAATTTCGGGTGTGGCGGCAGGCATTTCCATACCTTTTGCCAATTTGTCTTTCAGCTCCAAAACAATGCGCTGGGCAAGCTTAGGCCCTACGCCCTGCGCTTTGGTAATCGCTTTGCTGTCGCCCGTGGCAAGACTCAAAGCAAGCTTTTCGGGACTTAACTCCGAAAGAATAGACAGCGCGGCTTTCGGTCCGACGCCCGACACAGAAATAAGGAGTTTGAAGCACTCCATCTCCTGCTCCGTATAAAAGCCGAACAAATCGAGTGCGTCCTCACGGACGTTCAAATAGGTATAGAGTGTAGCAACACTCCCCTTTTCCCCGATTTTCTTCAATGTCGTAAGCGTCGTACTGCATTTAAACGCAATGCCGCCTGTTTCCAAAGCGACAGACTGTGTATCGAGATACACAACCTTGCCTGTGATAGAGTAAAACATATTGTCCACACGGTTTCGGCTTTTAAAGCTATACCGTAACCGTTCCTTTCTTTGTGAAATACAGATTTACCGAAATCCCAATTTATTTAATTTCCCCATCAGCGACCCGCTGGAATGTCCGTGGCAGATGGCCATCGCGAGTGCATCGGCGGTATCGTCAGGCTTCGGGACTTTTTCAAGATTTAAAATGATGCGCGTCATTTCCTGCACCTGTTTTTTTTCGGCTCTGCCGTAGCCGACCACGCTTTGCTTGACCTGTAAGGGCGTATATTCAAAAATTTCCATCCCGTGCTGCTGAGCGGCTAACATCGTGACGCCGCGCGCCTGCGCCACGTCAATGACCGTTTTGGCGTTGGTATTGTAAAACAGCTTCTCAATCGCCATCGCCTCGGGATGATGGCGCTCCATCAGTGCGCAAAGGTCGGTATAAATCATTTCCAAACGGCGGTTGAAGGGCGTACCTGCCTCGGTTGTAATTGCACCGTAATCCACCACGGAAAAACGGTTGTTTCGGTAGTCGAGCACGCCGTAGCCTACAATCGCATACCCCGGGTCAATGCCTAAAATAATCATAAAAAGTCCTTTTTCACCTCTATTATATCTGTCTCTTATACACATCTGACGCTGCCGACGATAAGGCTC
>UQFM01000065.1 GCA_900540295.1 uncultured Oscillospiraceae bacterium
TACGAGATACTGATCGGTCTCGTGGGCTCGGAGATGTGTATAAGAGACAGCCACCTCCCTCGTCAGAGGGAGGAAAAAGGTTTTGGACAGTTTTTTATCGGCTTTACTCCGCATTCTTTTTACAAAACCGTTTCCACATCGGTATGCACACGGCGGACACGGTTACGGCAACAGCGGCAAGAACAATCCACAGCCAAAACAGACTGTTCCAGCCGTTTTGCGTTTCCAACAGCCGACCTGCCAGCAGATTCAGCATCCCGCAGCCGATGTAGGCAACCGCATTCAGCAGTCCGCCGACGGTGCTGACATTGCCGAGCGTAGAGAATTGCAAGGGCACCATGGTAATCAGCATCACGTTTACGGCGAACATACAGTTTGTCACACCCGCCATGGAAAGCAATGCCAACGCCATGCTTTTTGTACCGAACAGCTTTAAAATCAGCAAAAACACAATCGAAATCCCGAAAAATATCATGGACGTGCCGATTTCACTGTGCAGTTTTTTGTGTATCGCCTTTGCAAAATACGCGCCTGTCACATTCACAATCGGCAAAAGCATGGTTAAGAGTAAAGAAAACGAGGTATCAGAGCCAAATGTGCCTGCGAAAAATGCAGGCACCCATTGCGTAACGCTGTCCTTCAGCGTGCCTTGAATGACAATCGGAATCAGCATCAGCAGTACGCCGCCCGACAATGCCGCTTTAAAGGTGTTGCCGAGTCTGTTTTTTATATCGGTTTTTTGTGCGTCGGCAGAGGGGTGTTCCGCCTTCGGGCGAAACCGTCCGCGTGTGCCGAACATCCAAATAACGGACACAAACAGCTCAAACAGTCCGCAGGTTAAAAATACATATTGCCACGGCAGAAAGAGAAGCGTCAACAGGCTGACCGCATAGCTGAGCAATGTGCCGATAGGCACGGTCGTGGACATATCGATACCGAATTTTTCGCGAGTGGATGCGTCAAAGTTCAGCGAGGCGATTTTTAAAATCGGCGTCCAAACCATGGATTGCGCAATGCCGTTCGCCGCCCACAACAGCAAAAGCGGTGCATAGGTGTGCGCACAGAATATGCCGATATTGCAAAGCGCGGAAATCAGCAGTCCCGAAAAAACCAATTTGCGTGTGTCGGCGCGGTCACCGATTAAGCCGCTGACAAACTGCCCGATACCGTAACAGATGAAAAATGCAGAGGAGACTGCGGCAATCCGCGTTTCGGAAAATACGGCGTTCGCTGTAATTCGGGCATTGCCGCCGAGAAATTCAGTCGGCAGATATACGTGGAGGCATATGCCGTCCAGCTCAGCAAAAATGTGAAAAAATGGTTTTTAGACTTGTAGCCGAAATGCTTTTGTGTCATAATAAAAACAACCTCACATAAAGGAGATATTTACATATGCTGTTTCAAAACGAAGATAAGAAATATCTTGCCCGTCTGGATACACAGGGCGTGTTCAATAATACCACAAAAACCGCGTTGCCGCAAACAGTTTTTGCCGATGCCGTGCGGAAACATTTCAAAAAACAGAACGGCTAAACGCCGAAAGCTTTGCTGATTGGCTTTGACGGTGCGCGTGCGGATGCGATGCATCTTTTGTCGAAAGCACGGATGAAAAAATAACGGGCGGATTGTTTGTTTCCGCTTACAGCGCCGTACAGGCATTGAAAGCCGAGGGCGGTCTGTATTTAAGTTACGCGGGCGGCGAATCGGATTCGCGGCAGGAAACATCCACAGCGCAGGGCTGGGCGGCAATTTTAACAGGTGTATGGGGCGCGGAAAACGGCGTCCTGCGGCATTTGCCGCTGAAAACAAATTGCCCGACGGTACTGCGCGAATTGGCAATGCAGGGAAAGAAATCGGCATTTTTGGCAGAGTGTCCTGACCATTTTACAATTACATACAAGGATGAAATTGAAATTGCGAAGCGTGAAAAATTGCCGTTGGTTTTTCAGCAATACAGGGATGACCGCGCGCTTGAAACCGCATTTTCAGAACAGATTGCAGACGGTACAGACTGCATTTTCGGTATTTTTGAAACGCCTGATTATAACGGGCATGCCACAGGCTTTTCTTTAGAAAACCCGCGCTACGCCGCAGGTATTTGCCGTTTGGATACTGTCGCATACCGTTTGGCGGAAGCCGTCAAACGCCGCCCGACTTACAGAGATGAGGATTGGCTGATTATGATTACCTCAGACCACGGCGGGCACGGACTCCGCCACGGCACGCAGAAACAGTTTGACCGCATGACTTTTATTGCATCCAACAAAGCGATTTAAAACTTTTGAAACGCCCAAAAAGCCCCCGACCAAACAGTCGGGGGCTTACCGTCACAAGATATTCAAGGTTACAGCACGTAAATAATTACGTCTCTGCTCCCCCACTGTCTGCACTCGGCTTCGGTATTCATGAACAAGTCTACGGTAAATTTACCTTTTTTCACAAATCCGCCTGTGTCTGCCGCAATCGCATAACCGTAAACAATGCCGTCTGTGGAAACAATCCACAGCTTACTGCCGTACGGAATCTGGTCGGGATTTACCGCGATATAACCGGGCTTTACCGTACGTCCGCTTGCAGTTTTAGAACCGGGAGAGGCGGTATATGCCGCCGCTTTACCCGTAATAATCTTGGAATACTGCGTCGGCGCGCCGTCCACGATTTGCAGGGTCGCGGGCGCAGTCAGTTCGGAAATCGGCGTACCGCCGTTTCGAAGGCTTGCAACCGCCACAGCCTTTTGCTTTGTACCTACAGCGGTAATCTGCGGTACAGCTTCCTTCAACACGGTTTCACTGACCGCTTCGGAAGAAATGCGAACGCCGTCTACAATTTTGTCGCGGTAGGTAACGGTTTTTTCGCCGTTCTCACCCGCCTGTGTAATCTCGCTCTGCCCTTTGTAGAGTGCAGAGGATTTTACGGTCTTCTTTGCAAAATGCACCGTTTCGGTTACGGTACGCTCCGAATACTCCACACGGTACACGGTGATGCGCACATTGTCATAAAGCGCACTGTCTGCCGCGGGGGAAACCTCATCATTTTCACCCATGGTGATATTGGCTGTCTCCAGCGCCTCTTCTACGGTACCCTCACCCAAAAGCAGGGTTTGTTCCGTACCGTCCGCCGTAACGGATACATGATACGCATTTGTCAGCTTTACAGTCATGCCGTCCGTCAGAACTGTGCTTGTCGGCAGACTTATCAGCTGCCCTTCTTCGACTGTGACGGAAAGCTCCGTCAGCAAGTCGGCTACTGTTCCCGCACAGACCGTGTAAACCGTTTCACCGTTCAGCTTTACAAATGTCACGGTTGCCGCACGGTAAACCGTAAGTACACTGTCCTCACCCGGAACAAAGGCTTCCAAAGAAAGCTTATCTTTTTCGGACAAATCAATCTTTGCCTGTTTCACAATTTCGTAAGCGTTTGTTTTGGTCGTTTCTACTCTTGTGATTTCCGACCCGTCATAAATGTCCACGACATAGGCGTTCGGAACGGCAGCAAAAGCAGTGCCGGCACAAAGCACGGCAAACGCCAACATCAGCGCGGTAACCTTCCAAAAGGTCACACGGGTCGCTTTTGCATACCCTTTTAATTCTGTAATCATCATTCTGCTCCTTTAACTCATACCTCATCGGGAAAAAGGAATTTGCGCCCGAAAGGCTGTTGGACGCCAACCGCATCTTCTCTGAAAAAATTGAGAAAGCGCGGTAAAACCGCGGCGTCACTGTTATTATCGCTTGTGACTTTGGTCATTATATTTCCATGTCCGCTAATTGTCAAATTTTTAAAAGTTAACTTTTTATGAAATATGCACAAACAAGAATGTCAATATCTGTCAGAAACATGGCTTTTTCTGATTTTTTTCAGCTGTACACCTTTTGATTTCGGTGAATATTTGTGAAAATGTTAAAAATCTTACATTTAGTTACAAAGGGGTAACAAAGCAGGATTTTTTCTGAAAATTCGGTTAAAAAAGCCTTGTTTTCCATATATAGTATATGCAAATGAAAAAAAAGTATGCATCCGCTTAATTTTACATAGATATTGCATATGTATTTTGCTATGAATTTGTAAAATTTTAAAAAAAATCAGAGTGTTTTCCCCCACTCCGCTTAAAATTTCGACCCATTTTCCGCAATTTTTCGGGTTCTCTGCTTGACTTTAAAAAATGTGGTGTTTTTTTACGGTTTGTGTTATACTGATAGCAGATTTTTTCTTCAAAAAAATTCCAAAAAATATGTATATATAATAGTATAGGAAAACACCATGAAAGAATTTAAGATTTTGCAAAATGACGCGGGACTGCGGCTGGACAAATTCGTGAAAAAAGTTGCGCCGAATTTGCCGCAGTCTATGCTTTACAAAGCGATTCGGACAAAAAACATTAAGATTAACGGCAAGCGTGCGGAAATTTCTACACGCCTGCAAATCGGGGATCAAGTCAAGATATTTGTTGCCGACGAATTTTTTGAAAAGAGTGAAACCGCTTACGATTTTTTGCGCGCAGGAAAAGCCTTGGATATTTTATATGAAGACGAAAATATTTTATTGCTCGACAAAAAAGCAGGGCTTTTATGCCACCCCGACGACCGCGAATTTATCGACACGCTGATTGGGCGCGTTAAACGGTATCTATATGAAAAAGGTGAATACAACCCCGCGCAGGAAAACAGCTTTGTGCCTGCGCTCGTGAACCGTATTGACCGCAACACGGGCGGCATTGTCATTGCGGCGAAAAATGCCGAAAGTCTGCGGATTTTGAATCAGAAAATGAAGGACAGAGAACTGCACAAATACTATTTGTGCGTCCTGCACGGCACACCGCAGCCGCAGGCGGGAATTTTAGAGGGGTATTTAATCAAAGACGAAAAGAAAAATATGGTGCGCGTATGCCGTGAACCTGCCCCGAATGCAAAAACAATTCGCACGAAATACCGCGTATTGGAAAGCGACGGCAAGCTTTCTCTGGTCGAGGTAGATTTGCTGACAGGGCGCACACACCAAATCCGCGCCCATTTCGCCTCTGTCGGGCATCCGCTTTTGGGTGACGGCAAATACGGCAGAAACGCGCAAAATAAAGCGTACGGGTATAAGAAGCAGTTTTTGTATTCTTATAAACTGCAATTTTCTTTCACCACGGATGCCGGATGCTTGAATTATTTGAACGGCAAATGCTTTCAGGCAGAGGACGTTTGGTTTGCGCGCGCGTTTCGGGATGGGGAATTGTAAGTAGAGATCGTTGATCTCAGCGGCTCGCGGGCGAACACAGGTCGCCCCTACGCGGTTGTACAGGCTTGTCATTCTGAGCGCAAGCGAAGAATCGCACATAGCAGAGAGTGAATTTGATGATTTGTAGGGCGCGGGTCGCCGTTGGGTTTTTGCAAATACGAACTGCGCTCGGGCGGATGAAGGCATCCGCCCCTACGGGATTGTGAGCCACTGTTGCATTGTGCTTCGTTTGCGCATATACGCGTGCCCCCTACAATACAGAAAAACGCCCGCAGTACAATTCGTACTGCGGGCGCAATTTATTGGATTATTCCGAAACTGTCTTATTATAGAAACTGTTCTGTACAGATATTTCTTTAACAAAAACTTATTTCAGATTTGCTTTGAGGGTTTCCAGCTCTTCTGCCAGCTCTTTCGGCAGTTTGTCACCGAATTTTGCATAGAATTCGGCAATGCCTTCCGCTTCGTTTGCCCAAAGGTCTTTATCAACATCCAAAATGCTTTCGAGGGATTCAAGTGTAACTTCATCCTCAAGGCCTTCAATATTGATGTCCTTTGCATAAGGCAGATAGCCGATTGCAGTTTCCTGTGCGTCTACTTCGCCTTCACAGCGTTTGATAATCCACTCCAGAACACGAAGGTTGTCACCGAAACCGGGCCACATGAAGTTGCCTTCATCGTCTTTTCTGAACCAGTTGACATTGAAGATTTTCGGTGCTTTGTCCGCATCGAGCGTTGCGCCGATTTCAATCCAATGCTTCCAGTAGTCACCCATATTGTAGCCGCAGAAGGGCAGCATCGCCATCGGGTCGCGACGGACAACGCCGACTGCACCTGCCGCCGCCGCAGTGGTTTCGGACGCCATGATGGAGCCTACGAACACGCCGTGATTCCAATCTCTTGACTGGTAAACCAGCGGCGCAAGCTTTGCACGTCTGCCGCCGAATACGAATGCGGAAATCGGCACGCCCTGCGGATTTTCAAATTCAGAACTGATGCACGGGCAGTTGACTGCGGGTGCGGTGAAACGGCTGTTCGGATGCGCGAGATTTTTGCCCTCGGCTTTCCACTCTGCGCCGTTCGTCTTGATTCCTGTCCACTCCTCTGCGTTAACGGGCGGATTCTTGTCAAGACCTTCCCACCAAACGGTGTTGTCATCCAAATTACGCGCAACGTTGGTGAAAATTGTGCCTTTCTTTGTAGATGCCAATGCATTGGGGTTGGACTTGTCGTTTGTACCGGGCGCTACGCCGAAGAAGCCGTTTTCGGGATTGATGGCGTACAGTCTGCCGTCCTCGCCCTTGCGAATCCAGGAAATATCGTCGCCGACGCACCAAACCTTGTAGCCCTTTGCGCGGTAGCCTTCGGGCGGAATCAGCATAGCAAGATTGGTTTTGCCGCATGCGGACGGGAATGCCGCACAGATATATTTTACTTCGCCCTTCGGATTCTCAATGCCGAGAATCAGCATATGCTCAGCCTGCCAGCCTTCGTTTTTGCCCTGGTAAGAAGCAATGCGCAGTGCAAAGCACTTTTTGCCGAGCAAAACGTTGCCGCCATAAGCAGAGTTTACGGAAATAATGGTGTTATCCTCGGGGAACTGGCATATCCAACGGTTTTCGGGGTCAACATTGCACTTGCAGTGCAAACCGCGCACCCAATCCTCACTGTCGCCGAGTACATCCATGACCTTCTTGCCGACGCGGGTCATAATTGCCATGTTCAAAACAACATAGATAGAGTCGGTCAGCTCCACACCGATTTTCGCAAGCGGAGAACCAACAGGACCCATGGAATACGGAATGACATACATCGTTCTGCCCTTGTAACTGCCGCGGGCAATGTCATACAGCATTTTATATGCCTTTTCGGGGTCCATCCAGTGATTGGTCGGGCCTGCGTCCTCTTCTTTTTTAGAGCAGATGAGCGTTCTGTCTTCCACACGCGCAACATCGTTGGGCGCGGTTCTGTGATAATAACAACCGGGAAGCAAATCCTCATTCAGCTTCACCATTTCGCCGCTTTCGCACGCTTCCTTGCGGAGCGCTTCAAGCTGTTCTTCCGAGCCGTCAATCCAAACAACTTCTTTCGGCTCTACAAGTGCGATTTTCTCGTCAATCCAAGACAGGACGCTCTTGTTTTGTGTCAGTGCTGCCATAGTACATTACTCCTTACTTTACATGCCGACTGCGCGCCGGACATTTTTTGCATAATTGCGAATGAAAAAATTCAAAAATCCCGAATCTTTCCATTTTGAAATATTATAGACGATTCCGTTTTGAAAAGCAACATTGAAAATGTGAATTTTTTGTCAATTTTCGTATTCTTTTTGATTCACAATGACGAATCAGCTCTTTTTTCCATACAAAAAAGGCTTTATTCTTGTTCATTTTCCGCAATCGGCATGCTTGCACACGCATTTAGGGACATTCCCGCACGTTTGCCTGCCGAAAACTCGTAAAACCCCTGTGCGCCGACCATAGCCGCGTTGTCTCCGCATAAAGACAGCTCGGGAAGATATAATTGAACCTGCCGCCGTTTTGCAAGATTGAACATGCGTTCACGCAAAACGGAGTTTGCACTCACGCCGCCCGCCAAAACGAGTTTCTGCGTTTCGGGATATTGTTCCAACGCCTTTTCCGTGTTTCGTTCCAGCGCATCCACCACAGCAGACAGAAAGGATGCGCCGAGGTCTTTCACTTCTATAGATTCCCCGCGCTGTTCTGCATTATGTATCGTGTTGAGCACCGATGTTTTCAAGCCCGAAAAGCTGAAATCCAGCGGTGCGCCGTCTACATGCGGATGCGGAAAAGCAAAAGCGGATTTGTCGCCGTCTTTGGCAATTTTATCCAAATTTACACCACCGGGATACGGCAAGCCCATTGCCCGCGCCGCCTTGTCGAGCGCCTCGCCTGCCGCGTCATCCCGCGTTCTGCCGACAATTTCAAAATCGGTATATCCGCGCACATGGACAAGCAAGGTATTGCCGCCCGATACCACCAAGCACAGAAACGGCGGTTCCAAATCGAAATGCGTAATATAATTCGCCGCAATGTGCGAACGCAGATGGTGTACAGGCACAAGCGGCTTTCCGCTCGCAAGCGACAGGCCTTTTGCATAATTTACGCCGACAAGCAGTGCGCCGATAAGCCCGGGCGCATAGGTCACGGCAATTGCGTCAATTTCCGCAAGCGTTACACCCGCCTGCGCAAGTGCTTCGGCGGTCACACCCGAAATCGCCTCTGTGTGCATGCGGGAAGCGATTTCCGGCACAACCCCTCCGAATATTTTATGCTGTTCAATCTGCGTTGCCACTACGGAGGAAAGCACACGCCGTCCGTTTTCCACCACGGCAGCCGCGGTTTCATCGCAGGAGCTTTCCAAAGCCAATATTTTCATACGGTCACATCCGTTCAAAATCAAAATCTTTTATAGTATAGCATATATGATGACATTTTTCTATCCTGATTGTGCATTTTTGCGAATTGACTTTGCAGGTGTTTTCCGATACCATATATACAGCATTATTTTATCGTTTTGTACACGGAGGAGAAAGCATGAAACGTACAGTAGGGTTAATTATCGGCATTGTTTTGGCGGTACTCGGCATTGTGGGCATAGTTGTGCTGTGTCTCAGTTTAAGAGCGCCGAAAAATGACGAAAGCTGGAAAAACAAAGGCTTTGATTTGTCCCTGCCCGTTTTAGACGAAAACGGCTGGTATATGGTATTTGAGGACGATTTCGAGGGCGACGCCTTAAACCAAAATATTCGTTTCGGCGAACGGTTCACGGGTTCAAAGGAGATTTGGACGACCTCGCCGCATGCGATTCGCTGGAAATCCGACGATGAAAAATCCCCTGACCAAGGCTGTTGGTGGTGTCCGAATCTGGTGGAGGTAAAGGACGGCAACGCCGTTATTCACGCCCGCTATGAGGACAGTCACGAATGTGACGGCGACTGCCCCGCGACGGGACGGTTCACAGGCGGTATTGAAACACGCCGCATCGCAGGAGATAACAACAATAACAAAGGCTCACAGGATGAGTTGCTGTTCGCACAGGCATTCGGCTATTTTGAGGTGCGTGCAAAGCTGCCGCAGGCAGACGGACTTTGGTCGGCATTTTGGCTGCAATCCTCTAACCAGCGGAAAGTCTCCGGCGAGGGCGTAGACGGCACGGAAATTGACGTATTTGAAAGTGCATTCCGTAAAAACCGCCACAGCCGTATGGGGCATGCGCTTTTGTGGAACGGTTACGGGGAATTCGCAAAGTCGGATACTATTATCAATACGCTTTCGCAGGATTTATACGACGGCTACCACACCTACGCGCTCAAGTGGACGCCCGAATACTATGTATTCTATATTGACGGTGAGCCGACATGGGCAACGATGGGCGGCGGTGTTTCGCAGGTCAAAGAATTTTTGAGGTTAACCGTGGAAATCGACGCGGGCGACGGCTGGGGACCGCACGGACAGAAAATCGGGCAGTTCGACCACGCGGGCGACAGCGAATTCTTGATTGATTACATCAAGGTTTGGCAAAATGAAAACTACGAGCAATACATCATTGACGACAGCAAATTCCCGGGCGGACCGGATATGAAAAACTAATCGGTAAAGACAGGGGCGAGTGAAAATCTCCCCTGTCTTTTATGATTTGTTTGTTATGCTAAGCGAAGGAGCGCACAGGCGCACAACAGGGTTTTGCAAAATCCGGCTCTGCTCAGGTCACCGAGTCTTCGCCCCTACGGGATGGTGTAAAAATTCGCCTTTTCACATTCATGCTTAAACAGCAAAAAAACGCTTCACAGGTATTCCCGTGAAGCGTTCATCTTTTCATTTTCATATTATTCACTTTTTATCTATTTTGCTGTCCGTTGCGGCAACGGGGAACGAAAATCGTTTTATCTCTGTCGCATTTTGCAAACTGTAACGGAACATTTTTTTAATTTGTTTCTTACGGTAAACTTCTGACAAGTATTCAGCCGTCGAATTTACCGCAACGGACAGCGAACCTTATGCTGCGGTTCTTCAGTTAAACAGTACATTGGATTCGCCTCCTATCTTTCCATTAAGAATGTAACAAGGGCTTTTCAGAACGAAATCTCTTTTGAATTTCTTTGGTGTTCTCCCTTTGTTCAACTTTATTATAGCACGTATTTGTATCTGTCTCTTATACACATCTCCGAGCCCACGAGACCGATCAGTATCTC
>UQFM01000066.1 GCA_900540295.1 uncultured Oscillospiraceae bacterium
GTGGGCTCGGAGATGTGTATAAGAGACAGATACGCATTTAAATATTACCTATATATTTTACTTTTTTTGATAGGGAAAATCAAGAGGAAAAACCGCGAAACAGCAAGATTGGCGGGTTTAACAACTAAACAGAATTTTGTCTGTATGCTTTGTGAAATATGACAATATCTTATTTCTGCATGGCGGAAACATCTGTATTTTCGGCGGTGGGCTGTGTTTCGTCAGAATCTTGCAGTGCTTCTACACGTGCGTCTAACCAGCGAATAACATCTTCTGCAACCTCGTCACGGTTCAATTCATTCAGAAGTTCATGCCTTGCTTCGGGATACAGCTTCATTACCGTGTTGGTGTGTCCGGTTTTCCGAAGGGTTTCGTAAACCTCTGTTACACCTTTGCCGTATTCACCGACAGGGTCTTTGTCACCGGCAATCAGCAGAATCTGCAAATGGGCAGGTACGGTTTTGTACCATACCTTTGCAGAAACCTCTTTTAAAACGGAAAACAGTGTTTTGAATCCTGCGGCAGTGAACAGGAACCCGCAGTTCTCATCATGAATATACTTTTCAACCTCTTTTTCATCGCGGGAGAGCCAGTCGAATTTCGTGTTTTTGGCGGTTTTTTTATTGTATGTGCCGAACGCCATGTTGTCTAAGAAAGAAGATCGATGCAGCTTGCCCTCGTGCTTCACGATATAGTCCGCAAGTAAAACACCCATGCCGACTGCGGGGTTCGGACCGCTTGTGCCGCAGAAAACTGCACCGTCTAACTGATGTCCGTATTTTGCGGTATATTTGCGCGAAAGGAAGGAACCCATGCTGTGGCCAAACAGGAATATAGGTGTATTCGGATATTCCTGCCGTGCAATATCGGTCAGCTGTTTCATATCTTCCACCAAACTGTTCGGACCGTCATCACCGAAAAATCCAAGCTCGTCCGCGTTGGCAACGGAACAGCCGTGCCCCAAATGGTCATTGATATAAACGGCGTAGCCGTGACGGCAAAGCTCCATGGCAAATCGGGCATAGCGGTTGGAATATTCTGCCATGCCGTGTGCAATCTGCACTACGCCCTTGACTGCACCGAAGTCTGTCGGTGCGGCGCTTTGGGCAAAAATATCGCAAAGCCCCGAGGCGGATTTATATGTAAACTCATTGGTCAGAAATTCCATGTGTATTTCTCCGTTTCTGTTTTTATAGGTGATAACTTTATTGACCTCACGAATCTCAAAAGAACCGAAGATTTTAAGAGCTTCGGAGAACGTTGTATCATAGCGTTCGGCGACTTTTCCCGTCTCACACTTAATATAATATAACAGTATAACACGAATTACGGGAAAAAGGTATACTTTTTAGTGAAAATTGTTTTTTACGCTAATTTTTTTAGGCGAAATTGTGCATTGCGACGAAAACAGAGGTGCTGTTCTGCGGATTTAATATACCTGCGCCGTGCGAGCTGCAGAAGATTACGACTTGCTGTTTTTTCACCGTGCGGCACAAACGGCGAAATACAGGAAAAATAATATGAAAAAATACTTGCACAGCGTGAGGGGATATGCTATAATAACATCCGCACAAAGCAAATTGCTTTGCATGAAAATCAAATTATATTTACGGGGGCGTAGCTCAGCTGGGAGAGCGCCACACTGGCAGTGTGGAGGTCATCGGTTCGATCCCGACCGTCTCCACCAGCGGCAAGTGTCGCAAACAAAAACGCATTTCACAAAGTGGAATGCGTTTTTGTTTGTCCGAAAAGATACTTAATACACTATTTCGGCACATTCTTAAGAACAACTTTATTTTTCAGGTCTTTTTATTTTAAGAAGGTACTTGACAAACGTCAAATTTCTCTATACAATACAAATTAGAACATTTGTTCGTTTATATCGTTAGGAGGAATTGAATGGTAACAAATACCGAAACTTATATTAAAAAAACGATTGTATATTATACAAGTCCTACTATCATTGAAAAAGGACGGCTTGATACTTATGATCCTTTGACAATTGAAAGCGTCAATTATAAAAATTGGAAAGCAATTCTTGATTTGCGGACTTGTACAGATTGCCGCTCAAGGCATGGCCAAATTTATTCAATAGATGAAATACCTGATGTTCAGCCGCCGTTGCATCCGAACTGCCGTTGTGAAATCAACCCAATGGAATCCATTTTTGCAGGCGAAGCTACAAAAGACGGCGACGCCGGAGCGGATTTTTGGCTGAAATATTTTGGGAAATTACCCGGATATTATATTTCAAAAGAAGAAGCTATGAATAAAGGATGGCGTCCCGGTAAATCTCCTGCTAAATTTGCTCCCGGAAAAATGATAACAAAAGGTATCTATTTCAATGAGAACGGACATTTACCTCAGGCAGACGGACGCATTTGGTACGAAGCGGATATAAATTATTATGAAGGCAAAAGAAACAAGCACAGAGTACTGTGGTCTAATGACGGACTTATATTTGTAACATATGACCACTATGAAACTTTTTATGAGATTATAGGAGAAGATTATGCGCAATGAGAAAACAATTATTTTGGATGTAACTGATTGCAAGTATTTAGGTGAATTGCACGAAAGAATCAGAGTTGCATTTGATTTTCCTGAATGGTACGGTGCAAACTGGAGTGCCTTTTGGGATTTATTGTGGAGCGAGTGTGATGCTGATGAGGTTTCCGTTCAAGGTGAGCACAGTCTGCCGAAAGAATTTGACAAGGACATTGCTAAAATGCACGAAATACTATATAGATATCAGCTTGAGAGAGAAGAGGACAGTAAAAAGTATGATGATATCAGACCTTTTAAATATATAATTAAAAGTTAAATCATCAGCATTATCAAACTGTATAGAAATTATGAAGGAAATAATTTTAGATTTAACCGACTGCAAGTATTTAGGTGAATTGCACGAGAGAATCAGAGTTGCATTCGATTTTCCTGAATGGTACGGTACAAACTGGGATGCCTTTTGGGATTTTTTACGAAGCGAATGCGATGCTGAAACATTAGAAATTATAGGCAGAGATACACTCCCTAAAGAATTTGATGAACAAATTGAATTGATGAAAAGAGTGCTTGAAATGTTTAAAAATAACTGCAAAAAATATGATGAAATTTTTGAATATACGATTTCGTGATTAAGGGATGTTTACCCGTCGGCTCGGGAGAGCGCCACACTGGCAGTGTGGAGGTCATCGGTTCGATCCCGACCGTCTCCACTAAAAAACCTGCAAGTTTTTGGCTTGCAGGTTTTAATTATATCCGTACATTTACCCGTCAGGAGTGACCTACGGTGCATGCCGAGCGGTTTGCAAAGCAAACAAGCAATCGAAGTCTCTGTTAGACCGTCTCCGCCATATAATGAAAGACTGCGAATACAAGGTTCGCAGTCTTTTTTTGCAGTTTACAAGATTGTATCTGTTCAGAAAAACACCTCGGCTTTGGCTCTGCATAACAGGCTTATGCAGAGCGTTTTAAAAATCCGACGGCTGTAACACGCCTTTTTCTGTGATGAACGCCGTAATCAGGCTGTGGTCGGTCACGTCAAACGCGGGATTTAAGGTTTGCACACCTTCGGGGAGCATCGGGCGGCGATACCACATTTCGCCGATTTCCGTGCCGTCGCGCTGTTCAATCGGGATTCCAGCACCGCTTGCAAGCGAAAAATCAATCGTGGAATACGGTGCGCAGACGTAAAATGGGATGCCGTAATGCTTTGCGAGCACCGCTACGCCCGAAGTGCCGATTTTATTTGCCGTGTCGCCGTTTTTCGCCACGCGGTCACAGCCGACCAAGACTGCATCGACCAATCGGTTTTTCATAACGTAAGATGCCATATTGTCACAAACGACGGTCACGTCAATGCCCGCCGACTGCAATTCATACGCCGTCAGCCGTGCGCCCTGCAAAAGCGGGCGGGTTTCGTCGGCATAGACCGAAACAGCGTGTCCCTGTTCTTTGGCAAGATAGACGGGCGCGAGTGCCGTACCGTATTTTACGGCGGCAAGCCGTCCTGCATTGCAGTGGGTGAGTACGGCGCGACAGTTTTTGAGAAGCGGTGCGCCGAATTGCCCGATGCGGCGGCACACCTCGATATCTTCCGTGTGCAGTTCCGATGCACGGCGTGTGAGAGCGGCTTTTATCGCCGATACGGATTTATGCCGATTTTCTGTGAAAGTCTTTTGCATTTCGCCGACTGCCCAAGGCAGATTGACCGCTGTCGGGCGCGCGGATACAAGATACGCGGCGTTCCCCGAGAACTCTTTTTCAAATTCCGAAAGCGTTTCGGCGCGGCTTTCATTTGCCAAAACCGCCAGTCCGATTGCTGCCGCCACACCGATGGCGGGCGCGCCGCGCACCTGTAAGCGCGCAATCGCCGTGTAAATTTCTTCCGCAGTGTGCAACGCTAAAATGACGGTTTCATTCGGCAGTTTGGTTTGGTCAATCAGCCGCAAACGGTTGTTTTCGGTATCAAAATGCACCGTTTCGCCATGCATATCGTACATAAAGCATCTCCATATCGAGTAAAGCAAATTAGCTTTACAAATTCTTTATGATTTCGCAAATCAGCTTTTGCATTTCTGCGCCTTTTCTGTGTCCTGCTTCGAGGACTTCTTCCTCAGTTAAGGGCTGGGGCAGAATGCCCGCCGCCATATTGGAAATCAGCGAAAACGCCAGAACCCGCATCCCGCAATGGTTGGCGGCAATGACCTCGGGCACGGTGGACATCCCTACCGCGTCTGCACCGAGAGTACGGAACGCACGGATTTCGGCGGGCGTTTCATAACTCGGTCCCGAACAGGCAAGGTAAACGCCTTTACAAATATCCATCTTTGTTTCTGTGGCGCACTGCTCTGCCAAGGCGCGCAGCTGCGGGTCGTATGCGTAGCTCATATCGGGAAAACGGCATCCGAACGCGTCATCGTTTTGCCCGACGAGCGGATTTCTGCCCATAAAGTTGATGTGGTCTTCAATCAGCATAATATCGCCGACTGAAAACGCCGTATTGATGCCGCCTGCCGCATTGGTGAGAATCAAAATTTCCACACCGAGCCGCCGCATGGTGCGAATCGGCAGAAGAATATCCGCCATATTGTGTCCCTCGTAAAAATGGAGCCGCCCCTGCATACAAATCACTTGCTTGCCCGAAAGCGTGCCTGCCGCGAACCGTCCCTTGTGCCCGGGCGCGGTGGAAACGGGGAACCCTTCTAAAGCGCTGTACTCCACAAATACGGGATTTTCAATTTTTTCGCCTAAATCACCGAGTCCCGACCCCAACACGATGCCGATTTTCGGAGAAAAGCCGATTTTTTCCCGTACCTGCTGTGCGTATTCATCTGCGGTTTTACGCATTTTTGTTCACCTCGTTTTGGATTCTTTCGGTGCGTGCTTCCACCTCGCGCTTGACTTTTTCAATGTCAATTGTCGTGTATACGCCGTCCTTGTATAAGACCTTGCCGTCCGCCATGGTCAGAAGCACATCCGCACCGCTTGCGGCATAGACAAGGTGATTGACCGTATCGTTGTGCGGACACATATGCACGGTGTCTAAATCCACGACGATTAAATCCGCCCGATTACCGACTTCTATTGTGCCGCAGTCGGTGCGTCCCTGTGCGGCATATCCGTTTTGTGTTGCCATTTTCAGCACATCGCGCTCCGATACGACGTCGGGGCGGCGGTAAAAACCCTTCGGCAGTAACGCGCAGAGGTACATTTCGCGAAACATATCCAAATTGTTGTTGGAGGCAACCGAATCCGTGCCGAGTGCCGCATTTATGCCTTTTTTGAGCAGAGCATAGATGTTGCAGACGCCGCTGCCAAGCTTTAGATTGCTGGCGGGATTGGTCGCAACCGTTACGCCTTTTTCTTTGAGAATATCCATATCGCTGTCCGTTACCCAAACGCAGTGCGCCGCCGTGGTCGGCACGTCGAACACACCGCATGCGGCGAACAGCTCTGTCGGCGTCAGTCCGCCGTGCCGTTGCTTGCATTCCTCGTGTTCCTTTTCGGTTTCGGAAAGGTGAATGTGCGCACGCAAGCCGTGCGCTTTTACGCTTTCGGCAAATTGCTCCATCACTGTGCGGCGGTTGGTGTATTCCGCATGCAGACTCATGTCGATTTTCAGCCGTCCGTCAAAGGCGTTGTGATAGGTTTTCACCAATTCTTCGCTTTCCCGAAAGCTGGGAATTTCCGAAATATCACAGTCCGAAAAGCTTGTAATCGCGCGCCCAAAATTGCATTTGATGCCGCTTTCGCCGACGGCTTTGATGACGTGTTCCGAAAAGAAATACATATCGGTAAACGAGGTTGTACCTGTACGAAGCATTTCGGCAATCGCAAGTAGGGTACTGTAATAGGCGTCCTCGTTCTGAATTTTATCCTCAAACGGGAACACGCGCTCGTTTAACCATCTGTCAAGCGGCAGATTTTCCGCATAGCCGCGCAAAAGCGTCATGGCGGCGTGCGAATGCGCGTTGCAAAGTCCGCTCATCAACAAACGGTTATGCCCGTTATAGAGTTCGCCAAAATCCCCCTCGGGCTTTTCATCGCCGATGTAAACGATTTTTTTGCCCTCGGTGGCAACGTATTGATGCGGTTTACAGTGAAAGGATGCATCTAAAACAGAAATATCGGAAAACAGCATTTTTATTCCTCCGTAATGGGATTTTGAATGGTTACACTTACAATTTCGGGTCGGTTAAAAACCCGCATGGGAAACAGACTGTTGCCCATGCCCCGACTGACAAACATCACCGTATCGTCTCCGTGAAATTCGCCCGCATCGTATTTCGGAAACAGCCCTTGGTCGGGTGCGGCAAGACCGCCCACAAACGGCAAACGAATCTGCCCGCCGTGGGTGTGTCCCGAAAAAACAACATCTGCATATTCTGTGTAATGGGGAAACGCCTGCGGTTCGTGCGCCAAAAGAATGCGGACAGGTTCCTGCGGCAGAGCTTCTGTAACCTGTAACAGGGTATCATCCTCTAAATTTCGGTCATCCAAGCCTATGAGCGTAACCGAACAGCCACGCACCGTGACGGAAGCCGCCTGATTGTAAAGCACGGTTACCCCGCGCGCGGTAAGTCCGTCATAAAACGCGGTGCGGGTTTCCGTTGGTAGGCGCAGTTCGTGATTGCCCGAAACGAAATAGGTCGGGGCAATTTTTGTAAGCGCTTCGGCAAGTGTAAATACGGGTTCAAGGTCGGTGCGCCGTGCATCTGCCATATCGCCCGTGCACACAATGAGGTCGGGCTTTTGCGCGCGGATTTGTGTCAACAGCCGTACCTGCCCGTCCCCGAACCGCTTGTTGTGCAAATCGGAAAGTTGTACAATCCGCAAACCGTCCTGCGGCAAAGGCTTATTGCTTTCGGCTGTGTAATTGGTGACGGTGAGCGCGTTGTTCTGCCAAAGACCGAATACAATTAAAAAAATGATTGCCGCACTCAACAGAATAAAATCGCGCCGCCGCCACTTAGCGTGTGTTTTTTTCATAAGGTTTCAATGAAAAGGCGGGGCGGTGCAAACGCCCGCGCCCGCTTCGGTACAATATTATACGGTTGTAATTTCCACAGATTCCATCACAACATCCGTCATCGGTTTGTTTTGGAAGAAGTCTACTTTCACGCCAGCAATCGCGTCCACTGTGTCCATACCCTCAAAAACCTGTCCGAATACGGTGTGCTTGTAGTCGAGCCACGGCGTGCCGCCGTTTTCTTCGTAAGCGTGCACACATTCCGTCGGGAACGCGGCTTCGGGTGCGGATTCCAGTTGCTCCAGCATATCGTCGGAAACAGATTTAGCCTGTACAATGAAGAATTGACTGCCGTTGGTGTTCGGGCCTGCGTTTGCCATAGAGAGCGCACCGCGCAGGTTGTGGTATTCGGGACTGAATTCATCCGCAAAGCTTTCGCCCCAAATGCTTTCGCCGCCCATACCCGAGCCTGTGGGATCGCCGCCCTGAATCATAAAGTCGTTAATGACGCGGTGAAAAATTAAGCCGTTGTAATAGCCGTTTTTCGCGTGCGTTTTAAAATTCTCAACCGCCTTGGGTGCGGCGTCGGGAAACAGGCGGACTTTGATGTTGCCCATAGAGGTTTTAAATACGGCGATTTCCTCGCCTTTCTTCGGTGCTTCCAACTGTTTCATATCGTAAACTCCTTTTATATAAAAAGTGATTAGATATAGTATACCAAATTCTGTCAGGTGAATCAATAACCGAAAAAAGGATTTTGATTTGCAGGCGTTCTCACGCAATCCTGTGCGGGCAAACACAGTTCGTGTATCGACGTCAGATGATACGGGTTGCCGCGGATGTCCGATTTACGCTCAGGCGTTCATCGGCACGACTCTTTGGTTTTTCTCCTGCCCTTTCCAAGTGTGCATAACCTTTGGATTTTCAAAAATACCGTCCAGTGTTTTTAAGAAGGGGACAATATCGCCGAAGTCCAGTGCACGGTGGTCAAATGCAATGCAAATCGGCAGCACCTGCCGCGCTTCAACCTGCTTGTTGCCGAAAGCGTCGGTAACAACAACGGGCTTATCCTGTACCGCGCCGACGGCAAAGGCGGATACCTGCGGCGGAATAATTTCCAGCAGTGCGGTTGCACCTTTTTGTCCGCGATAGGTGGAGCCGATATTGGATACCGTAACCGTGCCCTGTTCAATATCATGCTTCGTCAGGCGCTCGGTTGCGGGAATGCTTTCGTATGCGCGCTTGGCTTCGCCGTGCAGGGTTTTCACTTTGTGCTTTCCTGTTTTTGAACCGATTAAGCGGTAAATTGTCTGCTTGATTTTTCCTGCCTTCAGTGCGGTTAAGGTGTTGTCTAACGATACCTCAAACATCGCTTCATTCAAATCCGAGTTCTCGGCGCGGCGGGCAACATCGTGAATATAATCGGTCATTTCGTCTAAGTTTTTGTTTTCAAAATTATGCAGATTCACGGTCATCATTTCGCCGTTCGGCAGAATCATCGGCATAGAAATGTTGATATCCTCAAACGTGTTTATTTCACCGCGCACCAGCTTGCGGTTGAAACGAATATGTGAATTCATAATCGGCGCGGACTTTAACCCTTCACTGATGACCTTCAGCATCAGCGTATTTACGGAAATCTTATCCGCACCGCTGCGGTCACGGTTCAGTTTTCTGTATTCCTTCATAAATTCGGTCACATCGGGTTCGTACATATAGGTCACGTGCGGGATGGTTTCCCAGCTTTCCGCAGTCATATTGGCGACGATTTTTCTCTGAATTCCGAAGTGGATAGTGTTGATTTTTTTCATGTTGCATAACTCCTTTGTCTTTGTAATTGTATTCGATAAATGCCTTGATTTTGACATCTGCGTTCTGTGTCTCAGAACACCTTTAGCATATGCTTTTTTTAGCGGTTGCGCTATGCATTTTGGTTTGCAACCGTAAAAAAATATTGTACATTTTGGTTTACAAGCCCTATATATCGCGGTTTTCGGCAATACAGGCAGTTACAGAATCCCGCTGTTGCTGTGTTGGGTAATCGTCTTGAAAATACATTTTTTAATGTAAAAAAACAAGGTTAGCGAAATGATAACGCCAACCTTGTTTTGACAACAGAATGTATGATTCTTGTTTTTCGCTGCTGTCTGTGATAAGATAGTATGCGTAACAAGTATGAGTATGTTTGGACGGGTTAGAATGCAATTGAAACGGGCAACGGTAAAGGACGCTGTTCGGATTTGGAAATTACAAAAAAATGCCTTTTCCGAATTATTAGCGAAATATGCGGATTATGATATAAGTCCGGGAAATGAATCTTTAAAAAGCGTTACGGTAAAACTTTTACAGCCGTTTACATATTTTTACTATGTTTTGGAGAACGGCAATATTGTCGGCGCAATTCGGATTGTCGACAGGAAGGACGGCAGTGCAAAACGAATTGCCCCGATTTTTATTCTAAGTCCGTACAGAAACCGAGGTCTGGCACAGCAGGCGATACTTGAAGCGGAGAAGATAACCATAGCGCACGCGTACGAACGCGATTTTCGCGGCAGTATTTCCGCCTCTGCTTTGTTAAAATCCTCATCAATCCGAAAGGATTGACTGCGGTTTTGC
>UQFM01000067.1 GCA_900540295.1 uncultured Oscillospiraceae bacterium
TGGCACCTCGATGTCGGCTCGTCACATCCTGGGGCTGGAGAAGGTCCCAAGGGTTCGGCTGTTCGCCGATTAAAGTGGCACGCGAGCTGGGTTCAGAACGTCGTGAGACAGTTCGGTCCCTATCTGTTGCGGGCGTAAGAGATTTGAAGGGAGCTGTCCTTAGTACGAGAGGACCGGGATGGACGTACCTCTGGTGCACCAGTTGTCCTGCCAAGGGCATAGCTGGGTAGCTATGTACGGACGAGATAAACGCTGAAAGCATCTAAGCGTGAAACTCCCCCTAAGATGAGATCTCTCATCCTTTATGGAGTAAGGGCCCAGAAAGACGATCTGGTTGATAGGCCGGAGGTGGAAGTGCAGTAATGTATGCAGCTGACCGGTACTAATAGCCCGAGGGCTTGACCTACGATTTATGCAGGCAATGGCCTTCCTTCCATCCTCTTCTTTGTTCGGTTTTGAAGGTGTAAGCGAAAGACATCTGAGTGATATGCACCATTAGCTCAGCTGGTAGAGCACCTGACTCTTAATCAGGGTGTCCAGGGTTCGAGTCCCTGAAGGTGTACCACTGATAACAACATGGCCCGTTGGTCAAGTGGCCTAAGACTCCGGCCTCTCACGCCGGCAACAGCGGTTCGAATCCGCTACGGGTCACCATTTGGATATAACGGGGTAACCTGTTTATATATCCCACATTCAGTGGGGCAAAAGAACAAATAATTTGTGCAGTGCCTGTCACTGTGGAAATTACATAGTCGGTGTTTATTACGGTGAGGGTCCACCCGTTCCCATTCCGAACACGGTAGTTAAGCTCATTCGTGCCGAAGATACTTGGCTGGAAGCGGCCCGGGAAAATAGGTCGATGCCGACATTTTCGAAAGTAGTTCCCCAATAGGGGGGCTATTTTTTTTGTCTTTTCCCATGATATTTAAAAGCCGAACGCAAAATGCGTTCGGCTTTTGCTGACTTAGCTGTTTCATGTACGGTTATTCTTTTCTCAAATTCTTTTCCATAATTTCGTAAACCAGCCGAACGTCATTTTCCAACGTGTATATACCGTGTCCCACCGTTTTATATCCTCTGTGTTCATATAAACAGACCGCGGGAAGCGATGCATCTAAAACGGCGGTATCGTATTTTCGACTGATTTGTGTTTCCAAACACTGTAAAATCTGTGAACCGTAGCCTTGGTTTTGCATTTCGGGCAGTACATATACGCCTGTGATATGATTTTTGTCAAAACATCCCGTGCCGACAACCGCACCGTTTACCGTGAGCACACCCATGTTGCCGCTGTCAATGCCCTCTGCAATGTGCGCCCGACTGTGGTGACGGCAAAAGAAATCCACGACTTCTTTGGGGTAATACTTCGGATAAACGGTTCGGATAGCTGTGTGTAAAACACGGTGTATTGCATCAACCATGTCAGGAGTTACAGTTTTGTATTCCATTTTTCTATTTTCCTCTTTTGAGACAGAGCGTTAAATCGTCAACGCCGTTATAATACTCGAATACAGCTTTACGGGGTCTTCCAAAAAATTGTTTTTTACAACTTCCAGCTGCATGCTGTCCGCTACAAATACGGTTAAACGCATCAGCTCATCCCCTTGACTGCCGAGTACAAACGTGACATTATAGCCGCCGTCGGACAGCTTTTCGGTGATGATTTCGTTTTCGCGTTTGTTCTGCGCCAAGGTGGTCAGCTTAATTGCGGCATTTACGGCTTTTTCACGAACCGTTTTCGGCAGCGTCGTCTCTAAAAGCTCCGCCGAATTACGCCCGCGCGCAGTAACGGTCAGCACTTCTTCTCCGTCTGCAATGTCTCGGTCAATGTTGCCGCCTTTCAGCAGTTCGGCAATTGCCTCGTTAATTTCAAAATAATTGGCAAGTCCGTCGTTTAAAATCGCGTCTACGACCAGCGTTTTCGGAACAGGCTTGTCAATCGCTTTTAAAAGGTAGCAAACCAGCAGACGAATCTCGTTGCGGTTGCGAAGCCCGCCCAGTTCGATGCCTGCGTCAAATGCGTCAAATTTATCAAATTCCATTTTGTTGCTCCGTTTCGGTTTTATGTAATGTCCTGTAACTTTCCGTTCTGCACATACACACGCGGTACGCGCTTATGAATATTACAGCAAAGCTCATAGTTGAAGCTGTGTGCAAGGTCTGCAACTTCTTCAACGGATATACGGTTTTGCCCGTCTGTGCCGATAAGCGTTACACAGTCGCCTGCCTGTACATGCGGAATTTCGGTCACATCCACCATGAATTGGTCCATGCATACACGCCCGATAATCGATGCAAACTGCCCGCGAATGAGCACGCGCCCGACATTGGAAAGCGCACGCGGATATCCGTCTCCATAGCCGACGGGTACGGTTGCGATAACCGTTTTGTTTTTTTTGGTGATATACGTGGAACCGTAACTGACCGTAAAGTTTTTACCGACAGTTTTCACGAAAGAGATGTGGCTTTTCAGCTGTAACGCAGGGGAAAGTGCGAAAGAGGTTTTTTGCACTTCTTCGGACGGATACAGCCCGTAGGTCATAATCCCGCTGCGCACCATGTTGAGAAATCCGTCGGAAAATTCAATAATGCCCGCACTGTTGCACATGTGTTTGCAGGGGATTTGTATACCGTGTGCCTCCAAAGTCTGTAAAAAATCGAGAAAATCTTGTTTCTGCCGATTGCAGGAGGTTTTATCCGCCGTATCTGCACAAGCGAAGTGTGTAAAAATCCCGTCGACCGAAATGAACGGCAGTGCGGCAATCTTTTCAATTTCCGCAAGACTCTCTTTACACGGTAAAAATCCGATTCGCCCCATGCCCGTGTCTATTTTGATGTGTATTTTTGCAGGCTTGCCTAAGTGTTCTGCACAGGCGGACAGTGCTTTCGCTGTTTCATACTGAAAAACCGTCAGCGTAATATCGCTTTCCAACAGACGGGAAAAATCTTCAGGGAATACATATCCCAAAATTAAAATCGGGACGGTAATTCCCGCCGCACGCAGTTCCAAAGCTTCTTCTGTGGTTGCAACGGCAAAGGCGTGTGTACCGATTTGTGTCAGCGCCCGTGCCACAGGCACTGCGCCGTGTCCGTAAGCGTCAGCCTTAATCACTGCCATCACATCGGTTGTTGCGCCGACCTTTTGCATTATATTTTGAATATTTTGACAAATTGCATCCAAATCAATTTGTGCATAAACGCGGTTCGGTAGTTGCATAAAGCTGAACCTCTTTCCACCGAAATTTACTCAAACTCCATTCTTAATTATAGTATTCTCAAAAAACAGTGTCAACCGCCAATACGGATTTTCTTTTGAAATTTGCATATTGCAAATGTGCCGGCAAACAATATAAAAAGTTTTTTCGGGAGAGGTTCGGAACATGGAATTTTTAACAGTCGGTGCAAATATAGGGGATACGAATTTTCAAATCGGTACAAAGCTTCGCAACGGGGAAATCTGTGATTCGGAGATTCACCCCGCAAGTTTGTTTCGGAGTTCTGAAGCAGAAGATGTACTGTCTCATGTATTATTAGGGTATATGGTTCGTCACGGTATTGCAAGACAGGTTCGGGCAGTAGATATTCACCTGTCCGAAACGGATACTGCGATGGGTTTTTCGCGTTTGGAAAAACCCGTTTTGGAACGTGAGCTTTCCGAAAAACTCGGTTTGCATGTGTCGGTGCAGACGCATACTGAAGAAGGGTAACTATATGGGAGCAATGAAAAAAGGCGTAAAGATTCTTTTGACGGTATGCCTGTTTTTACTGTGTACCGTTTTTGCAGGCTGCGGAAATGCAAACCGTGCGCCGCATACGGAAGACGGCTCAAAGCCCCGCGCGGCGTATGCTGTGATTTTAAAGTCGCGTTCCGATGCATTTACAGAACTCCTGCGCAAGGGGATAGAAGAAGAGGCGGTACGGCAGGGGATTACAGCCGATATTTTCTATGCGGGCGATGCGGCGGATATTCACGGTCAACTTCAAATTCTGAAAAACTGTGTGGAAAGAGGCTATAAAGCGATTGGCATTGCGCCGTTGACGGAGGATGAAGACCTTTCGGCAGAAATTGCCGAAGCGAATCAAAAAGGGATTTATATGGTTTTCTTCGGCGATACGGTAAACGCACAGACCATGCAGACTTCTAACGGCATTTTTGCCGCCGTGACGGCGGATGCTGAGCGATTGGGTATGCAGGGCGCCAACTATATCGTCAGTCAATTAACAAAGGGTGGTGAGGTTGCCGTATTATCGGAAGGCGAAGCGGATGTGCCGCAAAAGCGGGGCGCGGAAGATGCTTTTCGGGTTGCAACGGGAATCCGTTTGCTGTCAACCGAATCCACATCTGCCGAATCCAAATCGGTGAAAGCGTATGTAGAACGGTTGATGCAGACAAATCCCGCACTGAAAGCGCTTTACTGCTGTAACGATAAAATTGCAATGGAGACAGTGCAAGCGGTGCAGTCTATGGGAAAGTCAGAGGAAATAATAGTTGTCGGCACGGGCGGTACGGATGCGGCGCGTAAAAGTATTGAAAACGGCACGCTGACGGCGACCATTGCCGTGGATTTTGCCGAAATCGGGGCGGCGGCGCTTCGCGAAATGTGCGATGCAGTCAAAAGCGGCGCGGCAGTCGATTCGACTGCCGCGCCTGAAATCCTGTATATAGATGCCTATATTTTGGAGAAAACAAAACGGTAAAAAGATTTATATATCTTTCATTGTCAGACTGATTCGTCCTTTTTTCTCATCGACGGAAAGCACACGCACCTTTACCGTTTCACCGACTTTCAAGACCTCGTTCGGGTGCTTGATAAAGCGGTTACAGATTTGCGAAATGTGTACAAGCCCGTCCTGATGTACGCCGATATCCACGAATGCACCGAAGTCGATGACATTGCGCACAGTGCCCTGTAATATCATATCGGGCTTTAAGTCTTTCATATCCAGTACGTCTGTGCGGAGCATCGGCGGCGGCAGTTCATCGCGCGGGTCGCGTCCGGGGCGGGTGAGCTCGGAAATTATATCCCGCAGTGTCGGTACGCCCACGCCGATTTTTTCGGCAAGTCCATTTTCACCGAATTCCGTGACGCGTGCCTGTAATTCTGCCAGCTTCGCTGTACCGATGTCCGTTTTTTGAAAACCGAGCGTATCTAAAAGGGCTTGCGCCGCGGTATAGCTTTCAGGGTGGACTGCGGTTTTGTCCAACGGATTTTTGCCGTCCGTAATGCGCAGGAAGCCTGCGCACTGCTCAAAGGCTTTCGGACCGAGCTTCGGCACTTTTTTTAACTGCGTGCGGCTTTCAAACCGTCCGTTTTCCTCGCGGTAGGCGACAATATTTTTGGCAATTGCCGCCGAAACGCCGGAAACCCGTGTGAGCAGGGGAGCGGAAGCGGTGTTCAAATCTGCACCGACTGCATTCACACAGGACTCCACCACGAAATTCAGTTCCGCTTCCAGTTCTTTTTTCGGCATATCGTGCTGGTATTGCCCAACGCCGATGGCTTTCGGCTCAATTTTTACAAGCTCCGCCAATGGGTCTTGCAGACGGCGCGCGATGCTTACGGCACTGCGCAGAGTCAAGTCAAACTGCGGGAATTCCTCAGCCGCCAATTTGCTTGCGGAATATACCGAAGCCCCCGCCTCGCTGACCACCATATACGAGACCTTTTGCGGAATCGTTTTCAGTAAATCACTTACAAAAATTTCTGTTTCCTTGCTTGCCGTACCGTTGCCGATTGCAATTACGCCCACACCGTGCCGTTGAATCAGAACTTTCACTTTAGAAACAGCGGTTTGCTTTTGGGCTTCGGAGTGGGTAATATACAGCACATCGGTTGCAAGCACTTTTCCCGTGCCGTCCACAACGGCGCATTTACAGCCTGTGCGGTATCCGGGGTCAAGCCCCATGGTTACCTGATTTTTGACAGGCGGCTGCATCAGCAGTTCTTTTAAGTTTGCGCCGAAGTTTTGAATTGCACCCGCCGCCGCGCGTTCTGTCAGCATGTTGCGGATTTCACGCTCAATAGAAGGTGCAATCAGTCGGGTATAGCTGTCTTTGCAAACTGCCTGTAAGAACACGGCGCAGGGGGAGGCAGGGGTAGTAATCATTTCCCGTGCGGCAAGCTGAAACGCTTTTTCTTCATCCATAGAAACGCTGACTTTTAAAAAGCCCTCTTTTTCTCCGCGGTCAATGGCAAGTATACGGTGGTCGGGAATTGTCTCCACCGCTTCTTGGTAGTCGTAATACCCGATGTATACGCTTTCGGCGTCTTTGTCTGCCGCTTTGGAATAGAGTGTGCCTGTCACTTTATACAGATTGCGCAGTCTGCGGCGTAAATCGGCATTGTCCGAAAGCTGTTCCGCCAGAATATCTTGTGCGCCTGCAAGGGCTTCTTCCGCAGTGGCTGCGCCGTTTTCAGTGTTGATATATTGCTCTGCCTCTTTATGCGGGTCACCGTGTATGGCTTGTGCCAATAAAAATTCGGCAAGCGGCTCTAATCCTTTTTCCCGTGCAACGGTTGCACGCGTGCGCCGTTTCGGACGGTAGGGACGGTAAATATCCTCTAATTCCGAAAGCGTCTTTGCGTTTTGCAGTGCGGTGTCGATTTCCTCGGTCATCTGTCCGAGTGCGTCAATCGCCGTATGAATTTCGTCACGCCGTGCCGAGAAATTTCGCAGGTAATCCAGGCGCTCCAATATCTTATGAATCGTTTGGTCATCCAGCGCACCGTGCGCCTCTTTGCGGTACCGTGCAATAAACGGGACGGTACATCCTTCGTCATACAGTGACACAACTGCGGCAATCTGCCATGCCTGCAACTCAAATTCCTGTGCAAGTGTTTGTTGAATATCCATGTGGTTCTCCTTTAAAGGGGTTCGGAAGAAAAAGACCTGCCCGCGGGCAGGTCTTTCCTATGTAGAAAACGAGATTATCTCTTAATATCGTCCCAAGCAACACCGTTGATGTGGAACAAATCGTCAAACTCGTAACGGTTGTTCTCATCTTTTCTGTGGCTCGGATACCAAACCTGTGCGAAGAACGGATTGGTCTTTGCAATTGAGTCGTAATCCCAAGCCTTGTGCGGAATGAAGCACTCGGGGCACCAGTGACCGCCGAGCAAAATCAGTGCGGGGCTTGCTTCAAATTCTGCACCGCAGTGACCGCATTTCCATGTCAGTTTGGTCGCCATATCGCCTTTGGTCATGGAATCGGAGAGGCACTCGCCGCCGCGGAATTTCGCCGCCTGCTTCATGTCGTCGATGTCCAATTCCGTTTCGGGTTTGCTCTCATCATAGCCGTGGTCCAGTTTGAACTGTTCCGCCGCGCTGTTGTCTTTGTCAAACTTGATGATGTCGAAGTCTTCCCACTTGCTCGGAATCTTTTCCCATTCCTCTTTAGAACCGTAATAAGCGCTCATACGGACTTTGTTGTCTTTTGCAACCCAGTCCAAAGTGCCGAAATCAGGGGTGGTCGCAATTTTCTTCATGAACGGCTTTGCGCAAGCGGCAACAAGGTTCTTCGGAAGATAGCGCGGAATTTTGAAGTAGAATTCCACCTGGTCTGCGAGACGGTTAAAGTAGTCTTGAACAGGCAGATTCTCACGGAAGTGCAGGAAGTTTTCCAGCTTGTCGCCGTCCGCATAGAACTGACCGTGGAAGTTTTTGGTGATGAACCAGTTGGGGTCAAACAGCTTCTCGGGACCCGCAAGACCGAGTGTGCCGAGGAGCAGGCACTCAAATTCGTAGTTGGAGATTCTGTATTCTTTACCGGAACCGATGTTGAAGAAGTGATTCCAGAAATCCGCACCGAGATTGCCTTTTGCATCCTCATCGCAAAGATTTGCAAGCAGTCTGCCGGAATCTTCTACCGTGCACCATTCCAAAACGCCGTTAATCGGTACATGGAACATAATGGGGTCCATATTTTTCAGAATGTTGGGATACAGAATACCGGACTGACGCATAACAACCCAGTTTTTCAGACCGCTTTCCACGAATACACGTTCAGCAATGGACTTGGAAACTGCATAATGGTCGTAGATGGAAATTTTCAGCGGGTCGCCGCAACGTCCCCAGTGAATCGGATAGTTACGTCCGCCTGTTTCGGCAACCGTACCGATATAGCAAACCTTTACAGCATCGGGATTGGGCTGTGCAAGCACTGCCTTGCAGATTTTTTCTGCCGCGCCAATATTGGTTTTCTGTGTGCGGTAAGGTTTCCAGTCTGCGGTGGGGGAAACCATGCCGCCGACATGCAATACATAGTCGGAACCTGTAACCGCTTCCAAAATGCTGTCATAGTCTGTCAGGTCGCCCCAAACGATTTTTACGGAAGGATCGTTCATGTAGGGGGCAAATTTCTTTTCGTTTTTCTCGCTCTTGCGCAGTAAAAGAACTGTGTTAAACTTATCTTTCTTTTTATACAGTTCTTTGAAGCCGGCAAAGCCCATGTTACCGGAGGCACCGGTAAGCATGACGGTTTTCTTTTCTGCCATTTCAATCCACCTCGAATTTCATAGTGATTATAGTATATAGTTTTTCATATAAAAAGTCAAGAAACCTGTGCAATTTTTTGCCGAAAAGCTTCAGTATGTACCGATTTTGCAACACGTTTTCATAAACCGGAAAGAATTCTGAAAAAAATAAAAATTTACTATTGCAAAATTTGTCATCCTATGCTAATATATTCGAGCAGTTTGTTTTGATACTTTCTGCAAATTGCATATCCGGGTGTGGCGCAGCTGGTAGCGCGCTTGACTGGGGGTCAAGAGGCCGTGAGTTCAAGTCTCGCCACTCGGACCATTAAAAAAGCCTTGAAATCCTTGATTTATAAGGGTCTCAAGGCTTTTTTGCTGCAAAAAATGCCTTTGTGCAACATGCCTAAACATACCTAAAAATACATGCTTTTTGTCTCGCTGCGCTATATATCAGTCAAAATTTATTGGCTTCTATTCTTGATAAATCGAAAAATCCGCTTTGCATTGTATTGCACAAGCGGATTTTTATAATTTACTGTAATTCGATGTAAGGAGAACGGTAATTCCAAAATGAAATTGCCGTTCTGCTGTTTTATCTCCGAGACATATTTTTCACAATTGTGCCGCAGGCGATACGTTCTCCCGCGTTTCCCGCAGGCTGTGACGTGAAATCGTCAGGCGCGCGGTGAATAATGACGCTTTTCCCGAGAATTTCGTTCAGCGTAAATCCGTCGCACAGCACCGCGCCGAACGCTTTGCCGCGTGCATTGGAGAGCAGGGGCGGTAAATCGCCCGCATGCATGGGATGCGGACATTGCTTCGGATTGTAGTGTCCGCCTGCATCTTTGAACGGTTCTTCCTCTGTGCCGCGGCACGCGCCATTTTCGTGTACATGCACAGCAAAAAACCGTTGTGTGCAAATGCCTGTTTCAACAGGCAGACCGCGTATGTTCGACACAACCAAAATACCGCGGTCTCCCGCAGGGTAAAAAAGGATTCGTCCCGCTGTGTCGGGATAAGACGCACTCCCTTTTATATATGCGGCGGCATACGGACGGTGCGACAGAAAAATACGTGCAAAATCTGCATTTTCGTTTTGAAATGTATACAAAAAATCACCCCTGTTTTCAGTATATGCAAACAGGGGCGAAACCTTGTTTCGGCGTGCCTTTATTGCTTGCTTTGATAGGCATGCAGCATATCTTTTAATTCAGCGGCGTGCCGTGCTTCATCGACGGCGTATTTGGCGAATGCGCGGCTGTATTGCTCATTTTCGTTGAATTCATGGGAATAGCCTTCAAAGTCCCGCGCCATTTCCATGGAATTTTCCCATGCACGCAGCAGTCTGTCGCGCACAGTAACTTCAATACGGTGTCTGTCCTGTTCGTTTTTCATGGTTAAGCCTCCTTTTTATCAGTATTGCCTGCTTTGTCGGCGCGCATTCTGTCTGTTGCTCTTTTTTTGCTTTTTGTTTAAATAAATGTAATAATTTTCAGCAGTTTTGCTGTAAAAAGGTGAGTCGGGAAGAATCCTTTACAGGATATTGCCTGTCTCTTATACACATCTCCGAGCCCACGAGACCGATCAGTAGCTCGTATG